>DATBAT010000428.1:0-3448 GCA_036271375.1 Terriglobales bacterium
GATCAACTCAGCCGAACAGGAAAACACTCAGGTGGGCACAAAACTAGGCACAGCAGGAAAAAGCTCTGAACCGATGCGGCTGCAACTTGTTGGTGCGAAAGGGGGGACTCGAACCCCCACGCCTTGCGGCGCCAGATCCTAAGTCTGGTGCGTCTGCCAATTCCGCCACTTTCGCACGGGTGACTCCATCATCTTACGACAGTTCGGTGCGCCGGCGAAGCGGGTGAGCCTAAGCTTACGCCGAACTCGCCGACTGGCGTCCGACATGGCGAACCATGTTCACCAGCGCGTTGGGGCCGCTGATGCCGGAGACTTGGGCGTCGAACTTCTGGGTGCCGCAGGCGCTATCGTCCCAGTCGTGCCGCAAAATTCCGGCAACGTGCCCATCGGGGTTCATCATGCGGTAGGCATGGGCGATTTGCTGGCACACGTCTTCCGGCAGCGAGTGGCATACGAGCAACAGATCGTAGCGGCGCGAGGCGAGCAGGGCCATCAACTGCTTTTCTTGCACTCCAATTTCTACTTCGTGGCCCTCCGACTCGAGCACCTTTACCCGAAGCAAACCGAGTTCGACGTTATGAGTTGCGAGCAGGATTTTCATATTCTGTTGCCGACGAAAAATGGGATTGAAAGCACCTGTATTTGGATGACGATTTCCAGCCACTCGGGTGTGAGCGGTGGCGGAAAATCGAGAGTAGCTGTTGCCTCCGAGGAGGCAAAGGACGCTTTACCTTTTCGCAGTCCGGTGAACCGTGTGGTGTTTGCCGCGAATCACGATACGGCGGGAATTTGATCTCAGCGGCTAAAGCCCATTTTTCTTGGGTTGGACGGCGCGGCTGAAGCCGCGCCCCTTCAATCACGATTTTTGAAGCCGGCACCACTCACTTGGTGAATGTCACCGGCAGATTATCGAAGGGCTGAAGCGTTACTGTGAGCGACTTGCGCTGATCGAACTGATCTTTAGTGATGGGGAAGCTGAAAACTACGGTGCCGCTTTCCTTTTCGCCGGGAGCGAGTTTCTGGTCGAACTTCAAGACCTGGGTGCCGGCCTGCCCGAGCGCCGGAAATGCCTGAAAGTATCGTTGCGAATCGGTGGCGGTGGCGGCATCGTCGCTTTGTTCGCCCTGGTCGGTTTTCACCGTTCCTTTAATGCTCTGAATAAACCACTGCTTGCCGGTGGAGTTCGCGATGTGCACCTGCACCGCGACGAGGACCGTGTTGTCCTGCATCTGCACGGCGGAGATATTGTCGATTCCACCGGCAACGACGGGCTTGGCGCGCTCGCTGAAGGCGAGGATGGCTGCGACGACGGCGACGATCCCGATGCCGATTAGGACGATGCCGATGGGCGGGAGCGTCCACTTGGCGCGATCAAATTCTTCCGTCATGGGGACGTGCGCAGGATCGAGTGAGACGTCTTTTTTCTTCTTCGCTTGGGGCGGTCTCGGCGGCGGAGGAACGGGCCTTGGCGAAGGTGGCACGGAGGAGATCGGCGCAGGTACGGAAGTGGGTGTGGCGACGGATTCCGCAGGAGCAGGTTTTTCCGCAGCAGAGTCTGAAGGCTGTGGGTCTGAAGACGCTGATTGAGATGGCGGAAGGTTTGGGTCGTCGGGCATGGGGGAGTTCTCCTGCGCGAATCAGTTTACACGCGCATTGCCGCGGACGGGTGAGGGGCAAGCGCTCGTGGGCAACTCTGGATTAGAAGCAAAAAAGCCGCCATGCGGCGGCTTTGGAGGGAGTTGAAGAAGAAAAGCTTGAGACAACGTAAAGAATGATGGCCTGAAAATTAGAAAGGCTGTGACATTGGTTATGCTCTAGCTGCCTGCTCCTGCGAGGGAGCTTACAGCGTGGATGCACGCACCGTCACAGCCCTTGATGCGACCACTGCTTTCGCAGTTCCTGACCCCGGCGGATTTCTCGCAAAACCGTCGGTTTTTTCGGGTCTGGAAGCTCTGCCGGTCACCCGGCCTGGCTAGTCACTCAGCCTACTTCGGATCAGCAACGATTTATTTTCGCTAACCCTTTCGACCGTCGACATTCGGGATACTAACGGAGCATTCACAAAAGTCAACACCCAAGAATTGTGCAATTCGATTTTTTTGTTACACACAAAATGGGCTGTGCAATTCATTGAAAAGTAACGCTTGCGTTTCAAGTGCGTGGAATTTCTGCCTGTTTGTTCACACAATTTTGCACAAGTAACAAACCCGGCGCGCACCATACGAATCTCTTGACCTTGCACAAGACTTTGCTGCATTGTGTTGATAGGAAGCTGGATGTCTCATTTTGTGGCGTACGTCGATGGTGGATGTCATGGTAGCCCGGGACCAGCGGGCATTGGCGTGGTCATTGAAAAGCCGGATGGCGAACGAGTCCAGATCGCCAAATGGATCGGCCACCAGGACAACAACGTCGCCGAGTACGTCGCGCTTCTTGAAGCACTGCAACACGCCCTGAGCCTCGATGCCAAGACCCTGCGCGTCTTTTCCGATTCCGAGCTGGTGGTGAAACAAATGAACGGCGAGTACGAATGCCGCTCGTCGCGTCTTTATTCCCTGAACTGGACCTGCCGCCGCCTGGCGCGCGATCTCGATTTCCGCATTGTCCACATTCGCCGTGAAGATAATGAAGAGGCCAACCGGCTGGCGAATCACGCGATTGTGAATCGGATTGTGGTGTAGGGGCTCTTTTTCGCCTCATTTGCCCATGACCATAAGTCGATAGGTAAATCGAGAAATCGAAAGGTTGCAACCCGCCCGGGGCGATGAGCTTCCCACAGATTGACTGCAAACGGCCCCGTTTCTTTACTTTTCTTTACCATTCAATACCCTTATGGCTCGTCTATTGAATTTAGAATGTGAAGCTTAGACACGCGACTTTTTCCGCAGGTGTGCCTTGCCGGCACGCACGAAAGCCAGATGGACACGAGAATCTCTGAGGATTACATAGCGCCGAACCGCCAGTTGCCCCCTGCGTCCGAACCGCCACGCCGCAAAAAACATATCTGGGTATGGCTGGTGGTGCTGGCCCTGTTCGGATTGTTGGCATGGGCCGTCATACATCACAAACCCGCAACTGCTGCGGCCGGCCAGGGCGGCGGACGGCGCGGTGGCGGCGCGGGCGGTGGTCCGGTACCGGTAACAGTAGCGACGGCCAAGAGCGGGAGCCTGGGGATCTATGTAGGGGCGATTGGAACCGTCACCCCTATTTATACGGTTTCGGTATCGCCGCAGGTGAGCGGAATAATCACGGCGGTCCACTACCACGAAGGTGAGTTTGTAAAGAAGGGCGACCCACTGATCGATATCGATCCGCGCACCTACCAGGCGCAGTTGCAGCAGGCGGAGGGCGCGCTCGAACGCGACAACAACCTGTTGGCGGAGGCGCAAATGGACCTTGAACGCTACAAAGTAGCGTGGACGAAGAACGCTATTCCGCGGCAGACGCT
>DATBAT010000429.1:0-8856 GCA_036271375.1 Terriglobales bacterium
GCGGACACGGAGTCGAAGGACCCCATAGCGCCGGCAGTGAGATGGACTTCGCGAGGAATTCCTGGATGAGAACTCCTTGCGGGGCCGTATAAGAATTTAAGTGACACGAGGTCCTTCGACTGCGCATGAGTTTTGCTTCGCTCACTCATGCTCCGCTCAGGATGACAGATTTTTTGGATGACACGTTATAGTTACTAAGCACGAACCATGCCCACCACCACCAAGAAAGATTATTACGAGACCTTAGGGGTCAAGAAGTCTGCTTCGGCTGACGAAATCCGCAAAGCTTTTCGCAAGCTGGCGCGGAAGTATCATCCCGATGTAAACCCCGGCGACAAATCTGCGGAAGAGCGCTTCAAGCTGATCTCCGAAGCCAACGATGTTCTAAGCGATCCGAAAAAACGAAAAATGTACGATCAGGTCGGATTTTATTCCGACAACATCGATCCCGCAGCGGCCGAAGCTTACGCCCGCGGCGGCGGATCAAGCCCCGGCCCCGACTTCAGCGGATTCCGCAACGCCCAGCCGGGCGCAGGACAAGGCGCGCAATTCGACTTCGGCGGCTTCGACTTTTCCGATCTCTTCGAAGGCGGACAAAAACGCCCGCCCAGCGCTGGCCCCGGAGCATCCGGCGGCTTTCGCGACATCTTCTCAGGAATGTTCGGCGGCCGCGGCGGGGCGCCCAGCGCTCCTCAGCAGGCCGAGGCCGGATCCGATCTCGAATATCAGGTCAACGTACCCTTCTGGACGGCGATCCGCGGCGGCGTAATGCGGCTGAACATCGCGCGCCGCGAGACCTGCCAGAACTGCCACGGAAATGGCTACGTAGAAGCCGCCGGCAACTGCCCCGAATGCGGCGGCAAGGGACAAGTAACTCAGACCGGCGGACGCATGAAGTTCAACGTGGCTTGCCCGCGCTGCCACGGTACCGGCAAAAATATTTCCACCTGCGGCACCTGTCACGGTGAAGGCACGGCGGAAAAAACCGAGCCATTGGAAGTGCGTATCAAAGCCGGAACTCGTGACGGCCAGCGTATCCGCCTGCAAGGACGTGGCAATGCTGGCGCCCGAGGCGGAGCAGCCGGCGATCTCTATGTGATCATTCGCACCGGCGACCATCCGGTATTTGTGCGCGAAGGCGACGACATCCGCCTGACCGTACCGATCTCCGCCACCGAAGCCGCGCTGGGCGCGAAAATTGAAGTCCCGACCATAGACGGTCGTACGCTATTAAAAATTCCGCCCGGGACCCAGTCCGGCCAAAAACTGCGCCTGCGCGAAAAAGGCGTTCCCTCCGCCACCAAAGAAGAAACTCGTGGAGACGAAATCGTCGAGATCAGGATCCAGGTCCCCATGCCGCGCGATGAGCGTTCCAAGGAAATCCTGCGCGAGTTAGCAAAGCTGAATCCGGAAGATCCGCGGGAAGAACTTTTCAAGAACATCTAGCCGTCAGCATTCAGTCACCAAGGGATCTTGCTGATCTCGGAAACGGCCCTGAGTCCTGAATCCTAAGTGCTGTCGGCTGCCCAAAATTAACACTCCTTTAACACACCCGCCACTCCCGCCGCGCTACCATTTTCTCCCATGAAATCCGAGCCTTTAACTATCGAGGACACCGTCGGCCTGCAAGACGGCGAGCGCATCCTCAGACTCAACGGTCCATTGCTGCTCTCGAATCTCTTTGAATTTCAGAACAAGGCCCGCACCGACGCGTCGCCGAAACTGGTTCTCGACTTCACCAACGTTCCCTACATCACTCCGCCGGTATCGGCGCTTTGGTCGGCGCTTACGTGAACCGGCAAAAGGAAGCGGGCCGCACCCTGACTCTAAAAGGCGTCAATCAGCGTGTCCGGCAGGCGTTGCAGGTCACCCACGTGGAGCAATTCTTCAAGTTCGAAGAGGCCCCGGCCGTCCAATAGCGGTGAGGTTACCTTTGAAAGTCCAATCCCGCCAACAGCTTGGATAGCCTCGTCCACCGTTATATACTGCTTGCACTTGCAGGAGCCGTTTCAGGCTGAAATGCCTAGTCACTCCCCCGTGATTGCGGCTCCTAAGGGAATGGCAAGCAGTTCCATGGATAACAAGGGCCGAAACCATCCCGACGACGATTTTCCTACGCTCGTTGGTGGCACTGCGGCTGTTTCCAGCGGAAGTTCATCGTCCGGTTCTCTGACTCCGCCCGATTCTCCAACCATTTTTGACGCGGGACCAACCTCCGACGCGCCCACTATGCACGAGGGCACGCCCGCGCCGGGTTCCGGCGGCGAATTCCCCAGCGATGAGAATTTCTTCAAGAACGGCATGGTGCTCGCCGGTCGCTACGAGATTCTCGACATCCTCGGCGAGGGCGGCATGGGCGCCGTCTACAAAGCGAAAGACAAAGAGCTGAATCGCACCGTCGCGCTGAAAGTCATTCGCCCGGAACTCGCCCGTAACACCGCTATCGTCGACCGCTTCAAGCAGGAACTCCGCCTCTCGCACCAGGTCACGCACAAAAACGTAATCCGCATTTACGACCTCGGTGAGGGCGAAGGTGTGAAGTTCATCACCATGGAGTTCATCGACGGGAAGGACCTGCGTTCCATCATTCGCGAGAAGCAGAAGTTCTCTCCCGAAGAAGCCGTCGAGGTGATGCGCCAGGTCTGCCAGGCGCTGGACGCCGCTCATAGCGTAGGCGTCATCCATCGCGACCTCAAGCCGCAGAACATTATTCGCGACACCAATGGACGGGTGCTGGTCATGGATTTCGGTCTCGCCCGCACCATCGGTGGCGACGGCATGACCATGAGCGGCGCGCTCGTCGGCACCATGGAGTACATGTCGCCGGAACAGGCGTTGGGCAAAGAACTCGACCAGCGTTCCGACCTGTTCGCACTGGGACTGATCTTCTACGAATTACTCACCGGCAAAATGCCTTTCCACGCGGAGAGCGCTATCGCCAGTCTGCTGAGACGCACTCAGGAACGCGCGATCCCGGTTTCGCAGCACGACGCTTCTATTCCGCCGGCGCTCTCGGACATCGTAACCAAGTGCCTGGAACGCGACCAGGCAGTCCGTTATCAAAACGTTTCCGAAGTATTGGAAGATCTCGAGGTCTGGCAGGGCAAGCGCGCCGCCGCCACCATCCGCATCGAAACCAGCGACAAGCCCTGGGGACAAACCATCAAGTGGCAGTGGCTGGGAGGCATCGCGGTCGCTCTGGTACTTGCGGTCACCGGATTCGTACTACGCAAAACTCTCTTCTCGCCCGCGCCTGTGGTCGCGCCGATTGGTCCCGCGATTTCGCTGGCGATCATGCCGTTTCACAATTCGTCGGGCGATCCTAAGCTGGACTGGCTAGGATCAAGTCTCTCCGACATGCTCAGCACCGATGTCGGACAATCCGCGCAAGTCAGAATGGTTTCCGCCGACCGCCTGCATCAGGTGCTGCGCGATCTACAAATTTCCAGCCAGTCTCAAGTCGATGTCGCTACTCTGAAACGTCTTGCCGACTTCACCAACGCCGATACCGTGGTCTACGGACAGTACGTAAAGGCCGGCGAACAGATTCGAATTGACGCCACGGTACTTGATCTGCGCAACGATCGAAGCACGGTGATTAAGCAGGACGTAGCCAGCGAAAAAGAACTGCTTACAGGAGTCGACGCGCTGGCCAAAAGCGTCCGTGAAAAGTTGGCGTCCAATCCGCAAGTGTTAAAAGACCTGGAAGCCCACGCCCTGCGGCCTTCTACCAACTCCGTTCAGGCCTTGCGCGAGTACGACAACGGCATACAACTGGCTCGCGCCGGCAACAACCTTGACGCGCAAAAGCAACTGGAAGCGGCCACGACCGATGATCCGAACTTTGCGCTCGCCTATTCCAAGCTGGCGCAGATTTATTCCGCGCTCGGATATTCCGACCAGGCGGAAAGCGCTTCCCGCAAAGCCGTCGGCTTCAGCGACAGCCTTCCCGCTCCGGAAAAGTATCTGATCGAGGCCAACCACGCCCGCATCATGAACGACACCACCAAGGCCATTGCCGCGTACGAAACCCTGGCCAAGGTCAACCCGGGCGACATGGACACGCAACTCACGCTCGCCGGACTTTACGAGCAGGCGGGTAATTTTGACGCGGCGCGCAAGCTGCTCGCAACCGTGGTTTCTAACGACCCCAATAACGCTGACGCTTTGCTGGCCAGCGGCCGGGTTGAGATCAAGGCCAGCAATCCTCAGGAAGGACTCAACTTCCTCTCGCGGGCTTCGAGCCTTGCCATACAGTTGGGCAATCAGCAGCAGGACGCCAACATCAAGCAAGCCATGGGCATCGCTTACGGCATGCTGAACAAGCCCGACGAGGCTTTGCGGAACTACCAGGCCTCACTCGAAATCAAACAGAAGATCGGTGACAAGCGCGGCGCTGCCGCAAGTCTCGAACAGATCGCCTCCATTCAGGACGCTACCGGAAAGCCTGACGCCGCGCTCGCCAGTTACAAGCAGGCGTTGAAAATCCGCACCGAAATCGGCGACAAGGACGGCATCGGCAATACGCTCATCGACATGGGCTCGTTCTATCACGACCACGGCAAGGGCGACGATGCGCTTAAGAATTTCAAACAGGCGCTGGGCATCGAGACCGAACTTCAGAACCAACCTAACATCGCGCTCACCAAGCACAACATCGGCGTCAACAGCATCGACAAGGGCGACTATCAGGACGGCCTCACCTACTTGCAGCAAGCCTATGAGATCCGGCAAAAACTCAACGTTCCCGAGGACACGGCCGAAACGCTGCACAATCTGGCCGAGGCCAACGCCAAGCTGGGACAGTACGACGAGGCACTCGCGCAGTATCTGAAAGCAATTGAACTGCGACGCGGCATGAACGACCAGCGCGGAGTGGCCATCGAATCGGAAAGCATGGCGCTGATCTTCGCGGCGCAGGGCCGTTACGCCGCTGCGCTGGCCTCGATGCGCGACGCGCTGAAGATTTTCCAGGACATCAAAGAGCGCACCGCGTTCACTGTAGAAATAATGTCCGGGCTCGGCGGCATTCTGGCGGAAGCCGGGCGCGGCGATGAAGGCCAGAAAAACATCGAGGACGGCTTGGCCATCGCCCAGGAAATCAAGAATGACGCGATTGCTTCCCTGGCATTGAACTGGCTGGGGGATGTCTATTTTTATAAAGGCGATTACGCGGGCGCTGGTCAGCAATACCAGCGCGCCATGCAGACCGCCACCAAAGCGGCAAATCGCGAACGTATCCTGCTATCGAAAATCGACCAGGCCAAAGTCGACGTCAAGCAGGGCAAGTCGCAAGCCGCTATTTCTGCTCTGACCAAACTCTCGCAGGACGCCGACACGCTCGGCCTGAAGGCCCTATCGGTTGAAGCTTCGGTTTACATGGGCGAAGCCATGGTGCAGAAGAAAGACGCCAAGGGCGCACAAGTCGAACTGGGACGCGCACTGGCCCGCGCCGAAAAATTGGGATTGAGAGTAGTGCAAGCCAAAGCCCACTACTGGACGGCGGTCGCGTTGGTGCAATCCAACAACGGAAAGCTGGCGACCCCGCACTTCCGCGAGGTGGTGCGCATCCTCGAAGCCATCAGTAAAGAGGAAGGCTCGGCAAAAATCCTGGAACGCGCCGACCTCCAGCCGATCTATCGCGAGTCGATGAAGGGCTTCCAGGGCAATTAGCCTCCGCGGCAAAAATCATCAACGCAGAGGACGCAGAGCACAGAAGAGTCTGCTTCGCGAACTCCGCGGTTGATGAATTCCAAAACTGTCATCCCGAGCGAAGCCGAGGGACCTTGCGTTCCTTGGCTATCCACAACCCGTCTTTGCCATCTTCGTCTTCACTCGCTCCAGCAGATAGTCGTTCTCCTGCCGCAAACGTTCCGTGGGCACGGCTTTACCGTCGACTTCCAAAGACTCGCCCGTCAAGAACTGCGTTCGCTTTTCAAATAGCGAAACCGACCGCTTGTAGTGCTCGCATCGCAACTGAGCCGAGTAATCTCCCGCAATATCCAGCACTCGCGCCGTCGCGTAAAAGTCCATTTGGTTTGCGGGGTTTGCGGTCAAGGCCTTCTCCGAGTACTCCACCGCCTGCGTGGTGAATTGGGCTTTGTCTCCCGCCTCGATCTGCGCCCGCCGCAAATACACCAGAGCGATTTGTTGCAGCACCGCATCGTCAGCAGAAGTATTGTTCAAAGATTTCTGTCCGATTTGCGCTGCCTCGTCGTAGCGGCGCTCGCGCGTAAACTCCTGCATACGCGGAATGACGCCGGAAGAATCCTGAGTATCGTGGCGAAGCCACTTGTACCAGATCGCCGCGCCCGCAATTTGCAGAAGCAGCAACCCGGCGAGGGCGATGATCAGTCCGCGATGCTTAGATTCGGTCGCCATTCGGCCTATACGCTAACATAGCGAAAACCAAGCCACGGATTTCACGGATCAACACAGATAAATCTTTCTCTGGTCTTTCCGTGGAAATCGGTGAGACGTGGCTGGCTTTTGGCTTTTCCTATGAGACCCAAGAAGCGAATCGACGCCGTGTCCGATCGCAAATTACTTCTCTGGATCGTGCTCGTCGCCTTCCTGCTGCGAATTGCATACATCGCTATCTTCCACACTTACGATTATCCCGGCAGTGACAAATACGGAATGGGCTTCGAGACCGGGGCCATCGCCCGCTCCATAGCCTCCGGCCACGGGTTCAGCTCTCCATTTCGTACTCTCTCGGGACCAAGCGCATGGCTTGCGCCGCTGTATCCCTACTTCGTCGCCGCTGTCTTCAAAGTATTCGGGATTTATAGCGGAACATCTGCGTTCGTCATCTTTGCCTTCAACTCGTTTTGCTCGGCGCTGACTTGCGTCCCGATATTTTTGATCGGCCGTCGCATGTTCAGCCGTCGGGTGGGATTGATCTCGGTCTGGATATGGGCCCTCGCTCCGCCCGCGATGTTCTGGGCGGTGCGCTGGGTGTGGGAGACTTCCGCTTCCGCGCTGTTGCTGACCTGGCTGATTTGGTTGACGCTCACTCTCGCCGAATCAGAAAGCATTCGCCCCTGGCTCTGGTTTGGATTTGCGTGGGGCATCGCCGCACTCACCAATCCCAGTTTGCTGTCGTTCTTTCCGGTCTCGCTGGCGTATCCACTCTGGCAGCGCAAACAACGTAACCAGATATGGCTTTCTCGCGGCGTAGTCGTAGCTCTGCTTTTTCTCAACATCATCACGCCGTGGTTGATTCGCAACGCGGTGGTGTTTCACTATCCCGTCTTCATCCGTCCGAACTTGTGGGCGGAAGTTGCTTTCGGCAACGCGCCGGGCGCCGACGGCACCTGGCAGGCCCGCATTCACCCCTCGATGAACACGCGGGAGAATGCCTCGTACGATCTGATGGGCGAAGTGCAATACGTGCAATGGAAACGCATGCAGGTCACGCGCTTCATCCGCGAAAACCCCGGACTGTTCGTAACACTTTGCCTGCGCCGCCTCTATCTGTTCTGGTCAGGATTTTCCGAGCCGGGGGAGAGGCTGCGCTGGTTGCGGGCGGCTGGCTGGATCACGTTCACCGTGCTCGCCTTTACGGGGCTATGGATGGCACGGCGAATTTCGGGGACGTTTCCCTTAGCATGGTTGTTGTTGTTTTATCCCGCCGCGTATTACGTTACCTTCGCCTTCGCGAGATATAAGCATCCTATTGAACCGGTGATGGTGGTGTTGGTGGTCTACGCCATTGAGCAGATCAAGACTATAGCTAAAAGCTAATTCTTGCGTATGGCCGATAGCGGCGGTTGGGCAGATGTTTGGCTATGCTTCGGTAGGCCGTGCCAATTTTCAATCACTTAGAAAAGAATTCATAGACTTACAAACCCAAAATTGTACGTACACCAGAATTTCGACAGCCCTGAGGGTCATCTCGAATTCAATCGCCCGTCTCAAGCCAGCCTGACGCTCGCGAAGGGCATCCTAGGAGACGTTTCGGCTCTGCAATTTTCAGCAAGATAGCCTCGAACGAAGTTTCAACAACTTACAGCCAAACAGAAACTGTCATCCCGACGGAGCGTACTTCGCGACGAGGGACCTTACGTCGTGTTGATATTGAGATGAAGCAGGCAAGAACACCCATCCGCTGAGACCATAGTAGTTTCCCGCACGGCCCTGCCATCTTCCGAAACACTTTCCAGCGCATCGTAAGGTCCCTCGTCGCGAAGTACGCTCCGTCGGGATGACAGTTTTGTTTAGAGAGGGAAAAGTTTCCGCAGCTGCGCCATGGATGACGCAGCTGCGAAGCTCAGGTAGTTAGTTTCCCTTGCCGGACAACGACACGCTCTGCGGACTCGAGGTCGCGTTGTCGGTGAACTTCAGCGTTCCAGTGCGTGACTGTTTCGCGGAAGGTTGGAACGTGACCGTGATGGTGCAGCTTTGGTTCTTGCTTAGGGAAGCCGCGCACGATCCCGACTTGGTGAAGTCGGTCGAGCCGCTTAGCGCCACGTTGCTGATTAACAGCGGCGTATCTCCCGTGCTGGTAATGACAACCGTCTTGCTCAACGTCGTGTTCACTTTGATGGTCCCGAAGTTGATGCTGCTCGGGCTCACGCTGGCTTTCGGGTTGATTACGTTTCCGGTCAAGCCGATCAGTATCGGACTTCCCGGCGCGCTATAGGTGATACCCAGCTGGCTCGATCCCGGGCCCACGTCCTGCGCTTTTAACTCGACTTGAATAGTGCAGGTCTTGCCGGCTTTGATCGGTCCACCGCATTGCGTGGTGTAGCCATAGTTGGTGGACGAGCCGCCGTGGCCGTAGTTGAAGTAAATCTTGGTGATGGTTACCGATGCAGAACTGACATTCTTCACCGTGATGGTGATGTCTTTCTT
>DATBAT010000430.1:0-5438 GCA_036271375.1 Terriglobales bacterium
TGGGCACGCCGGAACAAAAACTCAAAGTACATTCCGGAAGCACTTCTTGAAGCGTGGGGATTCGAGATCGAATCTTCGCTTTAGAAAAAACCGCTTGCAATTGGAGACGCCACCCAAACACGGGTGGCGTTTCTTTTTGCTCGCAAATGTTCCTGACCAGCCGGCTCGGTACAATAAGTGCAATGGTCACGCCCACTCCATTCGTCGACGTTCCAACTGCCCTGGAAGAGATTCGTGCCGGTCGTATGATCGTCGTGGTCGACGATGAGGACCGCGAGAATGAAGGGGACCTGACCCTGGCGGCGGAATTCGTCACTCCTGAAGCCATCAACTTTATGGCGCGGTTTGGACGCGGCCTTATCTGCCTGGCGCTTACGGAAGATCGGGCGGATCATCTTCGTCTTCGACCCATGACGGAGGAAAACACCTCGCGTTTCGGCACTGCATTCACGGAGAGCGTTGAAGCGCGCGAGGGAGTCACCACGGGAATTTCGGCGCACGACCGTGCTCATACCATTCGCGTCGCGCTCGATCCTAAGTCAGGGGCTGCCGACCTGGCGCGGCCGGGACACGTGTTTCCGCTGCGGGCTCGTCGCGGAGGCGTGCTGGTGCGCGCCGGCCAGACGGAAGCTTCGGTGGATTTGGCGCGCATGGCTGGACTGATTCCCGCGGGAGTGATCTGCGAAATCATGAAGGATGACGGCACCATGGCTCGGGTACCCGACCTGATTGAGTTTTGCGGCGAGCACGGCATCAAGTTACTGACGGTCGCGGAACTGATTCGATACCGCCTGCAGAATGAGCGCAATATCTATCGCATCGCAGAATCGATGCTGCCCACGCCCTTTGGCGAGTTTCGCATGATCGCCTATGAGAGCGAATTGGACGGCGGCGAAAGTCATGTTGCACTTGTATATGGCAACGTTGCGGAAGGTGATGAGCCGGTGCTGGTGCGGGTGCACACACATTGCCTGACGGGAGCTGTCTTTGGAACTCTGCTATGCGATTGCCAGCAGGTGGTGCGCCGGTCGCTACAGATGATCTGTGAAGCGGGACGCGGCGCTTTGATTTATCTGCACAGCAACACCAAAGGTTTTGGCATCGATACCAAAGGGCCTGAGGCGAGGCTGGTGTTTCATCGCGATCCGCGCGCGCATGAGCGCAGTGAAGATCGACATTACCGAATCCTTCGTCAGGTAGGGTTAGGTGGGCAAATTCTTTCTGACCTGGAGATTCACAAGATACGCCTGCTGACGAACACTCCGACGCACGTGCCAGCACTGCAGGGCTTCAACGTGGAAATTGTGGAGCAGGTTCCCATCCTGATGGAAAAGCCGTCGCTGCTGGCACAGTAGCTGGCAGTTGAAATCTCGGCGTCTGAACAGTATGGATGACAACTAGGCGTGAATCTTGTGTTCCGGTATAGGCGGTAACTGGCTGGCCAGACCTTCCCTCTGCAGATCTTCCTGAAGGTGGCGTACATCGCGGAACAATAGGCTGCGAATGCCAACGGCTCGCGCACCTTCTATATTTTCGAGGCGGTCGTCAATGAAGAGTGCTTCGTCGGCGCGAACATCCAACTTTTCCAAGGTATGTTCGTAGATTTCAGCCATTGGCTTAATCAGGTTCAGCTCGCAGGACCAGGTGAGGTGATGAAAGTTGCCAAGCCAGCCGAAGTTTTCTCGCATGTAGGCGAGCAGATCTTCTCCCATGTTCGACAGGATGGCGATCTTCATTCCTGAATCCCGGATACGAATGACCCAGTCCAGCATGATGGGGTCGACAGTCGCCCAGAGCAGAACATCCTGCTCGATCAACGCTTCAATTTCTTCTGGAGAAAAAGACACTCCGGCGTCGCGAGCAATAGTCGGCCAGTAAGTGTGGCCAGTTAGCGTGCCGCGGTCATAGGCAAGTCGATAGCGCCAGTAATGCTTATCGAAGACCTCCGACGAAAGGCCGGAGATTTCCAGCAGACGTGCGCGTGCGCCCGGTTCCGGCGGACCGGAAAGAACCATACCATAATCGAAAATCACAGCGCGTAGGGTCATGAAGTTTTGGCGACGAACCGAAAACCTGGCAGTTGCAACAATGGGAGCGGACTGATCAGCGCAACCACTCGAACATGGCTGCATAATGGTCCTTCTCAAGAATACATGCAGCAAAAATCTGTTGATCTAGTAGAGAACGATTTTCGAAAACGAGTGTGGATCGAGGCTGGCACCACCAACCAAGGCGCCGTCAATCTCTTCCTGGCTCATCAGTGCGCTGGCATTGTCCGGCTTTACGCTGCCGCCGTAGAGGATGCGCATGTTGTTGGCAATCTCGCGGCTGAGCGAGCGTGCCACTTGCTCGCGGATGATGTGATGCGCGTCTGCAGCCATTTGTGGAGTCGCTGTTTTGCCGGTGCCGATAGCCCACACGGGCTCGTAGGCAATTACGATGGAATGAGCGGAGTCGTGTGCGACTCCTTCGAGAGCTTTCGAGGTCTGCCGAAGAAGAACTTCTTCAGTCTGGCCAGCTTCGCGCTCGGCCAGCAATTCTCCGACGCAAACAATCGGCGTGAGTTTGTGCTTCAGAGCGGTGTGCAGCTTTTTGTTGACAGTTTCATCGGTCTCGCCGAAAAACTGGCGACGTTCGGAATGGCCGAGGATGACATGCGTGCATCCGCATGCAATCAACATCGGCGCGGAGATTTCTCCAGTGAACGCGCCCTCTTCCTGCCAGATCATATTTTGTCCGCCAACGTGGATGTGACTGCCGCGAGTTCCCGCTACAACAGCGGCAATATCGACGAAAGGAGGGCAGAGAACGATCTCGTCGCGGTTCTGATTTTGAATCAAGGGAAGAAAAGCTGAAACAAATTCGCTCGACTGGGAGGGTGTTTTATACATTTTCCAGTTAGCTGCAATCAGGGGCTTGCGAGTACTCACGCGGTCTTCTCCGTCAGGGCTTCTACGCCTGGTAATTTTTTACCTTCGAGGAATTCGAGCGACGCTCCACCGCCGGTCGAAATGTGTGTGATTTTATCGGCGACTCCGGCCTTCTGAACCGCGGCGACAGAATCCCCGCCGCCAACGATGGAAATTGCCGAAGGATTGTCCGCGACGGCCTGGGCCACTTGCATGGTCCCGTGGGCAAAAGACGGCATCTCGAAAACTCCCATCGGTCCATTCCAAATGATGGTACGGGCGCGGGAGATTTCATCGACAAAAAGGTCGATGGTTTCCGGACCAATATCGAGCGCCATCCAGTCGGCAGGGAAGGGCTTATCGCCGGCGGAGATTCTGGTTTGCGCGTCGGCGGCAAATTTGTCGGCTAAGACGTGGTCAACCGGCAGCAGGAAACGAACTCCACGCTTGGCGGCCGTCTGCATGGCTTCTCGCGCCACGTCCAGCTTGTCCAGCTCCAACAGTGACTTGCCGACATCCTGGCCTTTGGCTTTCAGGAAGGTGTAGGCCATGCCGCCGCCGATCAGCAGCGCGTCGACTTTGCCCAGCAGGTTATGGATCACCTGAATCTTGTCCGAAACCTTTGCGCCGCCGAGGATGGCGATAAACGGCTTTTCCGGGTCGCTGAGTGCTTTGCCCAGGTAAGTCAGCTCCTTTTCCATCAACAAACCGGCGGCCGACTTCGCGACAAAGTGCGTGATGCCTTCCGTGGACGCATGGGCGCGATGAGCGCTACCAAAAGCGTCGTTCACATACAGATCGCAAAGTTTTGCCAACTGCTTCGCAAAGGCTGGATCGTTCTTCTCTTCTTCTGCATGAAAGCGCAGGTTCTCCAGCAGCAGCACCTGGCCGGACTCCAACATGCGCACCATCTCTTCCGGAGTTTCCCCCACGCATTCGGGCGAGAAACCGACATTCACTGACTGGCCTAGACTATGCCCGAGCAATTGGCGCAAGCGATCGACGACCGGCCGAAGACTCATCCTGGAGTTCGGCTTTCCCTTGGGACGGCCGAGATGTGAAGCCAGAATCACTTTGGCGCGGTGACGCACGGCATACTCCAGCGTCGGCAGCGTCTCGCGGATGCGCGTGTCATCCATGATTTGAGTCCCGTCTTCGGAGAGTGGGACGTTGAAGTCTACGCGGATCAGGACATGCTGATGTTCCAGGGAGAGATCGCGGATAGATAGTTTTGACATAGAGGCAGTAGGCCTGAGGTTCAGATGGTGAAGCAGATTTGTACCAGTGGGTCTATCCCGATACTAATACTTTTCTATGTGGACATGTGAGTTGAAGGGACGCGGCAGGGCAGCTTGACAATACGGGAATCGAACCTGTCTGGAGCTAATTGCGAGGACAACTTCCCTGGGAGAGGGCACATCCGAACCTGCAGCTTTGGAAATTTTGCGGCAGGCGCAAATCCAAAGTCGAGCCGAAGCCGTACTCGATTTGGAGGACTCTAGGCGGTTGCCCCGCCACCCAGGTGATCTGCTCCAGGTTCGAGCCAAATCGCAATATCCCCCGTTTGACTCCGTACATTCACCCCGCAACCTTACGGCCTAGCTGCTGATGTCCTGGGCGGATGGGCTTGGCGCGTGTTCTACCACCGTCTGCACAAGAGGGAAACCCATGAAACAGAACGAGCAGGAAAACAACCTCCCAACATCCACCATCAATCGCCGCTCCTTCGTCAGAGGAGTAGGCTTCACAGGTCTAGGTCTGGCTGGAGCAGCCCTTGTCGGCAGCCAATTTGGAGCCAAAGAACAAACGGTGTCCGCCGCTTCCGGGGTCAGTGACGGCGACATTCTCAATTTTGCGCTCAACCTGGAATTTCTTGAGGCTGAATTTTACTCCGTGTCGACCTATGGAGCCACCTTGGAAAAGCGTGGAATCATCAAGTCAAACCAGATCAGCGGTCCCACGACCGGAGGAAAGATGGTGACATTCCACGATCTGGCGTTTATGGCGGGGACGCTGCGGCAAGACGAGCAGGCTCACGTGGAACTCCTGCTCTCGGCGCTTGGTTCGGGGGCAGTGAAGAAGCCCGCGATCAACCTGAATGCCCTCGGATTCGGCTTTTCCGGTGTCAACGACTGGCTAAGATTGGCGAGGGTATTTGAAGACGTGGGAGTCAGCGCCTATCTGGGGGCCGCTCCGCTCATCACCAGCAAGGAATATTTGGCGGTGGCGGGCGCCATTCTTTCCACCGAGGCGCAACACGCAGGTGCGATCCGATACAACTGCGTAACCAGGGGCGTCGTCAACACTCCCAAACTTGACTCGAAGGACGTTCCGCCAAACTCGGCTCACCTGTTTAATGTGGACGGGAATGCGTTGAGTATCCCACGTACAACCTCGCAGGTTCTCAACCTTGTGTACGGAGGAGGGAAATGTTCGGGCGGCTTCTATCCGGACGGCATGAACGGCAACATTGCCTGCCGATAGTAGCTGAATGGACTGGCTGCGGCTGAATTGCAGTGGCCGTCAATG
>DATBAT010000431.1:0-6224 GCA_036271375.1 Terriglobales bacterium
GAGCCATCGCCGGCCAAGCCACGGGAAGCCCGCGCTACGGATTCCAGTTGGGGTTTTCGAAAGATTTCTGGTAAGCGGAAATTGCAAGGGCGACCCGAGGCCACCCTTGCATAGGGATTACTACGGATTAGCAGGTTTCTCCGGCGTCTTTTTTGCAGCGGGCATTTTCGGCTTCCAAAAATCCGGATCGGCCTTAACCCAACTGTCCGGCGGATAGCTCATTCGTGGATTGAACGCGAACAGATTGCTCTGGCGCGATTCGATTGCTTTACTTTCCCATTCGCTGAGTTTCTTCATCCCGTCTTCGCCCATCGCTTCAACGAAATCCTTGTCCTGTATCATTTCGTGATCGATTTCCGATGCGGATTTCAGCGCGCTGAATACAGCATAAGTGGTGTTGACCTGCTGTCCATACGCCACCTGATAAACCGCCCAATGCGCGTCGGGAATTTTTTCGTACGCCGCCTTCACCAGCTTCACGATGTCGTCCCAGTCTTTGCCATGACCGGGTTTGACGGTATAGAGAGAAATTTCAAAGTAGCGCATGTGAGCGATGTCCACGTTCGGGCGCAGGCTTTGATCTTCGCGATAGTTCAATACCGTGGAGTCCATATCGCTTAACAACTCGCCGTCCGCGTTCAAGGCTCTGTCGTTGGCTGCCGAAAAGGCTGCGTTGCTTTGACTCGCCATATAGTCCTTTTCCCAGGCGTCAAACGAATCGTAGCCAAACAGGAATAGCGACCGCGGTCGACCGGAAAGGGAATCCACCGCAAAGTAATGTTGCGGCCACTTCGCTTTGCTGGCCGCCTGAACAAACGCGCTCTCACTTCTTTCGTGCGTCGAACCAAACTTACCCGGCTTCAGGTATTCGCGATAAAGCACTAAGACTTTCGGTGGAGGCACAACTCCATCGGACATTTCTTGCGCCGCCACCACGCCAATTCCTCCGACCAAAAGCGACACCCCTAACAACACCCCTGTGAGCTTTTTCATGGATGCGAACCTCCTCGGTTGCATTGGATAGATTTTTCGGATTCGGAAAGGGCCTACGTGCGAGAGCGTTTCGGAAGAAACGCCCTCAAGAATGGGCGAACTTTACTGCTAGCCCCCACCAATGTCAAGCACTGACGGGCTCCGAAGGCCTAGCGGCGCTTGGCAGACGAAGGCTCGGTACCCAAGACGCTCAGCCGGTTTTGCGCCAACTGATAACTTGAATCAGGAATCATGATGGCGTTCTTCGGCTTGCTCACTTTGCCGTAGAGCCCCTTCGCAACCTGAGACTCACCGTATTGTTCCGCGACCCTGCCAAACGCATACCAATAATCTGAGTTCGGTTCGGCTAGATTCATTAAATCCATGGCTTGCAACAGAACTTCATGGGCTTCCTTAACTTTCCCGCTTTCTGCATACAAGCACGCCAACGTGTGAAGTATGGAAGGACTGTTCTGGCTCATCTGCGAGGCCTTAACAGCGCTCTCGGTATCTGGGCCCTCCGGCCTGGCAAAAAAGAGTGTTTGCCACGCCAGACCGTTCAAGTCGTAGGCTTCGGCCTTGCCCGCTGCAACGATCCGTTGATCAATTTCGTAGGAGGCTTTGGGATCTCCTTTCACGTCGGCGGTCCGCGCCATCGCACGAAAAGCGTCGATGTCATCCGGAATGCGCTTGAGCCGGGCTTCCGCCAGTTGGTCCGCTTCGCCAAATCGCCCTAATGCCGCCAGCATCAAGGCTTGCGAGGTGAACGCAAGTTTGGATTCGGGATACTGCTTCGACAACTCCGACGAAACCGTCAACCCGTTCGCATAGTCGAGAACATTTTCGTAGCCCGTCACCAGGGCCAGGTTGATATTGGTTTTCTCCGGATCGGCGGTTGCTGTCTTCCTTGCTTCCTCGAGAATTTCTATCCCACGCTTCGCGGTGGACATGTGCTGCACCAGCAACGCGGCCGCAGCCAATTTTGCCTGGCGCAAATCAGCATCTTTCCCCACCGTCCAGAATCGCGGGAACGGTTCTCCCGACAGCGGATCGTCTCCTCCCGCCAGATGTCGGTCTTCCCTGATCCAATCGAGCATCATCTTGGCACCCGCCAAGTCGTTAGCTGCAACGTGGTCGAGGATCTCGAATCCTATGGAATCTGGTTGTTCCGACGAGTCCAGCAACAAATACTTGCCGTTCTCTTTGACTAGATAGAAGGTCACGACTTTCCCGCCGATCACGTGGAACTTTTCGCGATAGCCAACCGCATCGCTGCCATCGCTCGTTGCCTCGGTGCTCTCCAGCACGATGTCGAGAGTTACCTCGACGGAAGCTCCGCTACGGGTGATGCCGCGTCGCACAGCTTGCATTGCGTCGAAAATCCTCTTCTTCTCTTGAGGATCGTTTGCGTTCCACGCCAGTATTGCGTTTTTGCTCATGGTCGCCACAAAGGCCTCGTTTGACAATGCGCCTTCCATGCTCCGCACCAGGAATTTCTTGGCGGCGCCTTCCGGAGTGTCTGGTAATTGAATGTCTTCCCGTTTTTTGGTCTTCCTCAACAACGCGGCCAGGCCCATCATGCGTGCCGCCGTGTCTCCTGAAGCTCCCGCCTGCATCAGATCGGCAGCACCCGCATACTGTCTCAAGTTCATTAGCATTTGCCCGGCAGTCAACACGGTCTGCTTATATTCCGCATCGCCAGTCGAACGCTTGCTGGCCTCCGTAATCCCAGACTGGCTGCCACGCAACGCGCTCTCGCATGCCACAATCAGGGCCTTCGGTTGCGGGTTCAGAGTCTCTGCTGACTTGCGCGCCTCTTCAAACTCCCCTGCATAGAACAAATCAAATGCAACGTTGTTTTGAAGGCCGATGCCGGCCAGCTTTTCCGCTGTCAAAGTACGAAACACTTCGATTGACTCTTTGAGCTTCGCTCCCTTTCCATAACGCATTCCCTCGTCGTTGTATTCCAGAAGGAGCCCCAGGTTGCCTACGGTGGCGGTATCGTCCGGGTCGAGTTTGATAGCTTCGCGATATGCGGCGGCCGCGCCTGCGAAATCGCTACCAGAGCGAAACTTCCGCCCGACCAGATCGTGCTCTAGAATCTCTGCCAAAGTCTTCTGCGCCACGGCGGACTTGGGCTCCAGTTTGACCGCCAATTGCGCTTCCTGCCGGGCCGCTTCGCCCAGGCCTGCGTGCAGCAACGCTGATGCCAACTGAAGATGGTGAATGGCCTCCTTGGGATGTTGTGCCGCCAATTTTCGGTACGATTGAAATGATTCTCGTATTTTTCCTTCCCGCAACAATGCCTCAGCCTCAGGCTCGAAGTTGACCATGATCGCTTCCCCTTGTCTGAGTTCCGCGATCTTATTTCGCATCTCGGTGGCTTCCGCAATCGTGAAGCGCCTCTTCACCGTGTCAAACCGAATGTCTGCGTTAACGACGCCTTGCTCGGTCTTCGAGAACTGCGCCGTCAATGTTGCCGGACCTAGAGAGATCTTCATATCCTGAGGGAGTGGCTTGGCTCGAAATCCAGCCGGCGGAACAATCTTGTATTGCCACTCTGTTACAAACGCCTGCTGCAACTGATAGTCAGCGGTCCGCTTGGTCTTGCGCTTGCTGCTATCGTCGTCCTCGTCCTTCTCTTTTTCCCTCCTTTGTAGCTCGTCGGGCATGCGGTAGAACAGGCCTTCCAGCCGGATCGCCGCCACCGCCGAATCCAGATCGGTTGCTCCGCGCTTGGCTTTTTGTGATTCCAGCACCAGTTCAAAGGGATGCGAGAAGTCATTAGGTTCGGTGCGGTCTATGCGGTCTAACTTCTCTGCCAAATACTGCGCCTTCACGTAGCCGGATAGGTTGTCGTGATTCCGCTTGTCTTGCTTATCAGCGTAGATGCTGCGGAACTCGGATTCAAAACTCCCCCGCGGTCGTGAGGTCTCGACCACTCGGGCTGGACCATTTTCCGCAAGTAAGAATTCCCGCGTCTCGAACAGGACATTGTCGACAGACGCGGACTCGCTGGTGCGTATCAACCCATCACTTTCGTCCCGAGCCACTAGCGCGAGACGGCCTTGGTCTGCCGTGGGAAGTTGCCCTAAACGGGCATACTGGTCGGTAGCGTCAATCCACAAGTCCGGAGTACCAGGCATATATACGATGGCGTGATCGAACAATCCCATACCCGGAAGATCGGCGGGAACATCGAGCCGCCTGCCTGCATTCAGCAGGGCCACGTAGGCGGGAATTCCGGCCGCTCGCAACATGGCTACCAGCAGCACGGACTTGTCTTTGCAATCCCCATACTTGTGCGACAGCGTTTCGCCCGGGGCATGCGGAACGATCGCCGATTCACCGAACTCCACACCGGTGTAGCGAATCTCCTCGCCCATATATTGCAAAATCGCCTGCGCTTTTTCGTCCCTTGAGATTCTTCCTTTCACCAACTTTTCTACCTGGACTTTCACGTCGGCCCCGCTGCTCTGCTTGTCGACGACCTTCGCGTACTCCTGGGCAACCTGCTTCCAGGATGTACCCGTCGAAAAAGTCACCACTGGAAATCCGGAAAAATCGCTGGGTAAGTCGAACTCACCGTTTTCCAGACCTTGCATAGGGCCATGTTCCAAAACGATGGTGACCTTGCCATTCGCTTCGGTGCGTTGGGTCTTAACTTCGGGAAAAGACTGTACCGCATAACGCAGAGTCACGGACGTCGGAGCTTCCAGCAACAAGCGGCTGTAATGGACAGGAACAGACACTCGCCCAAAGAAAAACCGGCCCACAGTTCCCGCTCCAAAAAAGGGAGCACTTTCTTGCGAAATGATCTCTTCTTCCACCACCGAGCCCGAAGCAATCGCAGGCAAAGGCGCCCGCATCACCCTTTGATCGCTGTAGACGCTCGACTCATTCTCCTTCTCCGGCGCATCCGTAATTGTCTTTTCATCAAGCTGATGTACGGTAAAGTCAGGGGTAATCACTCGCGCCCTGATCGTCGGGCGTTGTTCATGCCATGGCTCCCAATCCGCCGCAACGGCGTCCCAGTTTTCGGCGCCACTTTGCGTCAGTACTTTGAACACCACATATATGGTGTGAATGTTGCGGCCATCGGCGTCAAAAATATAGCTTTCTTCATCGCGCAGAACGCTGGCGGCCGTTCCATCCGGCGCGACCGGCTCAGACGCCGCTGCATAGAGTGCCTTCGCGTCCTCTGAAAAATGAGGAGGGGCGGCCGCTACTTGAGAAGCACTTACTTGGGAAACAGAGATTAGCAAACCGATAAGAAGGAACAAGTGGCGTACACAGACTGTCAAAATCGTCCTCTAGCCCGAAAGCGGGTAGAGAAAGGTATACCGAAGCCCCGAAATTGGCAAGATATCCGGCGGTAATGAATTCAATCGGTTAACGGGTATACGGAACACACGCGCCCGTATACCCGACAAACGGCTAAATGCTGACTGCTGATTCCTAAGTTCTGCCTCTAAAAATGGAACCCCACCTCCGCCGTATAACTACGCGGCGAAACATAGTGCGTCCCGCTGAACGTAGAGAGGAAGTTGTAGAGCGCCACGCTGTTGGCCACGTTGATCGCGGTCAGCCGCAGGCTCCATTTGTACTTGTCTCCGTGGAAGAGATTATCTTCGCCCACGGCCAAATCGAACAGATTCCGCGGCGCGATGCGCGGAGGATTGTGGTCATCATCCTCCGTCCCCGGCGCAGGAATAGTGATCAAAGTAGATCCATACGACGACGACGGACAAAGGTTCGGCCCCAGCGATGAACTGATCGGCGACGTTGGCGTCGCCCGCACCGATCCGCAGAACAAACCTGCCTGGTATTGCTGGTCGGGACTGATGATCGAAGCATCGACCACCGAACTAGCGGCATCACCCGCCGGCCCGTTGGCGCAATTTCCGCCAAAGCAAGGTACCGGCCCGGCTACCAGCCCGCTGTCATACCGCCAATTAAATCCAACCCACGGTCCGCGCTTGCCTATCTGATACTGAAGATGCGTTGTCTGGTTGAAGGTCTCGTCGTGATCGATGCGGAAAACTCCGCCCGCCGCCGACGGCGCAGCTCCAGCGCCGCCCAGCTGCGGCGCAAAGAACCTCGCCGCCACACTGGAGAAGACCATCAACGCCGAGATGCCGTGGAAATCTGGCACGCTCACGCGTCCGGCAAATCCTGGAATCTTGGAACTCTGCCACTCAATGGGAAACGTGATCGGCGTTGCTCCCAACACGCTGAAGTCATAAGCGTTG
>DATBAT010000432.1:0-9743 GCA_036271375.1 Terriglobales bacterium
CGTCGAAGCCTCCTTACGACCTGGTGTGGTGGCTGGTGTTCGAAACGGGTATTCGTCGTGGGGAACTATGTGCTCTCAACGTCGGCTCAATGGATGTGGGGAACAGTATTCTCGTGGTTCGACAGAGTAGGTGGCTCAAGCACATCACCAGCACCAAGTCGAAACGTCCTCGTGTGTTCAGTCTCTCACCCGAATTGGTTGAGAGATTGCGACTACAAGTGGAAGGTCGGAAAGCCGACGAACCACTGTTCCTGACTCCCGTTCACATCACCAAGAAGGGAAAACGGATTGGTGGAGTTCGGTTGGAATCAAACAACCTCGTGAAACGGCACCTGAAACCAATCCTGAAGCAGTTGGGTTTGGAAGGGGCTGCTCACGCATTTCGACATGGAAATGCCACGGTGCTCGACGGATTGAATGCACCGATGGCAGTCAGGCAATCAAGGTTGGGACACGTCGAGTCCACGACCACGATGAACTATACCCATCTGGTGAGTGCCGACGACCGACGTATCAGTTCGGCCTTGGGCTCAATGATGCAAGGAATTCTTGACCCAAGTTTGACCCAAATTGATGCCAAAAATGAAAATGGCTCACAGGTCGATGCTGTAAGCCATTGAATCTGTTAGTTATCTTTGGTTGCGGGGGCTGGATTTGAACCAGCGACCTTTGGGTTATGAGCCCAACGAGCTACCAGGCTGCTCCACCCCGCGTTGTCATCATAGCAACCGTGCTGGATAGCGTCAACGCGAAGGCGCATCGTTCAAGGCTTGGGACGTTTCTGAATCTCGCTCGTGGCGGGAGTCTCGCGACCGTGGGAACCCTGCGTCCTGGAAAATTTCCTCATCTCAGCGTCGCGTCTGCGACAATTTGCCGCACTAGCCATCGCTCACCAGAAAAATGTTCTTGCATGAAGTGCGTTTTGAAAAGTCGCATTCGAAACCGAAACTTGGATCAGTCTGCCAAATCAGGCACGGCATATTTCAGTCCGCGGACTACTCCACGTAGTTCGGCCAAGCCTTTGAGTCTGCCCACCAGCGAATATCCAGGATAGGAGTTCTTGACGATGTCGTCTGCCATGAGATGTCCATGGTCGGGGCGCATGGGGATTTCATGATCGGAACGTCCTGCGCGGCGGCGGCGTTTTTCTTCCGCTAGCAGCTTGTGAATGATGGCGGTCATGTTTGAACTACCGTCCAGGTGGGCGGCTTCGTGGAAAATGCGATCGTCTTCGCGGCGCACCTGGCGTAGATGCACGAAGTGGATTCGAGTGGCGAATTCTTCGATCATGTTGGGCAGATCGTTGTCCGCTCTCGCTCCATAGGAGCCCACGCAGAAAGTTAGTCCGTTGGCTTCGGCCTCATAGCCCGCCAGGATTGCTCTCGCGTCTGCGGCCGTGGAAACGATGCGCGGCAAGCCAAACAGAGACCACGGCGGATCGTCGGGGTGAATGGCCAACTTGACGCCGTGCTCTTCCGCTACCGGGACAACTTCTTTTAGAAAATCAACCAGATTGGCGCGAAGGTCGGAAGCCGAAAGGCCGGAATACTCCGCGAGGAGGGCACGCATGGTTTCGCGACCGTGAATGGCTTCCGCACCAGGCAGGCCGGCAATCACGATTTGTTCTATTTCGTTGCGGCGGTCTTCCGACATAGCGTCGAAGCGGTTTTTCGCCGCACCGGCCTCTTCGGCTGTGTAGTTCTTTTCGCCGTTGGCGCGCGCGAGGAGGAAGAGATCGTAAGCGGCAAAATCGATGATGTCGAAACGCAGCGCGAAAGCGCTGCTTGGCAAGCGAAACCTTAGGTCGGTGCGCGTCCAGTCGACCACGGGCATGAAGTTGTAGCACACCACTTTGATTCCGGCTTTGGCTAGCGCTACCAGAGAATCCTTCCACCAACCGATGTATTGCTTATAGGGACCAGATCGGAGCTTGATGGAATTGTGAACAGGAATGCTCTCTACAACCGGCCAAACCAGACCCGCCGACTCAATTTCAGCCTTTCGCTTGAGTACTTCTTCGAGCGGCCAAGCTTCGCCTCTATAACGATGATGCAAGGCAGTGACGATTCCGGTCGCACCTGCCTGCTTCACCTCGTCCAGCAACACCGGATCCTGCGGCCCAAACCATCGCCAAGTTTCTTTCATCGATTCCTAACTGTTTGCGTGCTTCTGCTTCAGGATATCGCAGAGTGGACTTATCCAACGATGCCCTTGCCTTCGACGATGCGAACGTATCGGTTCAACGGAAGAGTGGTGATGCGGTCGATTTGCTTGCTGGGGGCGGGCCAGTGAATTTCCAGTTCGTCAATTTTCACGGCGTGCCCTATGCCGAGCACTTCACGCGGGTCGTGAGAAGACAGATAGCTGCCTCCGTTGTTCTTGAGGCGATATCGCTTTTTGCCGGCCGCGGTCCAATAAATCTTAGCGCCGATGCCGTCGCGGTTGGAGCGTGTCCCTTCCAAATTGATGCCGAGCCAGTTATTCCCCCTGGCCGCGTTATTTTTTAGCAGCAGAGGCGCTGCGCCGTTGTTTCCGATAAGGACGTCGAGCGCGCCGTCATTGTCATAGTCACCTACTGCCAGGCCGCGGGCAGGGAAAAACTTCCCGAAAGCTGGCCCGGCTTGAGTGCTGACGTCGCGTAGTTTTCCGTCTTCACCCTGATGAAACAGTAGCAACGGTTCTTTGTATTTCACTTGCATGGAGTAATTGTCGATCATGTCGTCGGGATGGCCATTGGCCAGGAACAGATCGATGGCCCCGTCATTGTCGTAGTCGAAATATTTAAGTCCCCATCCGCTCAAGAGGCGGGTGGCGCGAGCAACGCCTTGAGCCTGCGCAGTGTCCTGAAAAGTTTCGTCTTTGTTGTTGCGATAGACGGAGAACATTTCGTGGTCCACGTTGGCGACGAACAGGTCTTGCCAGCCGCTGCCATTCAGGTCGGCTGCGTCGACTCCCATCCCGGAGCGAGCTTGTCCGCTATCGCTGAAACCTACACCCGCCTGCAACCCGATCTCTTCCCACTTCCATGTGCCGTTTGGGCCGGGTCCGCGATTTACGAACAGAAAATTTTGTACAGTGTCGTTGGCGACGAATAAATCGGTCCAGCCGTCGTTATTAATGTCGGTCGCTATTACTCCCAGGCCTTTGCCGAGTGCTTTGGCGATGTCTGTGCCTTTACTAACCTCGGTGAACGTGCCGTCGCCATTATTGTGGTAAAGAAAACTTGTTGTGGGCTTGAACACACGCGGAATACAGTAGTAGGCCTTCCCAATCTTGTTATCGCCGCATTCGAATTTGTGCTCGCCCGAGTAGTCGACGAAGCTGCATACAAATAGATCGAGATGGCCGTCGTTATCGAAATCAAACCACACCGCGCTGGTGGTCCACCCGGGGGTAGCGACGCCGGCTCTGGCGGTGACGTCAGTGAACGTCCCATCGTGATTATTCTTGTAGAGAATGCATTTGCCGTAAGAGCTGACAAAAATGTCGGGCCAGCCATCGTTGTCGTAGTCTCCGACGGCCACACCCATGCCAAAAAATGCGCCGTCCACTCCCGCGGATGCGGTGACATCGGTGAAAGTCCCGTTCCGATTGTTCTTGTACAGTGCGTTGTGCACCGGTCTTGCCGGCTTCCAGAAATCGGCAGGACCGCTGTTCACCAGAAAAATGTCCATCCAGCCGTCGTTGTCGAAATCGAGGAACGCGCACCCTGGGCCAAGGGTCTCAGGCAAATAGTGCTTTGGAGACATGGCATTTTCATGAACCCAGCTGATGCCGCTTACCGATGGAGGAATTTCCAGGAACAGCGGAGCTGTTTCGGCGAACAGCAGGCTATTTGGCGCCAGACTGGAAGCGCCGAACGCCGATGCCAGCCAGAGCCACTGTCGCCGGGTGAATTTCATAACAGGGAATTTTACTGCTGCGGCTGGGCTCCCGGTTGTTTGGCTTGCGCTTCGGCGGTAAGTCTGTCCACGATGTCACGCTCGCGCTTGCCATCCGGCATTCGCTTGAGGAGATAGTAAGCGCGAGAAAGTGAAACGTGGGCCTCGGTAAATTGAGGCGATTCTTTCACGATCAACTCAAGGAGTCTGCGTGCCTCTTCCACTCTATGTTCAGTCAGCGCGATGGTCGCCAACTGATATCTCACTGCGATGTCTCCGGGGCGCGTTTCCAGCGCGGTGTTGAGATACTTCCTGGCTTCGTCGAATTTCTGTTCCTGCCGCAGCATTGCGCCGATTTGCAGATTGGATTGGAAGTTGTACGGATCGATAGCCAGTTCGGCCTTGAATTCTTTCAACGCTTCATCGGGATCGCCCGTAACCTGCAGAGACTGGGCGTAGAGCACGTGAGCATCAGGAAGATCGGGATTCAGTTCCACTGCCTTGGCGAATTCGGGACGCGCTCCGGCAAAATCGGCAGCGCCCATCCTGGCGGTGCCCAGCATCAGGTGCGCTTCCGCGGATTCGCCATTGCGCAGAATGCGGTCGACTAGCACCTGGCCCTCCGCAACTTGCTTATTGCGAATCAGGGCTGTGCCCAGCAGGTAGGCGATGGCCAGATCGTCGGGATGATCTTTCGCCTCCGGTTGCAAGAGTTGAATGACATTCTGATCTTCGCCCATGCGCAGGTAGCAATCGCCGAGCAGAAGTACTGCCTGATTGTTCGCGGGGTCTTTCTTGTGAACGTTAGAGAGAATTTCCGAGGCGCGATCGATGCGGCCCATTTTGTAATAGGCGAGGGCCAAGTTCAGCGACACGCCCGGCATGGAGGGTGACAACTTGAGCGCGGCGCGGTATTCGGTGACCGCTTCTTGCAGTTGCCCGAGACCGGCGAGGGCGGCGCCAAGATTGGAATGAATAATCGCCGCTTCGGGATGGATCGCCAGGAATTGGCGGTACGCTTTGACCGCGCCGTTGAGGTCGCCCGCTCGTTGTTTGCTGATGCCGTCTTCCACCAGTTCTTGCGGAGACTGGGCAACTGCGAACGCGGTTAACGCCAGCGCGAACAGAAGGAACTTTCTCACCGTACTCCTTCGGATTGGGCCACAATCCCCCCGGACTCTTTCAGCGCCGCCTCAAATTGTTGAGCATTGAAATCCTGTTCGCTGAGGCCGGTGGCGAATACGATGTGGCCGCGGCGGTCGACCAGCACCGCTTTGCTTGGCCATGCGGAGTAGGCTTTTTCTGCTGATCCGTCCATGCCATCGAGCAGGGAAGGGAAGTCGAGATGCAGTTTGCGTACGCACATGGTGGCGTGTTCCTGCTGCTCGGTCATGTTGACCGCAAGGGGCAGGGTGATGCCTTCGCGCTGGTTCTGCGTGCTCATCCAGTCTGTGGTCGAGTGTGCTTCGCGAATGTAAATCAAGTAAAACGGAATCTCGGTCTTGTATTGTGCATATAGCCGGTTGAGTGTCGCGGCTGCGCTACGAAAGTTGGGGCAGGTGTAGCTGCCAAAAACCAGGAGTATCGGACCAGACTTTCTTATTTTGGCGAGGGACAGTTTCTCTCCGGAATCGGATTTGGCGGCAACAAACTCCGGCGCAGAATCGCCGCTGGTTGGGCGGATTGGAGCCACCCGGATCAGATTCTGTCTCTCTTTTTTGGCTGCCGCGACCGCATGTTCGCTTTCGTAGACGCGGATCAATCTCTCGCGAACCGCCGCCGATTGCGGCCAGGCGCTCTCCGCCTGTTCGAGAGTTTGCTGTGCCTTCTTTGTTTGTCCTTCGCCTGATTGAATATCGGCGACCAATAATTTTACGTCCAGAGAATTTGGCCTTACCTTCAAAGCTCGCAGGGCCAGAGGCTCCGCGTCCCTCCATTTCTTTCGCGCGGCCAAGATCTGAGCGAGATAAAGATCGGCCTCGAAGTGGTTGGGATCGTTGGCTAGTTCCTTGCGGAAGGCTTCGGCTGCGGCATCTGGGTCGCCGGTGTTTAGCAAAGCGCGTCCGTAGGACGCTTGCAGATCAGGGAGATTGGGGTTGAGCTTAACTGCGCCGGAAAATTCTTTTACTGAAGCAGGGAAGTCTCGTGCGGCGAACATCTGAGTGCCCAGCAGGAACCGTGATTCCGCAGAGTCGCCGTTGCGCAGAATTTTATCGACACGCGTCTGGCCTTCCTGCACCTGTCCGTCGCGAATCAGAGCCATCCCCATCAGATAGGCAATCGCCAAATCCCCGGACTGTTGCTGCTCAGTAGGTTCCAACAGTTCGATTACGTTCTTATTCTGGCCTAAGCGCAGATAGCAGTCGGCCAGTAATAAAGTAGTTTGAGAATTGTCTGGGTTTAGCTCACGCGCACGAGAAAATGCTGGAACCGCCTCAGAGATCCTTCCTGACTTGTAATAAGCGAGGCCGAGGTTGAGCAGGATTCCGCTGTTGTTGGGGTCCAATTCGGTGGCCTGCTTGTATTCCCCGACTGCTTCGTCATAGCGTCCAAGGTGCGCGAGCAATACCCCTAGATTCGAGCGCACTGCTACTTCCTTGGGATGCACCGCTAGAAACTCCCGGTAGCCCGGCACGGCGCCTTCCAAGTCGCCTGCCTGCTGCCGCTCCATGGCCTGTCGCAGAACGTCTTCCGGCGAAGTGGCCTGCGCCTGCAACAGACCGACCAATAGGACCCCGGTGGCGAGTTTTCGGAACATAGGGCGAATCGACCTAAGCACGTTACCCCTACAGGCAAAGGGATGCAAGAAACGAAAAAATGGGATGGCCGAAGCCATCCCATTACTGGAGAAAGGGTGAGCTAGAAGTAGAACTTTATCGCGAGTTCGACGACGCGATGGCCTTCTTTTGCCGTTGTGGTTCCGAAGTTCGAGTTGGTTTGCGTGATGGCGCCAGTGGTTGCGTCCTGAGCGAACTTCAGGCTCAGGTTGCCCCCATCCGGGAACGACCACAACGGATGGTTGAGGAAGTTGTAGGCCTGAATGCGGAACTGAAGCTTCTTCGATTCGGTGATATTGAAGTTCTTGAAGACGCTCAGGTCGGAATTGAAATATCCCGGTCCGTAAACCACCGGCAACAGAGTTGGGCCGTTCTGTCCCGCCACGGTTGGGATGGTGAAGCAGTTGCCGTTTATGTACTGATGCGCGCCCAATCCTGACCGCGGATCACAAGTCACCAGCGGATTCAGTTGCACTGCGTTCGTCCCCAGAATGGACTGGTTGTTGATAGCGATTCCGTCCGGGTTAGCGACGCTCTTTGAGCCTGGGATAATGGCTCCGTTGAGACCGCCACCGAGGTTGAAGTTATCGCTGGTAGTCGCCGGCCCATTGTTGCTGAATGTCAGGTTTGCGCCGCTCTGGATTTGCGTAATGCCGGAGAGTTGCCATCCATTCGCCACGCCAGCCAGGAATTTATTGTCGTGAATCGGATTGCCGAACTCGATGGACTAGGCGACGTTGAAGAGTTGCCGCCGATCGCCGGGTTGCACTCCATAGTTGCTGTCCAGGTTGAAGGGATTCAGGACCGCCTGACCGTTGGTAGGGCTGATAATCCCCAGGGCCTTTTGGTAAGAGTAGTTGCCCTGGATGGTGTACCGCCCCGCGTGACGGCCAACCGTTACTTGCAGGGCGTTGTAGTTTGCGTAAAGGTTATTAGTAGCCTGGTTCAGATCCTGATATCCCTGGATGGGGCGGAAGTCGTTTGAGCTTGCGGTGGCCGGGTTAGATTCTCCCAGCATCGCGCCCAGAGGCACCAAGTTGATGTTGCTTCCTGCTCCTGCCGTATTCTGCAAGTCGCGGCTTCGGTTCCCTACGTACGCGACTTCGAGCAAGCTTGACCAAGGCAATTTTTGTGCAACCGTGAGACTGTAACTATCGGTGTAGGGTTGGCGGTCGTCGCGTGCGTCCGTCGCAGAAGGGGCCGGAGGCAGGCCGTTGAACCCGATCGTCCCCAGATTCTTGGCAAACAAGTTTTGTGCCGACTGCCCGGGTATCGTGGTCGGGGTGATGGTTACCGAAGCCGAGCCCGCGGAGGTATCCAAACCGGCAGTGAATTGTCCAGAGTGGAAGTAGAAACGTCCCCACCCGCCGCGCAATACGGTGCTGCCGTTACCGAAGAGGTCATAGGCCGCGCCAAAACGGGGTTGATAGAAGAGCGTCCGCGTCGGGAATCCGCCGATCGGAACGGAGTTGTCGCGCGCCTTCCATTGGAACCCGCAGAATGTGGGAGAGCCGGTACAACCGGCACCAGCATACTGGTTGATATCGAAGATCGAGTACCCGAAGCCCTCGTCATCCGCCCACGGGGTGAAGTGAGTAAGGCGCAAGCCCAGTTCCAACGTCAGCTTCTTCCGGATCTTCCATGAATCCTGGATAAACGCTTCGTAGGTGTTGTAGGAAATGTCATTGATACGGTTAAAGTTGGCTTCGTTGTAACTCGACATGTTGCCGGTCAACATATCGGCATAGGCATTTCCGTATGTAAAGTCAGCGTTGGCCGAGGGAACGAACTGCATGTAGCCGTTGGTGTTGTTATTGGCTGGCTGTGCATTACGGATCCATTCATAGAAAAACCCGGCTTTGAAGGTATGCGTGCGCCAGACCTTGGTGACCGTGTCGCTAACGCTGGGCATGTACTTATTCGCGTAAAGTCCCGCCGCCGCACCGCCAGCTTCGAACCCGCCTGGTTGGAAGATCAAGGCGGCTTCGCCCGAACCACCGTTGCCACCGAAAGAGGGAATCTGTGCGACGCCGTTGTTGGAAAGTCCGCCGTAACCAAAGCCTACTGCCGTTCGATCCACTTTGCTCGGATCGCCGAAGATATTCGGGAAGCCGACGAAGGTGTAAGCCATGACCGTTTCGTTGGTCATCGTTGGGCTGAAAACGTGGGTGATGGTGCCGGTGATGGAGTCAGACCGGTTCTTACCTTCCACCGGAGTTGGATAAGGAACCTGATCGGTTTGCCGCCACCACAATCCAACCGGGAACTGTTGGGTTTCGCGCTGCACGTTGTAGCGTACAAAGATTTTTGTGTTGTCGCTGACGTTATAGTCGACGCGGCTGGTCCACTGCATATTGTTCTGATTGAAGACTTCTGCTTGCACGTAGTTGAATCCGCCGTTGCTATTGGGATCGGCGTTGGCGGCAGGGTAAAGCTTCATAAGAGCCACCATGTTGGGATCGATAGCCGATTGCGGAACCTGCGTGCCCCACGCGGTAGGAAACTTACGGGCCCCGGCGTTCGGGCCTTCCTTCGCGAGTTCGGAGTCAGAGAAGTCGCCGGCGAGTTCTCCCGAGGTCGGGACAGTTGCCCGCAGCAAACCGGTATCCAGCACCTGATGGAAATATTCGTATCCGGTAAAGAAGAAGAGCTTCTGGCGGCTCTTGTTGAATCGCGTACCCGGAATGATCACCGGCCCGCCGAAGGTAAATCCCGGATAGTAGTAGGCGTTAGCCGGGCGTTCGACGATCGGATTTTGCGAGTTGTTCAATGCATCGTTGGCGTTTAATACGTAGTTCCGGGCGTAGAAGAAGCCGCTGCCGTGGAACTGCTGGCCTCCTGACTTTGTCACCGATGTTATGACGGCCGGCCCTTTCTGTGTCTCGGCGCTGAAATTCGAGGTAAGGACCTTGAATTCCTGCAGGAAATCGGAGTTCGGATTCACCGGTGTATCGCAGTTGCAACCAGGGTCGGATACGTGGGCTCCGTCTGCGATGATGTCGAGGACGTTCGGAGGCAATCCGTTATAGGAGAACGAATTGTTCAGGGGGCTTTGGCTTCCGGCGTCCCCATTGGCGTTGATGCC
>DATBAT010000433.1:0-4078 GCA_036271375.1 Terriglobales bacterium
ACGCCTTACTTCCCCGGGCTGTTAGTCAAAAACTTAGTCAAAATGCACAATGGCACTGTCGAAGCTAGAAGCAATGGCGTAGGCAAAGGGAGTGAATTTATTGTTCGACTTCCGCGCGTACACGGTCACGCATCCGCGGAAATTGCGCCAAAAGATGTTCGTCCTCGAGAGGCTGCTGCTCCTTCCGGAAACCGGCTGCTCGTCGTAGACGACAATAAAGACGCAGCCAATACCCTCGCAATGCTGTTGCGACTGCAGGGACATGAAGTTCAAGTGGCATTTAGTGGCGTCGCTGCTTTGGAAATTGCTAAGGCGTTTCACCCGCATCTTGTTTTCTTAGATATTGGCATGCCGGATATGGACGGTTACGAAGTAGCGCGGCGCCTTCGCAATGAGACCTGGGGACGAAACAGTGTTCTTGTCGCATTGACCGGTTGGGGTCAGCATGATGATCGGCGACGATCGGCCGAAGCCGGATTCAATCATCATCTCGTCAAGCCGCCAGAGTTCAGCAGTTTGTCCGAAATTCTGACTAACCTGAATTCCAACGGCAATTAGTGTGTTGGCTGAGGTCGCCGGACATCCACCCTGAGATTGTGGCAACGAGTTCCAAAACCGTTCGTCTGTTGGCACTGCGCACCGGAAGATTGGGTCCGAACAGAACTTGCGCCGTGAACGTTCCTAAACTCATAGCATCAATCAAAGCCCCGAGTACTCATCTGCGGAGTAAGCATCCGGCCGAGGCATGGCGTACGGTCACCGATCAGCAGGTTGGGGGTGTTGGGGTGCCGGGTGAGCCTATTGCCAGCCTGCTATGGCCGGACGATGACGACTATTTCGTGCTCGAGCCTGCTCATTCGGCGATTTTTTTTGACGACGCTCGATATCCTCCTCAAGCACTTAGAAGCGAGCGTCCTCATCATTACCGGCATTGCGACAAATATCTGTGTGTTGTTTCCCGCCAACGATGCTTTTTGCGGGGCTATCAAATCTATGTATCTCGCGATCGCGTCGCGGCCAATACAACGAAGCTCACGCGCGATGCGCTAACGCAAATGAAGACAGTGCTAAAGGCGCACATCCCGCAGTCGAAAGATCTACCATGGAAAGGATGGCGCGGGTCGCAAGGCAGGCGCCGCAACAAAGCGCATTCGGCAAGATAACTTTTGCCGCGACAGCAATACATCACGTACTTGCTTCAGATGTTTGTTCCAATTCACGACGCTGGGGCAATGCGATCGATGTGCACCTTTAGGCGAATCGGCCACGAGTACGCCTCACTTCAAGATTCCCTCTTACTTCCAAAGCCATACTCTCCAACGACCTGCGGGCTTTTCTGAGCTTGCTCGGGCAGCTTCTTTTGCCCTGTAATCAGGGAACGAATAAGGTCAGCCGTATATTTTCGATCGTCCGCATTGGATGCAAAACGGTCACCAAGTTGTCGATTCGCCGATGCTTTCCACTTTTCCGCCATTCGCTCTTGCAGTTCGGCCTGCTCTTCCAGTAAGCGAACGCTGGTCCACAAGGCCTGTTCGATCTCCACGTCGTGCAAGGCCGAGAGCGTTTGGCCGCTATAACCATGTCCGACGTGGCATCGATAACGCAGCTGGTCGCCTTCCTGAATTTCCCATAGCGCACCGCGACACTCCGGACAGACAAACGTAGAGCTTGGTCGGCGATTAGGCACTTCGAGTCCGGAACTCGCACCTTCCGACACATCGAGCTGCGCGCGTGCCGGGCCCTGAGATTCTTCGCTGTTTTCTCGGGTTAACTTATTAAGAAGTTCCCCCATTTCGGCCGCCGGCACAACATGGTCGACTTTCGCCTGGGCAATGGCCGATTGGGGCATGCTTGGTTGCTCGGCGTCGCTTGGGTCTTGAACAACAGTGACTCCCCCTTGCCGCTCGATCTGGAACAGGCCATGCGAACCATCGTCGAGCAATCCCGAAAGGACGACGCCGATTACCCGCGGCCCATAGGTATATGCTGCTGATCGGAACAATGGATCAATGGCCGGGCGAAAGTTATTCTCCTTTGGGCCACGCACGACTCGCACTTCTCCCGGTTTAACGAGTAGATGCCGGTCCGCGGGTGCAACATAAACCGTGCCCAATTCAATGGGCTCGCGATCCTCCGCGTACCGAACATTGAGCGAAGTTGCTTGGCCCAAAATTCGGGCGAGATATCCCGGCGACTCCTGGCTTGAATGAATTACAACAAGAACAGCTACCTGCACATCCGCACTTAACGCCCTTAAAAGTTCCTTAATTGCCCGAAGCGACCCGGCCGAACCGCCAATTACAATGATGTCTTTTCCTTCGGCCATAAGCAGTTAATATCGTCCAGAGAAACTATCAGCTAAAGTGCAATCTTTGACAGCGGTAGCCACGTCGCAACTCCGTGCTGGCGGCAGCACCACTTGCTCCTAAACCAAGCACGACAAAGAAAACCCAAACCAGCCGGCGACGATCGGTACCCACTGCGCGGTACCGCAGTTTGCAAATACATAAGCCAAGGCAAAGCGATCAGCATAATGAACCATGGATAGTCGAGTCCATGGACCAGATCGGTATGACGCGCGTCGAAGTATCTTCCGAATAAAGCCCGTCTGTAGCACAGTTGATTCCGAGCAAGTAATGCATGCATCTTGCATACCAACCAAAGCCGATGGAAAGCATGCTACAGTTGGAAGCCGCGGATGCGCCGCCTTTAAGCCTAATTAATTGGCGCGGCCAGAGTCCGTTTGCCAGTTCGGCGGGCAAGAGTTGCGACGACGGCGAGCAGTTCCATCGCTTCGACCGGTTCTGCTAGATGCGTTTGAAAACCGGCGAGAGCTGCCTTCCGCCGATCCTCAGAACGAGCAAAGGCGGTGAGAGAAACCGCTGGAATGCTTCCTCCACCCTGTAGATCTCCTAACGCACGCACCCTGCGAATAAGTTCGTACATCCTGTCCCGGCATGCCAATGCCGCTAACGAGAACGTTGTACTTTTTCAACTGCAGAGACTGAATCGCTTGCTCGGCGGAGGTTGCATAGTCGACTTCACCATGACACTCTTCGAGCACCTTGATGATGGCTGCCGGATGCGGCGCGGTACTGGAAACGATTGGTGCGGTCTGGGCGCATCATCTATTCTTTGGAATTGTGATCGGCGGCGCGATGGCCGCTTCCATGCTAACAGCGGCTTGCATGGGAACGCTCGTCCCAATGCTGTCGAAAAAGATAGGATTTGATCCGGCCACAACCGCCGGCCCATTCGAGACGGCGTTTCAGGATATTGTGGGATTTGCCGTATTCCTCTGGCTCGCATCCTTGCTCCTGCCTTGGCTCAATTAAGCGCATGTCATAACATAATGCTTGGCTTTTTTGTTGCGCTGGGACTACCACCACGTTGCGGCTGCGTAGAGAATTACTTTTTCTTGAGTTCTTTCTCAACGGCCGCCGCACTCGTTCCGACTTTCTTCACCGCGTCTTTTAACTGTTGCGAGGTACAGCCGAATTTCTTTGTCCAATACTCGATTTCATACGCCTCGTGGACGTTCACTTTGTTGGCATCTTGAGGTGCTTTTTTGGTTTTATCATCAGCCATTTCAGACTCCTTACTTTTGGGGATGCGATCGTCGCTTTACGGCTTTTGCTTTCTTCTCTGCGGTTTCTATTTGTTTGAGAACGTGGTCGGCGGAGACCTCTTGTTCAAACGCTTCGCAGGCTTTGTCAGAAATGTCGATTTCATTTGCCTCACACAATTTACGTAGCAACCGCAGCATTTCGGTATTTTCTTGTTCGGAAAGCAAATTGATCTGCAAATCGAGACGGTTCCGCCGATCGGCCAATTGGGACTGGCGATTTTGACTCATCATAATGATCGGACTCGCATAGGCCGCCTGAAACGACAAAGCCAAGTTCAGCAGGATAAAGGGATACGGGTCCCAATGATGCGACCAGGCGATGAGATTCAGCATCACCCACGCAACGAGCAGTGCGCTCTGGATAAGTATGAAAGTCCAGCTACCGACGACGGCGGCGAATAAGTCGGCCAGCCGCTCGCCGGAAGTTCTGCGCGCTTCTGATTCCCGTTC
>DATBAT010000434.1:0-6043 GCA_036271375.1 Terriglobales bacterium
GTCGGGCCATGGACGGTTGAAACCCTCGCTGGCCCACTTGCGCGTGGCGTCAATGCCCATCTTCGAGCCGAAATTGGGTAAGCGCGAGGCGTGATCGAGCGAGTCCACGGGACCGAGCGTGAATTGAATATCGCGCTCCGGATCGATGTGATTCAACGCCTTGAGCGTTACATCGCCGATGTTCTGCACGTCGACGTCTTCATCCACCACGACGATGCACTTGGTGAACATCGCTTGCCCAAGCGACCAGACCGCATTCATCACTTTGCGCGCCTGCCCTGGGTAAGACTTCTTGATGGAGACGATCATCAGGTTGTGAAAGACCCCTTCGACAGGCAGGTTCACGTCGACGATTTCTGGAATCGTGAGCTTCATCAGTGGCAGGAAAATTCGTTCGACGGCTTTGCCCATCGATCCATCTTCCATCGGCGGCTTGCCCACGATGGTGGTCGAGTAGACGGGATTTTTGCGGTGCGTGATGCAGGTCAGATGAAACACTGGGTACTCGTCTTCCAGCGAATAGAAGCCGGTGTGGTCACCAAACGGGCCCTCGGTGCGCAGTTCATCGAGTTGCACGTAACCTTCCAGGATGATTTCGGCATTGGCCGGAACCTCGAGATCCACCGTTTCGCATTTCACCAGCTCTACCGGTTTCTGCCGCAGAAATCCAGCAATCAAAAATTCTTCGACATCGGGCGGCGCAGGCACGATGGCGGAAAAAGTCAGAGCGGGATCGGTGCCAATCGCTACTGCCACTTCCATCTTTCCGCTAGGGCCGCTGCGATCTGCCACCGAACCACCTGAAGTCCGGGCCATGATGTCGACCGCAGCCGACGACCGCGCCGGATCTCCCTGGGCAGCTTCAGCCCGAATTCTTTCGCGATAGTGTTCCGCTCCAACTTTTTGCCGCTGCCAGTGCATGCCGGTGGTCTGTGCGTCGTAAACCTGCATGCGGTACATACCGACGTTGCGTTTGCCCGTCTTTGGGTCGCGAGTGACCACGCAGGGAAAAGTAATGAACCGTCCGCCATCTTTCGGCCAGCATTGCAGGATAGGAAAGTAATCGAGGGAGAAATTCTCCTTGCGAACCACTTCCTTGCACGGGCCGGTAGATATCACCTTCGGAAAAAACTTGCCCATCTCCGCCAGCATGGGCAACATTTTGACCTTGTCGAGGAACCCCTGAGGAGATTTCACATCCATGAAGTGGCGGATGCGGTCGGCCACTTCGTCCAGCGAATCCACTTCCAGCGCGAGGTTCATGCGCTTTGCCGATCCGAACTGATTGATCAGAACCTGCGCGCCCGGATGTCCCTTAATATTCTGAAACAGCAACGCCGGGCCGCCGCGCTTGCTCACGCGGTCAGCAATTTCTGTGATTTCAAGGACGGGATCGACTTCGGTCTTGATCTTCTTCAACTCACCCGCGCGATCCAGAGCGGAAATCCAGTCGCGGAGACTCTCGTATGCCAATCGCTGCTCCTAGGAAGGTCGATTATAGCTAACGCGCATGCGTAGAGACAGAGCCTGTTCTGAGCGAAGTCGAAGGATGTCCTCACCTGTCTTCCAAAGAGCAGCGCCGGTCGCATCCGCCCGGCAGGTGAAGACACCTGCCGCTACGTGGACATTGCTAGTCTGATGCTGACACCTGATACTGCTCCACCTTGCCATCCGGCATTTCACGCACCCAAACACCCAGCGTTCGGTCCGCGAACCTCGCCGAATAAGCATGAAACGTCATGCCGCCCCGGTCTTCCTGCTGGGTCTGCACAAACGAAAGCGGCGCGCCCAAGGGCCCCAGGCTGGAAGCAAAGTCCTTCACCGCCTGTTCGGTGAAATAGGAGTTTGCGTTGCTGGTGAACTGGCTGCGATCGATTTTTCCCTGCTGTAAGCCCTCGAAGATTTCCCGGTCGCGAGTCAGGCTCGAACGCTGAACGCTCAGATCAAAAAGCAGAGGCGCAATCCCCTGCGCAATCGCCGACGCCGCACCGCCCGAATCCTGATTGATAAACACCACCACTGCGGCTCGATCGTCGGGGAACACTGCATTGTGGGTTGTGAACCCGGATACCTCTCCGCCATGGCTCCAGACTCTGTGTCCTGAAATTTCTTTGATGTCGATACCCATGCCGTAGGTCGTACTGATGCCGGTTTTTAGTCCGACTTGGGTTTCCATCTGGCGATACGACTCCGGCTTTAGCAGAGTCTGCTTCATCAAGGCGATGTCCCACTTCGCGAGATCTTCCGAGGTCATCGCAAGCTCACCCGCTGCAAACAGCCAACCCTTTCCTTCTTTCGGCGCCACTCGCGGCGGTCCTAACGCATATCGCATGTAACCGGTGGCGTCGGTGTCCCCCAGACGTTCCTGATCGATGTTCAGTACGCTGTTCATCTTCAAAGGTGCGAACAGCTTCGACTGGATGAACTGAAACATCGGCATCCCGCTCGCCTTCTCAATGATCACGCCCGCGATTACGAAGTTCGTGTTGCTGTACTGCCACTTGGTGCCGGGATCAAAATCCAGCGGCTTACGCGCCCATTGGTCCATGATTTCGCGAGCGGTCACCGGCTTCAGCATGAAAGGCGGAACGTAGTCCTGAGGCCAGTAATCCTGATACCCAGAGGTATGCGAGAGCAATTCGCGAATAGTGACCTCGTTTGCCCGCGTAAGGTCCGGCACAAACCGCGACACCGGATCGTCAAGCGACAACTTACCTTGCTCCGCCAACATCAGAATTGCAGTTGCGGTGAATTGCTTAGAAACCGAGCCGATGCTGTAGCGCATATCAGGGCGTGCCGCAACCGGGGGATCGACGCGGGCTTTGCCGTAAGCCTTCCGATAGACGATTTCGCCATGTTGCACGACGGCGATCGATGCGCTTGGGACACCTCGCGCCGTGACTTCGTGTTGGGCAATGGCGTCGATCTTGCTGGCGAGGTCAGGAGAAATCTTTGAAGTTTGCGCCGATGCTAATGACGCCAGGGCGACAATCCACAGGCGAAATAAAATTTTCATGGAATAAACCAAGGGACTTCGGCGAAGTGTAGCATGTGTCGGTAAGCTCAATGCCCAGGCCAAGGAGCATTCTTTCGTGAAGAAACGTGTCGTCATTACTGGTATGGGTTGCGTTAGCCCCAATGGCGTAGGCAATCAGGCATTTTCCGAGGCGCTCCTCGCAGGCAAAAGTGGCGTTCACCGCATTTCGCGCTTCGATCCGTCGGAAATTCCAGTCCAGATTGCCGGCGAGGTGAAGGATTTCGATGAGCTGGCCTGGGTCGACAAACGCGAACGTAAACACGTATCGCGGGTGTTGCCGCTGGCGCTGGCTGCAGCCACCGAGGCACTAAAAGATGCCGGCCTCGACACTGCTTCCCTGCCCCTCGAAGAAAAGCGTCGCTTCGGCGTGATCCTGGGCTCAGGCGGCGGATCGCAGGAATTCACCGAAGAGCAATATCGCCTTTTCTTCGCAAAGCAATACAAATCGATGAGCCTGTTCTGCGTGCCGACCGGCGTCATGGGCACGCTCTCCAGCGAACTTAGCGTGCGCTTCGGCCTGCGCGGAACCAGCCACGTGGTCACTACGGGCTGTACGTCTTCAACGGATGCTTTTGGCTACTCGATGCGCCAGATTCAATCCGGACGACTCGACATGGTGCTAAGCGGCGGCGCCGATGCGCCGATTGCCCTCGGCATCTTGAAAGGATTCATTCTGATGAAGATCCTCACCGATTCATGGAATGAGGAGCCGACTCGCGGCTCGCGTCCCTTCTCCGCCAATCGCGATGGATTTGTGGTGGCCGAGGGCTCGTGGATGTTTATCCTGGAAGAATACGAGCACGCGAAGGCGCGAGGCGCGATAATGCTGGCGGAAATCCGCGGGTATGGATCGACGTGTGAGGCCTTCCATCGGGTACGTTTGCAGGAATGCGGCGAGGAGCCGGCGCGAGCGATTCAAAACGCCATGAATGAAGCCGGAATTGCGCCAAATGACGTTCACTACGTCAACCTTCACGGCACCTCAACCCAGCTCAACGACCGCATCGAAACACGCGCGTTGAAACTGGTGTTGGGAGAGCATGCCAAACAGGTGCCAATGTCGGCCCTGAAGTCACAGATCGGACATCCGCAAGGCGCGTGCGGTTCGGCCGGAGTCGCAGCGACCTTGATCGCCATGCGCAACAGTCAGCTTCCGCCGACCATCAATCTGGAAAATCCAGACCCCGAATGCGATTTGGATTATGTGCCGCAGGCAGGCCGAAAGAAAGCTATCGAACATGCGGTGTGCAATTGCATCGCATTCGGTTCCAAGAACTCAGCGCTCGTTCTGCGAAACGCCGCAGCCGTGTAGAGACGTTGCTCCGCAAGGTCTTGGCTAACACCCATCGCAGCACGGACCAGAAACAGGAAGGTCTTATGAGCCAGGATCTGAACGCTCTTGTCGCGGAAGGATTTTCCGCCCGCTACCTCGAACTAGCCGGCAACATCACAAAACTGTCAGACTGCCTCTCCGAAAACCAGTTCTGGCAGAATCCATTTTCCTTCGGCAACAGTTTCGGGCATCTCGTACTGCACCTGACCGGAAACCTGAATTACTACATCGGCGCCGAGATCGCGGTCACGGGATACATCCGCGATCGCGACCGTGAATTCAGCGAGACTAAGCGCCTCCCAAAAGGCGAAGCGCTGAAGAAGTTCAATGACGCGGTCAGCATGGTGGTGAGCACACTAAAATCGCAAACGGCTGCTGACTGGGAAAAGACTTACATCGCAAAAGGCGAAGAAACCGCAGGAACCCGATTCAGCATTTTCCTGCGGTGCATCACCCATCTTCACCATCATTTAGGCCAGATGAATTATTTGTGCTTTGAGTTGGTCGGCAAGAAAGCTACTGGTCTTTGAGTTTCAGCTTCGACTTGTTGTCTTCCAGAAATTGACGCAGGTCCTGGCTCAGGTCGAGCAACCGAATCCACTGCTCGTAGTACAGCGTTACCGGAAAGCGTCCCAAGCCGTACACACTGACGCCGCCCTTTTCTCCCACACGAAACTCCAGCGCACCGGTACGTTTTGGGCCCGCTTTTTCCAGTTGTTCCAGGCGAGCTTTCAGTTCTTCATAAGTTGGTTCAGCCATCGTTCACCTCTCCAGATTTTTATTATAAGGCAGTGCCCGGAGGGGTTCGGCAAAGTGGCATAATGAAAATTCATCGGAGGACTCATGCCAACCATCAGCCAAATGTTGCTGCCGGAATTCGATTCAGAAATCGGCAAGACACGTACCGTGCTGGAGCGCGTCCCCAGCCAACCCGACTTCACTCCACACGAAAAATCTATGCCTCTGGGTAGACTCGCCGGCCATGTCGCCGAACTGTCTGGTTTCGGTCTTACGGTCCTCACTACACCCGAGTTGGATTTTTCGAAAAGCAGTTTCAAGCCGCTGCAGTTTGAATCGCCGTCACAACTAGTCTCTGTGTTGGATGGCGGCGCGGCAAAAGTGCGCGAAGCTCTGGCCAAAATGCCGGACGGCTCGTGGAACGAAAACTGGAAGCTCTCGTTTCAAGGACAAAAAATCTTTGAAGGTCCGCGCTTCCAAGCCTATCGAGAGATGTTCCTGAATCACCTGGTTCATCATCGCGCGCAATTGGGTGTCTACCTTCGTCTCACGGGGCAACCGGTACCCGGAACATACGGCCCCTCTGCCGACGACACTATGGGATTTTAGATTTAGAGGAGTTTTGGAGCGGGAGACGGGGATCGAACCCGTGGCATCCAGCTTGGGAAGCTGGCGTTCTACCGCTGAACTACTCCCGCTTCAGACGGTAGAGCGAGACTAACACTGTAGTTGAGCAGAGGCAATCGACCGGGTGAGGTTTAATAATGTGGGTCGGAGACTCTTGTCCGACGGCGCATGGCACGGAACCAGCCTTTTGGTAGGATTTTGAATTCTTGAGCAGCGGTCGCGAATAGCGAACTGCCTCTCGTAGCGGACGGACTAGACTGTCCGTCCCCCATCAAATCAATCCGCAAAAGGCTGGTTCCGTGCCATGC
>DATBAT010000435.1:0-3145 GCA_036271375.1 Terriglobales bacterium
CTGATGAATGGCGCCAAATATGTTGCCAAGACGGTCTCTACCGCCGACGGCAGCTACCAGCTTGTGACCGGCCAAAGCGGACGCTTCTCTCTCATTATCACCGCGCAGAGTTTTCGCCAACTTGCGCCGCCTTCGTTCTATGCCGGCGCGGGCGATAGCGTAGAGCGCAACCTGGTGATGGAGCCGGAATGGGTCCATCAATCGATCGTCGTCACCGCGACCGGCATCCCCACGCCGCAACAGCAGACAAGCGCGGCGACCAATGTTCTAAGCACGCTCGACCTCCAGCTCCGCGACAGTTTTGTTGACGCATTTCGCCAGATGCCCGGTACTGTGACAACGCAGACTGGCCAGATGGGCGCGCAGGCATCGTTGTTTGTCCGCGGCGGAGCTTCCGACGCGAACAAAATCATGCTTGACGGAGTCAGCGTCGGTGACCTTGGCGGCCGATTTGATTTCGGCCCGCTTTCGACCATCGGCATCGAAAGCGCCGAAGTCTACCGCGGACCCGCCTCCAGCCTCTACGGAGCCGATGCCAGCAGCGGTGTGGTCTCCTTCAGCACCAAACGGGGTACATCGAATTCACCATCACTGCGGCTGGCCGGCGACCTTGGCAATTTTCACACCTCGCGCGAAGAAGCCGAGGTCTCCGGCAGTCACAAGACACTCGATTACTTCGCAGCGGCGTCCTGGCTGCAGACCAGCAATTCGCTGCCCAACGACCAGTTTCACGTTGGCACCGGGTCAGGCAATTTCGGCTGGCAGCCACGGGCGAGCACGCAGATTCGCGGCACCGTTCACTATGGCTTCGACGCCACCGGCGTGCCCAATACCTGGGAGTTTTACCATGTGGCCGATGATGCGACACAGAAGGATCAGGACCTCTTCGTCAGCGGCTCGATCGACAACCAGACCACGGTGGACTTCCACAACAGCCTGCGCTACGGCATGACCCGGAAACGAGAGCAGTATTCGTTATGGCAGCCCTCCGGCGAACTCATCACTTATTTCACCGATCCCGTTTTTGGCCCGGAGCAGGCATATTTCGGCAATGCGGTCACCTTTACAGGAGCCAACGGCTATACAGCTTCCGGCCGCGCAATGCTTGACTTTCCGGAGGAATATCCGTTTGGGGAACAATTCGTCTCCAACCGCGATCAGGTGGTTTACCAGGGTGATTTTCGATTTACGCCGCATATCGTTGCGCTCGCCGGTTTCCATTACGAAGATGAGCGGGGAGTGGAGAATATCCCCAGCTTTGGCACCAACGAATCGACCGAGCGCAGGAATTACGTCTACCTCGCGGGCGTGCACGGCGACTTCAAGAATCGCATCTTTTACACGCTGGGCGGCAGCCTGGAGCATTACTCGCTCTTTGGCGTCCAGACCTCGCCGCGTGCCGGGCTCTCGATCTATGCCATTAAGCCGCGGCATGGCATCTTCAGCGGCACGCTAGTGCTTCTCAACTTTGGCGATGCAGTACGCGAGCCGACACTGACAGATCAGTTCGGATCGCTCTATCAATTCCTCCTCAGCAACGGCTATCAGTCCGTGGCCCAGCAACTGCACATTTCCGCACTGGCCGCGCCCACAACGCGTACCTACGAGGGAGGCTTCGAACAGGATTTTTTCTCGGACCGGCTCATCTTCCGGACCAGCTATTTTCACAACGAGTTTGGCAAGCAGATCGAGTCGGTCGGAGGGCAGGTGCTACCCAAGCTGATCCCCGGATTGACTGCCGATCAGCAAAATCAACTGATCAACGCCCTTGGCTTCTACTACACTGACGACTTCGGCCTTTCGGTCAACTCCGAGGCCTATCGCGCGCAGGGAATTGAAGCTACCGTCGAAGGGGGCATCGGGCGCAGCCTCTTTCTACGTGGCGGCTACACCTATCTTGAGGGGGTGGTTCAGCGTTCCTTCAATAGTGACAACGAAGCAGTGGCGGATGGCTTCGAGCCAACCTACAACGGCATTCCCATCGGAGCTCTGTCGCCCTTGAAGGGTGCTCGCCCATTCCGCATTCCACCGCACACCGGCTTCATCTCCGCCAGCTTTCAGCGCAAGCGCTTTACACTGATTTCTACGGCAGCTTTCGCCAGCCGCAGCGACGACTCGACTTTCCTTGAATTCGAAGATCTTTCCGGCGGCAACTCGCTGCTGCTACCCAACCGCAATCTAGATCATGGTTATGCCAACATCACCTTTGGCGGCAACTTTCAGTGGTTGTCGCGTGTGGCTATTTACGCGAACGCCGAAAACCTGACCAGCGATCAGCACATTGCGCCCATCGGCTACGAGAGCCTGCCGTTTAACTTCCGCGCCGGCCTTCGCTTGCGCCTCGGTAAGGGAAGTGGAGACTAGCGGGTCCAGGAAAATGACGAGCGCTGGAATGTTCAACTGGAGGACGCTAACGGGGCAAAATGAGCGGCCGGGGTATCTTGTTTCCGGCCGCGGTTTCGTCCCTGGTTTTCCACTATGTGAATGAAAATGCAGGAGATTCTTGATCCTTTTTTAGTATTCCCGTATCAATAAATATTAACAGTCTGGTCGCTTCCCGTTAACAAACGACGGCATACCTAAAGTGCATTCTAAGGGTTGGCGCAGGCAATGTACCTGCCCGTTAGATCATCTCAACCCACTCTAAACAATGCTCATTTTTGAGGAGACTATGACGAAAACTTATTGGAGGCAGGTCGCCTTTGGCGGCCTGTTAGCGCTCGTATTCCTGTTCTGTTGCACCGAGGCCGCAACCGCTCAGCAAACCTTAGGTGGAATCGTTGGTGTCGTCACTGATGGCAGCGGAGCAGCGGTTTCGTCCACCAAGGCCGCCCTGCTTAGCGATGCTACCGGCCTGGCCCGCGAAGTAACCGGCAAAGCCAATGGCCAGTTCGCATTTAGCGATCTTCCTGCGGGCACTTATACGCTTACCTTTACGCATGACGGTTACGAAACTTCAAAATACGAGAATGTTGTGGTACAAGCCGATCGCGTCATCACCGTCAATGTGCAGATGAAGATTGGCTCGGTGGCGACTTCAGTGGAAGTAACCGGTAATCCCACGCTCAACGCAGTTGATACGACTAATGGCAACGTGATGGACTCCACCCAGATCGAATCCACTCCGCTGGGAACCGGCAGCTTT
>DATBAT010000436.1:0-5938 GCA_036271375.1 Terriglobales bacterium
TTATTTCATTTAAAAACTCGTCTTGACAACCTCATACGAATCGATATAAAAACCATCTCGGTCAAGAAAACGCTTGCTGAAGCTGTCGACTTTGATCCAAATGTGACTCACGACACAGGAGCAATCACAGAATCTAACCCCGCTATTTGTTGTCGCGCCACAGATCGAAGTAGGCATCAGTTGAGCAGGAAAGAGGGGCAAAAGTTATGAGTAACGTCACCACCCACATGCGCCGCATGGTGGGTATTTTTTCGGCTAAATCATCCCAGCGCAAAATATTGACCATTGGCTTCGCGTTGATCGTAATGGCGTTCACCGTGGGAGCTCAGGCACAGGACAACGCCTCCATCACCGGGACCGTGTCCGACTCGTCCGGCGCCGTTCTCGCCAATGTCAATATTTCTCTTACCAGCACGGCGACCGGGCAGATCAGGCAGGTGGTTTCAAACTCCGCCGGAGCGTTCCTCTTCGCCAACATTGGTGTCGGTCACTACTCACTTTCGGCATCGGTGGCAGGCTTCCAGAAATACACGAAGACCGACATTGTGGTGAACGTGGCTCAAACCTTGGCCGAAGACATTAATCTCAAGGTGGGAAAAGCCGAAGACACGGTGACGGTTGAGGCCGACGCCTTGCAGGTACAGTCGGAAACCAACGAACTAAGTACCCTCATCAGCGGCCAGCAGGTCACCCAGCTCGCAACCAACGGCCGCAACGTGACTTCACTGGCGGCTCTGGGAATGGGCGTGTCCAACAATCTGCCGGCTTACAGCGGCGCGAATGCCCTGACCAGCGCCAACGGCATCAGCTTCAATGGAACGCGCACCACCCACAACATTTATCTGTTGGACGGCGGCGAACTGAATGATCGCGGATGCGGTGGCTGCTTCAGCTCCCTGCCGTCGGTCGACGCCCTCTCCGAATTCCAGACTCTCGACAGCAACTATGGCCCGGATTACGGAATAGGTTCCGGGGGCACCATCACCATGGTGATCAAGTCTGGCTCCAAGGCGTTTCACGGTGGAGTTTGGGAATTCAACCGCAACGAAGTGTTTGACGCCAACAACTACTTCACCAATGCAGCAGGCCAGCAGCGCCCCGAGTTCCGTCTGAACGAACCCGGCTTCAACTTCGGTGGGCCGCTGGGAAAGAAGACATTCTTTTTCGTGAATGAAGAGTGGCGCCGCCAGATCATCGGAGCGACGCCTCAGGTCCGCAATACCATCGCGGCCGGCAACTTCCCCACGCTGGGTCAGTCGTTGACCTACACTGTTCCGGCCGGCGACAGCCCCATTGTTCCTGCAACCACAGACCCGGCCAGGCTGGCGCTCTACGCCCAGGATGGCTTGGTCCCGGGACAACCGTTCCCGACCAACGGAACCGCAGGTACCGCCGTGATTCCGGCCAACCTCATCGACCAAAACGCTGTGCTCGAGTTGAACGCGAATACTTTCCCGCAGCCCAACTTCGGCAACAGCCAATACATCTCATCGATTCCTGAACCGACCAACGTTCGCGAGGATGTCGTCCGCATCGACCACAACATCAACAGCAAGTTCCAGATCATGGGGCACTACCTGCACGATGCCGTCACCCAAACTTACTACCCACCACTTTGGGGACCGGGCAACGACTACCCAACCGTCGGAACCACCATGCTGAATCCGTCGTGGTCCTCGGTGATCAAGTTGACGCAGACGTATTCGCCTACGTTGCTCAACGAAACCAGTTTCCTGTTCAGCGGCAACACCATTCATCTGTCGCCAATCGCGGGCACAGGCAGCGGATTTACCCAGCCCACCGGATGGACAGCCACATCCTTCTTCCCGCTGGAAGACAACATCGGCGCGCGCTTGCCGGAAATCGATCTCGGCGGCCCCTATAACACCACGTGGACTTCCAGCTACTATCCCTGGAAAAATTCTTACTTCGGCTACGAGCCCAAGGACGATCTCTCCTGGACTCGCGGCAAACACCAATTCAAGTTCGGTGTGAGCTGGTTGCACGATCCCAAGAACCAGCAGTTACAGGCCAACACGCAAGGTACTGCGTCCTTCAATAACAGCTCGTTTTCGCAGGATTCGTATGTCAACTTCTTGCTCGGTGAAGCTGCCAGCTTTACCCAACTGCAATTCCTGGCGGGAAAGCACTGGGTCAACAACAACTACGGCGCTTACGCCAACGACAACTGGCACATTAGGCAACGGCTGACTCTCAACCTGGGCGTTCGATTCGACGGCATGCCGCACGCCTATGAGCGGTTCAACCAGTTCGCCAACTTCGTCGCCAGCGACTACAATCCGTCGCTTGGCAATCCCGTGACTGCCGACGGTACCTTGGATCCCGCTTCACTTACCGCATTTGGCGGCCAGTCGTTCTACCTCAACGGCATAAAGGAAGCCGGGGTCAGCGGCTTTCCCATCGGAGTGGTGCAGAACCACTACTACACCTTCCAGCCCCGGCTCGGCTTCGCCTACGATCTCACCGGAGACGCCAGGACCGTTCTTCGCGGCGGCTTCGGTATGTTCTACGAACGTGTACAAGGCAACGACGTTTACAACGCAGCTTTGAACCCGCCTTTTGCTTACCAGCCATCGGCCACCAACGTCTACTTTTCCAATCCCAATACCAGCGCGCTGACTGGTGCGACTACAACTCAGACATTCCCATCCCAACTGACCAATCTGGACTACACCTACAAACCACCGGCAACGGCGCAATACAGCCTGGGCGTTCAACATCAGCTCGCTCAATCCGTGGTGGCGGTAGTTCAGTATGTCGGTTCCAGAGGTTGGGACCAGAGTGACGACCGCCAGGTCAACACATTGCCGCTGGACGACGTTACGGACCGGCAAGGTGTCGCCAACGGCACCCTTAACGCAAATCAGTTCCGAATCTTCCCCGGCTACAGCAACATTAACCAGGAGGAAACCCGGACTAACTTCAGTTACGACTCGCTTCAGGCGGGCGTTCGCGTGGAGAATCGTCATGGACTCACCATGCAGCTCGCTTACACCTGGTCGCATGAGATCGACACCGTCGGTAACGATCTCGGAGGCATCTCCGATCCGTTCAATATCGCTTACGATCGTGGATCTGGAAACCTGGACCGCCGTCACATTTTCAACATCAACTACATCTATGACCTGCCGTTCTTCCGCCGTGGTTCGAACCCAATCCTGCACAACGTCCTGGGTGGTTGGCAGATCTCGGGCATTACCGTCATACAGTCTGGAACGCCACTGGGCCTCACCTATAACGGACCCGATACCCTCGGCTTGGGCGGTGGTACCACCAACCGTCCCGATCAGGTTTCGCCGGTTTCCTACCCAAAGACCGTGGGTGCCTGGTTTAGCGCGAGTTCATTTGCAAGTCCCGTCGCGCCTTGGGACGGCGGACCGAACAACGGTTTTGGAAACTCCGGCAAGGGCTTGGTCGTTGGCCCCGGTCTGGTCAATTTCAACATGTCGCTGTTCAAGACCATCGACATCACCGAAAGAGTGAAGTTCGAATTGCGCTTCGAATCCTTCAACACTTTCAATCACACGCAATTTCAGAACGTAGACACCGGCTCAACCGACGGAAACTTCGGCGCCGTAACCACTACTTACGATCCTCGCGTCTTGCAACTGGGCGCCAAGCTCAGCTTCTGAACTCAAAAGTTACTAGCCCGGGCGCGGCGGACAACTGCCGCGCCCGATTTTTTATGTGCGTGATAACCGTCACAGGATTTGCGGCAGCAGGTCCCAGCAAGCGAGAATACGAAACAGAGGTGCGGGTGAAATTCGGGATCGCCATCTTGAGCCTGATCGCAATACTGGTCCCCTGCGCAGCCCAGACCTCGAACTCCCCCCGCCAAACCGCAGCCTCCTTAGAGCAAGCAGGAAAATTCCCCGAAGCCGAAGCTGCGTGGCGCGAAGTCTTAAAAACTCGACCCACCGCGGAAGCCTATGCTCATCTGGGGTTTCTCGAAGCTCGCCAGGACCACTACAAAGAAGCGATCCCTCTCTACCGCAAAGCCCTGGCATTAAATCCAACCATGCCGGGCCTGAGAATGAACTTCGGCCTTGCCCTCTTCAAAGGGGGAGAACTCAAGGAAGCCATCCAAGCTTTCCAGCATGTACAGAAAACTCAACCCGAGGAAGCGCCGCGTCTAAAAACTCTGATCGGCATCGCCTATTACGGACTCAACGACTACACCGCCGCCATCCCATATCTAAAGGAAGTGACCGCCGGCGATCCACAAAATCTTCCCTTCCGCCTGATGCTGGCGCACAGCTGCCTGGGCGCAAAGCAATACCAATGCGTCCTCGACGTTTACCACGAGATTCTGTTATTGAATGCCGAGTCCGCCGAAGCTGACATGCTGGCCGGCGAGGCTCTCGACGATATGAAAGACAAGCCCGGCGCAACGCAACAATTTCGCGCGGCCGTCAAAGCCAACCCGCAAGAACCCAATGTCCATTTCGGACTGGGCTACCTGCTCTGGGGGCAATCGCAATACGAAGAAGCTGCGCAGGAATTCGAGGCCGAGCTAACCAACGATCCCAACCACGCGCAAGCCCTGACCTATCTGGCCGACGCCGATCTGAAACTGAACCGCTCCGTTGCAGCGCTGCCGCTGCTGAGAAAGGCTGTCCAAATTAACCCCACGATGCCACTGCCTCACCTGGACTTAGGCATCCTCGACGCCGATGCTGGCCACCGTGATGAAGCCCTGAAAGAGATGACCACCGCCGCGAAACTGAATCCGAACGATGTTAACGTCCATTGGCGCCTCGGCCGCCTCTACAAATCCATGGGAAGAAATGAAGAAGCAGCCGCTGAATTCGCCAAGACCAAAAACCTGACCAAAGCCGCCAACGACTCTGTCACCGCCAGGTTGCAAGAAGCTCACGAGAAATCGAAGCAGCCGGCTAATTGACCGGTTCCCGCGTCACCCGCACCGATCCCAGCGTGTACCACCCGTCGTCATTCCGGCCCGCGATCGCAAACCGCACCGCAGGTTTACCTGTCCGCGGATCCAGCATCGCCACGCGAAAATCGTAAGCGCCTTCCGCCAGCGTGTCGGGGACATAGATCGATCCATCGAATACCGCGTCACCCGGTTCCCACTTGCGCACATCCACCGGAATGCGAATCTCCGCGCTGCCCTTTGCCGATCGCAACTCCACCGCCAGCGGATAATTCGTATACGACGGAGCCACTCCCGCATTCAGCCACCACATGTGTACCGGCAACATCGCGCCCGCGGCGACCGTCTTGTCGTACTCCAATCGTCGCAACAAAAACCGGTATCCCAGTTTTTTCTGGAACGAATCGAAGGCCGGCTTCCACTCGTCCGGTATCGGCGATGATTTCAAATTCACCGAAGTCACATGCCAGCGCAACGCCTGCTCCAGAATGTAGTTCACATCAAAGCCATCTTTCTTCCACTCAGAAACCGTCCCGCAAACCTCCAGTGACACCGGACGCTTCTGCCACACATCCTGAACGCCCGATCGAACCACCTGCTGCGGATAGACATCCAACATCTCCGGTTGAAAATAAGGATCGTTGGCTTTGACCCGAAGATCGCCGAGACAGTCCAACCGCCATCCTGCGCCGCGATTGGTGCCGTAAGTCAGCGCGGTCGGTTCGTCGAAGTTCATCAGCAAAGGCGTCGTCGGAAACGCATCGAACCAGACATCAATCAGCGCTTTCTGGTAAGAAAACGCGGGCATGTAAGGACTCCAACCCTCGCCCCAATACCCAACCGATGAAATGTCGACACTGTCTAAAAAAGGATTTCCGTCATAGCGCTTGCCTGCCTCGGTCACCACCTCGCCCCAATATTTCAGAAACAGCGGATCGGTAAAATCCGGCTGCCAGATCGCGCCGTCTTTGTCTGTTGCCTTGTTCGCGCGCCGCGCCCCCGATTTCTGGAACCACTCCGGCA
>DATBAT010000437.1:0-11576 GCA_036271375.1 Terriglobales bacterium
CTGGCCCTTTCCCCGGCACTGCCGTGCCGGGCTTTCGCATTCCGTACCTTCGGCACTGGGTTGGTGTCGGTAGCTCTTGTTGATGCACCAACCTTGGTCGGTCCCCACTTGTCTCCTCGAGGCTTGGGGACTGCGCTACGGCATTGCTGGAGCAGTGCGACGAAAGTCGTTAGGCCGTTCGTATTCGCCTTGGCTTCGTATTGAGTTTTTACGCTTGACATATTCTCATATGGGAATATATAGTCGGATCATGGCAAGAGCGGCAACCACTTCCGATGCGTTTAATGCTGTGGCTGAACCACGGCGGCGGGAAATATTGGAGTATCTCGCCGGGGGCGAACGTCCAGTGGGGGACCTGGTCGTCCATCTCCGGATGGAGCAGCCTTCGGTTTCAAAGCATTTAAAGGTGCTGCGGCAGGTCGGACTCGTGAGGGTCCGGCGGCATGGGAGGCACATGTTTTATCAGGCTAATGCGGACGGCATTCGTCCGCTCTACGAATGGACGAAAACCTTCGAGCGTTTGTGGACGCATCAGTTGCTGCGAATCAAGGAACGTGCGGAGGAAAAGGCGCGGGAGAGCGAAAAGAGTTAGGCCCTACAGTTAACAACCATTTCATAAGGAGGCAGTATGAGCATTACGGAAACTATCCCAGGAATTGAAAGTTTGAGTTTGATCGTGACTAAGGAGATTCACGTTAACGCACCGCTGGAGACGACCTTCGAGGCCCTGCTGGAGCAGCTTGGGCCAGAAAGTGAAGACTCACGCGGCAAGATGCCCATGACCCTCGAAGCCTGGCCGGGCGGGCGATGGTTCCGCGATCTGAGCGACAATAACGGGCATTTCTGGGGAAATGTCCAGGCGATCAAGCGTCCGACGCTGCTGGAAATCACCGGGCCGCTGTTCATGTCCTACGGAGTCGTCTCCAATGTCCAGTATCGGTTGAGCCAGGTCGAAGGCGGCACGCTGATCAAGTTCCATCACAAGGCGTTCGGGCTTATCCAGGACGAACATCGCCAGGGCGTTCAGCAGGGATGGGGCCGCATTCACGACAGCGTCAAAACTCGCGCCGAAGCCAAAGCAAAGTAGGAGACGTTTATGTGTCCAGCGTGCCTCGCAAGTGTGGGATTAGTGGTGGGCAGCGTGATGTCAACCGGCGGCCTGACCGCACTGGTAACGAAAATTCTTCTCGCAAAGAAGGTCAAAAATAAGGAGCAGCAATCATGACGACAGCAACCATGGAGCAAACCGGCACGAAAGTTGTGTCCCACGCGGAATGGCTTGCCACGCGCAAGCAATTCCTGGCAAAAGAAAAAGAGCTGACCCACCTGCGCGATGAACTGGCGCGGCTGCGCCGCGAATTGCCGCAAGAGAAAGTCGACAAGAACTACGTGTTCGATGGACCGAACGGAAAAATAAAGTTGGCCGACCTGTTCGGAGGATGCAGTCAGTTGATCGTCTACCACTTCATGTTAGGCCCGGGATGGAAAGAAGGCTGCCCGAGCTGTTCGTTCATCGCCGACCAGTTCGACGCTATGACGCCGCACATGGAGCAGAGAGACGTGAAACTGGTCGCGGTCTCACGGGCGACCTCGCCTGAGGTCGAGGCTTTCAAGCAGCGCATGGGATGGAAGTTCCCCTGGGTGTCGTCATTTGGTAGCGACTTTAACTACGACTACGAAGTATCATTTTCCAAAGAGGACATCGCCAACGGGAAGGTCGTCTACAACTACGAGACCATGAGCTTCCCTTCAGAAGAAGGCCCAGGCGCGAGTGTGTTCTACAAGAAAGATGGCGAGATCTTCCACACCTACTCGACCTACGGCCGCGGCCTCGACATGATGCTAAACGCCTACAACTTCATCGACCTCACGCCCAAGGGACGCAACGAAGACGGCCTCCCCTGGCCCATGGCCTGGGTGCGCCACCACGACAAGTACGGAAATCCGGAGGCGATGGAGGCGATTCAGATATTGGCGGCGAAAGAAGGGTGTTGTTCGGAGAAGTGAGGGCGTGAAATTTTCAACAGGTTACGGATTTTGGCGAAAAACCTGTCAAGTCCCCAAAAACCGCGACTTTCCCTCAACCGCTTCATTCGGCGGGAAATATAAAGTCGGCTATGATGTCCCATTTTCTCTACTCAATTCGGTAAAATAGAACTAGATAGAAAATAAGAGGCGCAGCCCAAGGGCTGCGCCTTTTTGTTGTCGCAAGACCCATGTGGGACCCTCGAGGGTTGCGCATCCTAAATCGCGGATTGAATGAAAAAGGCCCTGCTTTTCGGCAGGGCCTCGAGCTTTAGCTGGTAACCAGAAGCTAGCAGCTAGAAGCGGTCTTTAGTACATGCCTTCCATGCCGCCGCCGTGTCCGCCGCCCTGGGGAGCGCCCTTTTTCTCTTCCGGAATTTCCGAAACGAGGGCTTCCGTGGTCAGCATCAGCGAGGCGATCGAACCGGCATTCTGCAATGCGGTGCGAACTACCTTGGTCGGATCGAGCACGCCGGCCTTCACCAGGTCTTCGTACTCATCGCTGAACGCGTTGTAGCCGAAGTTGGTGTCCTTCGCGTCGAGCACTTTGCCGAGAACGATTGCGCCTTCTTCGCCGGCATTCTCGGCGATTTGACGCAACGGCTCCTGGATAGCGCGCTTCACGATGTTGACACCGATCTGCTCATCGCCCACCAGCTTCAGGCCGTCGAGCGACTTCGCGCAACGGGCCAGTGCGACTCCGCCTCCGGGGACAATGCCTTCTTCCACGGCCGCACGGGTTGCGTGCATGGCGTCTTCGACACGGGCTTTCTTTTCCTTCATTTCAGTCTCGGTCGCGGCGCCGACTTTGATCACGGCTACGCCACCGACCAGCTTCGCCAACCGCTCCTGCAACTTCTCGCGATCGTAGTCGCTGGTGGTCTTGTCGATCTGGCCACGAATTTCCTTCACGCGGCCTTCGATTCCACCCTGCTTGCCTTTGCCTTCGACGATAGTGGTGTTGTCCTTGTCGATGGTGATCTTCTTGGCCTGGCCGAGATCGCTGACCTGCACGTTCTCGAGTTTGATTCCGAGGTCTTCGGTGATGGACTTGCCACCGGTGAGGGTCGCAATGTCGTCCAGCATCGCTTTGCGGCGATCGCCGAAGCCGGGGGCCTTAACGGCCGCGACTTGCAACGTGCCACGCAGTTTGTTGACCACGAGGGTGGCGAGGGCTTCGCCTTCGACATCCTCAGCGATGATGACGAGCGGCTTGCCGCTCTTCGCGATCTGCTCGAGCAAGGGGAGCAGGTCTTTCATCGAGCTGATTTTCTTTTCGTGGATCAGGATGTAGACGTTCTCCAAAGCAACTTCCATACGCTCTGGATCGGTAACGAAGTAAGGAGAGAGGTAGCCGCGGTCGAACTGCATGCCTTCGACCACTTCCAGCTGGGTCTCGAGTGTCTTCGACTCTTCGACGGTGATGACGCCGTCCTTGCCGACCTTCTTCATCGCTTCCGCGATGATCTTGCCAATGGTCTCATCGTTGTTGGCCGAGATGGTGCCGACCTGAGCGATCATGTCGCCGGTCACGGGCTTGGACAGCTTGTCCAGTTCGCCCTTGCCACGCTCGCCGGTCTTCTTGTCGATCTGTCCAGCGATTACGGCAATGGCCTTTTCGATGCCGCGCTTCAGGGCCATCGGGTTCGCACCGGCAGCAACCGTCTTCACGCCTTCGCGGAAGATGGCCTGGGCCAGAACGGTTGCGGTGGTGGTGCCGTCGCCGGCAACATCCGAAGTCTTGGAAGCGACTTCACGCACCATCTGCGCGCCCATGTTTTCGTGGGAATCACGCAGTTCGATTTCTTTCGCAACGGTCACGCCGTCTTTGGTGATGGTCGGCGAACCGAATTTCTTTTCGATGACGACGTTGCGGCCCTTAGGGCCGAGCGTCACTTTCACTGCGTCGGCGAGAATGTTTACGCCGCGGAGGATCGCCTGCCGCGACTCTTCTCCGTGAATGATTTGTTTTGCCATATTTTCAATCTCCTCAATGTTTGAACATCACTAGTGTGTCATTCCGAGCGCGTCCACGCGCCCAGGAACCTTGCGTTTCTTAGCGGCGGCTACCGGCAGATTCCTTCTTGCCAGCGCCAGCGGAGGAAGCCGCGCCGGTGATCACACCGAGCACTTCTTCTTCACGCATGATGATGAAATCTTCGCCGTCCAGCTTGATTTCGGTTCCGGAATACTTGCCGAACAGGATGCGGTCTCCCTCTTTCAATTCCAGGGGTTGGACCTTGCCCTCATCGTTGCTCTTACCTTTTCCAGCGGAGACGACTTCGCCCTCCTGGGGCTTGTCTTTGGCGGTGTCAGGGATGATGATTCCGCCGCGGGTGGTGCCGGATTCTTCAATACGCCGTACGAGAATGCGGTCGTGCAGTGGGGTAAATTTCGTGGCCATAGTTGCAGACTCCTTTCGATCGCTTTTCGGTTAGAATTTGATTAGTGGCTGGGTGCAGCCTTTGCTAGCACTCAAATCGGGTGAGTGCTAATTGTAGGGTATCGATATTCCCGATGTCAAGAATCGGAGTTTCACGCGCGGCTTGAGCTCTGGGTTTGCTTGGTGTACCTTGGTGGGCCTTAGCGGGTTCGTGCTTTGGCTGCATCCAAGAAATAGGGCGTCTATGAAGCGATATCTGCTGGTCACAATTAGCATTTTGGCGGCTTTTATGGCCGTTTCCACTGGGTTTGCTTCCAGTGACGACGAAGAAATGGCCGTGGTCAACTTCCTGGTTCTGAAGGACAACAACGGCAAGCCGCTGCGGAATGCCAGCGTGGTAATGCACCCCGTGGAGAAGAACGGGAAGCAATCGCGGGGCGGTCTGGAACTCAAGTGCGATGCCGACGGCAAGGCCAGTTTCGACGGAGTTCCCTACGGCAAGCTACGCATCCAGGTGCTGGCGCCCGGCTTCCAGACCTTCGGAGAAGACTTCGATATAGCCAAACCAGTCGAAGCGATCACGGTAAAGATGAAGCGGCCAACGGAGCAGTACTCGATCTATAAAGACAATCAGAACGACAAAAAGGAAGACCCTCCCAAGGAAGAGACGCCGAAGGAACAGCCAAAGTAACGGCCGTTGGCCCTTGGTCTTTGGTCGTTGGCCAGAAACGACCGACAGTGATTCTTATGGATTATTTGCTCAAGACCGAACCGACCGCCTATTCCTTCGCGAGCCTTCAGCGGGATAAAGCCACCATTTGGGATGGCGTCACCAATCCCACTGCCGTGAAGCATCTGCGTGAGATGAAAGCCGGTGACCGCCTGGTGATCTACGAAACCGGAGACCTGAAGAGCGCCATGGGGACCGCCACGGTGGTGTCGGTGGAAATTCCCGACCCCAAGCTGCCTCAGGTGAAAATCAAGGTTGGCAAGGCCAACGCGAAGCCTGTGTCTCTGGCTGAGATCAAAGCTAACAAGTTGTTTGCGGATTCTCCGCTGGTGCGGCAGGGACGGCTGAGCGTGGTGCCGCTAACGCCCGCGCAATTTAAATTTGTAACCGGCGAGTAGTGACTCTCACGTAGGGGCAGAGCTTGTCCTGAGCGAAGTCGAAAGATGTCCTGACCTGCCCGGCCTCAATAACATCCCTAATTTTAAGGTCCGTGATGGGGCAGGTGAGGACACCTGCCCCTACGTGAGCCACGCTATTACGCTATCGGCAGTTGGAAGTACTTTTCTGCATTGCCGAAGCAAATATTCCTGATCATCCCTCCGACCAGTTCCTGGTCATCGGGCAGTTCCCCGTTCTCCATCTCTTGCCCCAGCAGATTGCATAACACCCGCCGGAAATACTCGTGCCGCGGATAAGACATGAACGACCGCGAATCGGTCAGCATGCCGACGAAGCGTGCGAGAAGGCCGCAGTTAGACAGCGCATTGAGCTGCCACTGAATCGCTTCCTTCTGATCGAGAAACCACCAGCCGCTGCCAAACTGCAATTTGCCGGCGCATGAGCCGTCCTGGAAGTTGCCGATCAGAGTCGCGAACGCATAGTTGTCCGCAGGGTTGACGTTGTAGACGATGATCTTGGGCAATTGTCCGTTGACATCAAGCCGGTCCAGGTAGCGCAGCAAGGGCGCCGCCTGCGGCCAGTCACCGATGGAATCGAACCCGGTATTGTCACCCAGCGACTTCACCAGACGGGTGTTGGCATTGCGATAGGCGCCGAGGTGAAGCTGCTTCGTCCATCCCCTCGCGGCATCGAGCTGGCCAAAGAACAGCATCAGGTAGCTGGCAAACTTTTCGGAATCGAAAAAGCTCACGCTGCGCCCTGCTCGCACCTTCGCGAAAATGGCGCGGGCTTCGGCCTCGCTGCACTCTTCCGCCAGGCAATAGTCCAGGCCGTGATCGGAAAGCCGGCAGCCGTGCTGATGGAAATCGTCGTGGCGCTTCTTGAGGGCGTCCAGCAGACTCGATAGATCCTCGACGGTGACGTTGGCGGTCGCTGCAAGTTTGTCGACCCAGGCGTTGAACTTTGAAGGATCTCCCGTCTTGAGCGCGCCATCCGGACGGAACGCGGGAAAAACTTTGAAGGGAAGTTCCTTCATCTGCTCCTGATAGGTGAGCGGCTCAGCGGGATCGTCGGTGGTGCAAATCACTTTGACGTTGAACTTCCGGACAATGTCCTGCGCGGAAAACTGCTTCAGTTGTTCTTCGGTGTGGTTCCAAATTCTGCGCGCGCTGTTTTCATTCAGCAATTCGTCGATGCCGAAGTAGCGCTTAAGTTCCAGGTGAGTCCAGTGGTAGAGCGGATTGCGCAACGTATCCGGAACCGTTTTGGCCCAGGCCAGGAATTTCTCGTAGGGAGCGGCATCGCCGGTGCAGTATCGTTCCGCCACTCCATTGGCCCGCATGGCCCGCCATTTGTAGTGGTCGCCCTCAAGCCAGATCTCGAAGAGGTTCTTGAAGCGGCGGTTTTCGGCGAGGTCTTTGGGAGGAAGGTGGCAGTGATAGTCAAAAATCGGCTGCTCCTCTGCGTAACTACGGTAGAGGCGCTTCGCGGTTTCGTTGTGAAGAAGAAAATCTTCAGTGATGAAAGGCATGCTGGCTGGCCATTATAGATGAGGCTCTGTGGTAATCGAGAGAAACACAAAATCCTCGACTTCGCTAGGGCAGGCTCACGACTTCGCTCGGGACGACAGCATTGTTTTTGCTGCGAATTTTATTTCCTGGCTTCGGTCTTCCGGGCGGAAGGCGCAAGCGCAGTTGACCTGCGCAGGATCAGGTTGGTCATCAACTCAACTTCTCGGCGCGCCGTCGAATGCGGTTGCTCAACCTCCGATAACAGCGCCTTGAACGCGTATTCGGCCAGCAGCTTCTGCGACATCTGCACCGTGGTCAGTGGAGGCGTCGTGAATTCCGACAACTTGATATCGTCGAAGCCCACCACCGACAATTCTTGCGGCACCGAAATGCCCACGTCATAAGCCTCACGCATCACGCCGATCGCGCTCATGTCATTCGAGCACAACACCGCTGTCGGCCGTTCTTTCAGGCCGATAAGCTTGGTGAAGGCTTGCATCCCGCCTTCCATTGTGTGGTCGCCGGGGACTATGTAGTCCTTGGAGACTTCGAGTCCAATTTCGCGCATCGACTCTTCAAATGCGTTGCTGCGAGCCTGCGCCGAGCGCAGCTTCGGAGGCCCCGAAACAAATGCAATCCTGGTATGCCGCAACGCCGCCAGATGCTGGACCGCCTGGCGAATTCCATTCTGATAGTTGATGCGAATATTGCTGACTTTCGCGACCGCCGGGCCGACATCGACGAAAACCAGTGGCACTTTCCGGAAACGCAGATCCTCGACGAGCGACTCTTCCATGCCGAAGGTCAGCACGGCAACGCCGTCGACGCGACGCTCAATCATGCGGCGGACGGCAAGTTCCATGCGCTTCGGGTCGTGCACCGTAGAAGTCAGGAGAATTTCGTAATTATTGTGGACAGCGATGTCTTCGAAAGACTGAACGATCTCAGGAAAAAATGGATTGGTAATTTCGGAAACGATCAGGCCAAAAATACGGCTCTTGCCCGAGACCAGCGCTCGCGCCTGGGTGTTGGGATAGTAGCCAAGCTCATCGACCACCTTCCAGACTCGCTTGGCGAGCTGCGGGTCGACCGTGGGTACGCGGTTGATCGTTCTCGACACGGTAGCTGTCGATACTTTGGCGCGCTTGGCGATCTCCCGAATATCCATAGGGGTACGATTACGGGAGGGATAATAGCACAACGGGGTATACGTTTCCCCGAATGCCCAAGCCGAGAGCGGGTGAACATTGCGTATTGCAGCTATTGAAGCCCCAATACTAGAATGAAACGTCACGTTTGCTTTGGCTAGCGAAACTTTCTCCTGGCGAAATCGTTTAGGCAAACGTTATCTCTAATCGTCGCTTTGAAGTTTGTTTGCCGGACAAGCGCTTCTGGACCAACAGACGCGGAATCGCGGTGTATTCCCTGCAACCATGGCCGAAGACTGGGGTCTATGTGCGAATCGCTAAATCTCTTTTGGTTTTACTTCTCACTCTGCCCGCGTTCAGCCAAGTTGTTCCGGTCACCGGCGACACCGAGTTTGTTCACGACCCTGCCATCATCAACGACGACGATACCTGGTACTTGTTTAGTACCGGCAACGGCCCAGACCGCAAAGGCGATATCCCCGTCCGCTGCTCGAAGGATTTACACGCGTGGAAGAAGTGCGGCCAGGTATTTGACGCCATCCCTGAATGGATCAAGCAGGAAAGCCCGGAAACCAAAGAGTTGTGGGCGCCCGACCTTTCCTACTTCAATGGCGAGTTTCATCTTTACTACGCCTTCTCGGTATTCGGAAAGAACACATCGGGGATTGCGCTGCTCACCAACAAGACTCTCGACCCGGCGAGCCCCAACTATCACTGGAAAGATCAGGGACTGATATTGCGTTCACGCGTGGAAGATGACTTCAATGCGATCGATCCCAATCTGGTGATCGATAAACAAGGCCGCGCATGGTTAAGCTTTGGCAGCTTCTGGAGCGGCATAAAAATGCGCCGCATCGACTTCAAGACGGGCAAACTCTCCACCGAAGACAGCACGCTTTATTCATTGGCGAGCCGCAGACGTCCAGCGAATCCCCCGCCGAATCCACCGGGATTGCCCGGCAACTGGCAGGCGATTGAAGCCCCCTTCATCGTGGAGCACGATGGCTTCTTCTATCTGTTCACGTCGTTCGACTTGTGCTGCCGCGGCACGAAGAGCACCTACAAAACCATGGTCGGACGCTCGAAGGAAGTCACCGGGCCATATCTCGATGCCAATGGCACGCCTTTGATGGAAGGTGGAGGAACTTTGCTGATGGAAGGCAATTCGCGCTGGTTCGGCCCGGGAGGAGAATCGCTACTCCTGCAAAAGGACGGCGACATCATGGTGTTCCACGCCTACGACGGAGCCACCGGCCACGCATGGCTGCAAATCTCAAAAATTAACTGGGAAAATGGCTGGCCCAGGGTGGTGCTGGCAGAAAAATAGCTTTGGATTGCACAGGCCAATACGGATAAATTTTTCTCTTATCCGGGGAGATCCGCGAAAATCCGTGGCCGATTTTTTACGCCCACTGGATGACGGTGTACGACTTCGCGGGCACTTCAAACTTCGTCTTCCCGCCGGCCGTCGTCGGCTTCGTCATCGTATGGGGCGTGACTTTGTTTGGTGACTCGAAAGTGTTGAAGGCTTTTAGATCGTCGCCGGTCAGCACGCTCGATTGCAGAACGCTGGACGGCGCGCGGTCCTGCCAGTTCACTTCGACCGTGTGCGGCTTGTTGATGTCGCGATTCAGGATGAATAGCGCCGTCTTCCCGCCCGCGTCGGCGGTGGCAACCGCATCGAGGTACGCGACTTCGCCCATTTTCGCGACGTCGTAGGTCGGCGATTCAACCAGGACGTTGAGCACCGATCCACGCGCATATTGCAGCGCCCAGTTGTACGGATAGTAGATCGACTGTTTCAGTATTCCGTTTTCGTTGGTCATGATGGGCGCGATTACATTGATCAACTGCGCCAGGCAAGCCAGCTTCACGCGGTCGGCGTTGCGCATGAGGGTGTTGAGGAATCCGCCCACCAGCAGTCCGTCTTCCAGGTTGTAAATTTCTTCCAGAAGATGCGGAGCTTCCTTACCGTGGCCGTTGACGGCGTCGCCGCTGCGTTCGCGATACCAGACGTTCCATTCGTCGAACGACAGCCACAACTTTTTCGGCGAACGCTTGTGGCCCTGCACCAGATCGCAAACCGCCAGCGTCTCGGCGATTTGTTTTTCCATGCTCAGGTTCATGGCAAGGAATTTCGAACTGTCTTTGCCGGTTTCTTCTTCGGTGTTGCCAATGTAACGATGCAGCGAGAGCGCATCCACGTAGTCGTAACATTGCTCGAGCACTTCCCTGTCCCATTCAAGATAGGTCGGCATGGCGGGCCCGCTTGATCCGCAGGCGATCAGCTTCAGTGAGGGATCGACCGCGTGCATCTGCCGCGCGGCGTCTTGTGCTTTGAGGCCATACTCGGTGGCGGTCATGTGGCCGATTTGCCAGGGGCCATCCATTTCGTTTCCCAGGCACCAGTTCTTTACGTTGTAGGGCTGCTCTGACCCATTCTTGCGGCGCAGGTCGGCCCAGCGTGTGCCCTTGTCCAGATTGCAATATTCCACAAGATTGGCAGCCTGCTCGGTGGTTCCAGTACCGAGGTTTAGTCCCATCAGGGGCTGGCAGCCGACCAGTTTGCACCATTGCATAAACTCATCGGTGCCAACCTGGTTGGTATTGGTCGCGTCCCAGGCTTTGTCGAGGACGCGCGGGCGATCTTTCTTAGGACCAATGCCATCGAGCCAGTTGTAGCCGGACACGAAATTTCCGCCAGGATAGCGAATGATGGGCACGCCCATCTGCCGGACTTCGTCGGCGACATCTTTGCGGAATCCGTTGGCGTCGGAAAGTTTGTTGCCGGGATCGTAGATGCCTTCGTAGATGGCGCGGCCGAGATGCTCGAGGAATGATCCGAAGACGTTGCGATCAAGCGGAGCGACCACGCGGCGCGAATCGATGTAAATTCGGACCGGGTCGGAGGCGTTCATCTTGGCCTGGCCGAACAGCGGACGTCCGAATAAAGCGCTTGCTCCACAGGCTGCGCCGATGGTCGTCGCCTGGCGCAGGAATTTTCTTCTGGAACTCGAAGCCATGATCACAATCCTCCGACGCTGAGCGTCTGAAAACGCTTACCTGAAGCACCCACACTATACGACGCGTTTCGACCGCGTTCAAGTCACTGTTTGGATTTTCTTTGCAGGAAAGAAAAATGTTGCGATGGCTGCTGGGAATTTCGAGAGGGACTGCGAATCGCTTCACTCTGGCTGTGGCAAAGACAAGGAGTACACGTTTGCTGTCTTTAGTACGCCAGCAGCAATCTCACGTCTCGCAGGTTATTCCCAGTGGGACCAGTGACAATGGCGTCCTGTAGTCGATCAAAATAAGGATAGGCGTCGAATGCCGCCAGATGTTTACCCGCGTCTGCAGATCTCTGTAGTGTCGTGCCGTCG
>DATBAT010000438.1:0-11815 GCA_036271375.1 Terriglobales bacterium
TAAGTTCTCCCAGCGCAAAATCAGAAACAGCTGGCTGGCTCTGGGGATCAACCAGGCTGAAGTCACCGCCCCACAAGCTAGGGTGTGGCAAAGTGGTGGATTGCAACTGTACCGGCTGAATCGTCCAATCGCGTTCGTAGGCGGCAAAGAACCATGTCTTCTTCAGCAACGGCACCGGTCCCCCGAACGAGCCGCCGATATCCGTTATGTTGAACGCCGGATTTGGATACTTGCTTTGAATAGGCGTGGGCACAAAATCGGCCTGGCCGATCTGATCTTGCAGCGTCCAAGCCGCCAGAGCCGAGTTCTTGTTGTTGTAGAAAGCGGAACCGTGGTAGCTCGAACCGCCTCGTTTAGTGGTTACACGGATGTTCGCAACGCCCGGATATTCCGCGCTGAAATCGTTCGAAAGAACATTGATGTCACCGACTGCCTCCAGTGAGGGCTCACTAGAGGTAGCGGAGCCGAAGATTCCGCCGTTGGAACGCTGCCCATCGAGAGAGAAGTTCGCGCCATAACTTTGCGCGCCGATAAACTTGAACTCGCCAGCCGCACCAGATTGCGTGATGTTGGGGTTGAGGTACAAGAAGGAATAAACATCGCGACTGTCGCGCGGCAGATCGATCACCGCAGTGCTGGAGATGTTGTCGCTGATGGTTTGATTTTCCGTATTGACCAGCGGCACTTCGCTCGTGACTTCGACCGATTCATTTGTCGATGCGACTTTAAGCACGGCATCGGCGGTAACTACATCGCTGCCATTCAACCGGATACCCGTGAGCTTCGCCGACCCCATACCCGCCGCGGTCACGGTAACCTGGTATGCGCCGGAGCTCAGACCGAAAACACGATAATCGCCTTGCGACCCAGTTTTCGCCTCGCGCGTCGCATTGGTGCCGAGATCGGTGATCACTACGTTTGCATTGGCTACAACCGCGCCGCTGGAATCAGTCACAGATCCGGCGATCGTGCCTAAGTCAGTCCCTTGGCCAAAAGCCAGGTGCAGGCTTCCGCAGGCAAACAGCAGAAGTAGCAACGATGAGAAAAATTTCACGGATTTCATTTACGCGTCTCCTAAACTCGGGACAGATTTCTGGTGAGGCAATGTTTACCACACCTAAAAAACCAAAAGCAAGTAAAAATAAGTATGAGAAACTAAAGGAAAGCTACAATTTTTAGTAGGGCGTTAGGCTTGCTGACTATGCCTTGGGAAGGTGTAACGCGAACTTCTGCACCACTCGATTGATGACGCCACCTTCAGAGGGTGAATCGGGCCGTAGTCCGGCCTCTAAGCAGCGAAAGAACGCCAGCAGTTGTCCAGCGAGCACATCAATTACCGGGCAATTTTCATCCCCTAGTTTCGCCAAACCTTCGCATTCGATGGCGACGTCCTGATCGCGTAATACTTCTTTTGGAATATTCTCGCCGACGATTAGTTTGAGTAATCCCAGGTTTTTCTGATCTGACTCACGCAGTAAGTCAATTTCATAGGCGCGCAGGTTGGGATTTGACGACAAATACGCGACCACCAAGGTGTCGCTGTGTATGTAACTCATTGGGCCGTGCCGCAGTCCAAGATAGGTTTCGCAGACTGAGGGTACGCGGCCGGCCGTCATCTCCAACATCTTTAGTGAGGCTTCACGAGTGCCCGCAAAACGGGCGCCGCTGGCCAAATAAACCACGCGCGTAAAGGGTTTCGCAGCGACTTGGGAAAATGTGCCGAAATAGTTTTGGATCAGCGCCGTGGCAGTTTCGCTAAGCTGATTGCAAATCTCGTTGTAGCGTTGCGGCCGATCCATGAAGCCGAGGAAACGTCCGGAGAGGACGAGATTCGTAAAGCTGCTGGTCATCACCAGGCTCTTATCGTTGGTGACATCGTCGAGCGTAATCACGGTGACGCGCGGATCGTTGCGGTAATTCTTCGCCAGGCTTCCCGCAGCATTGCAAGTCAGCACAAGATGGCGCAAATCCGGCTGGGTTTGCAGCATCCACGCTAGCGCTCCGACACTTTCCGGACTATCGCCCGAACGTGCGAACGAAACCATTAGCCCCGGTTTCCCCGGAGGCAAAGCTTTTCCGCCGTACGACAATAGCACGCCGGCCCCGATCGCCTCGGTGGCGACACCTAGTTCGTTGCGCAGGGGCAAACGTACGCAGTCTCCGGCATACTCAGAGCTTCCAGATCCGGTTAAGGCGAGGCTGGTAATTCCCGACAAAACGGGGCGCAGTTTGCCGACCGATTCGCGCATAAGGGCATCGGTCTGTAGCCAGGTGGAGGGCTGCTGGCAGATTTCGCGAAGCGTATGGAAATACCCCAGACGGGTCTGCTCTTCAGAGCTTTTGGCTAAAAATTCGGCGGCTTTCGGCTGCCGCTGTGAAAGAACACGAAGCCACTCTGCTTCAACTAACGACCCTGTCGACATACGCCCGAGACTTCCCCCCTGCTTTGAAGGAAATTAACAGAAATATATGAAAAGTAAAAGAAAATAGCTGGGAAGCGGTTACGGAGGAGCGTGGACGCTTCCCAAATAAGCCCAGCAATTGGCTTTGCAGTGGCTATTCCGGGCACTTCCGCCCTTGAACCAAAAGCGCACCCGCTCGACGGACGACCGTGGATCGTTTACTTCCAGCGCTTGTGTCTTTCTTTTTCCTTTGTATACTGTCCATTCTACCCCACAACAGGAAGGTGCCCAATGCGTCGCCGAGATCTACTGAAAGGCGCGGTGTTGCTACCCGCCGCTGCTGCCGCCCTTGCCGCCGACGTCCCCGAGCACCTATGGCAAGGATACGACTTCGGCTCCGGACCACGAAACCAGGATCGCCTGAACCAGGGCCCGTTCGACGTCACGCAAGACCAAGGCTGGCAGCCCATCTTATTTACCACAGCATCCGAGAAGCCGGTGCGCAATCCCGGTCTGGGGTTAATCGGTTACACATGGGAAGAGGGCGGCCCTTCCCTCGACGCGCGCGCCGGACGCGAAACGCTCGAGCAACACGTAGAAAAGATGTCCAGCCTGCCGTTCGTCGACGTGCTCTACATTCGCTGCGACTGGCGTAACGTGCAATCGCAGGCCGGCAAGCTTGATTTGAATCCCGTATTCAAGCTCACCATGGACGCGGCCAAGCGGAAAGGCCTCCGCTTCGCTTTCCGGGTTCAGCTTTCGAACGAATCGTTTCAGCCCGAAGACGTGGCGCTTCCACAATTCCTGCGTGAGAAAATTCCGCTGGTCAACATTGGCCCTACGAAGAAGGGCGGACAATATCGCGAACCGCGCTACGATCATCCGGAATTTCAGAAAGCGTTCGCCGAACTCAACGACCTGCTGGCCGCGGAGTTCGAAGGCAATCCGTTGCTCGAGTGGATGGACCTGATGCAGTACGGATTCTGGGGCGAGGGTCACACCGGCGCATTGCCCAGTCCGTTCCCCGACTACCTCACCGCCGAGCGAACTTTCGTGGGCATGACACAACGGCAAATCGATACCTGGAAGAAGACTCCGCTCGCCGTAAACACTCAACCGGACATCAGCAACGTGGGCAATCGCACCGTCGCGGACATGGCTGTACGTGCAGGAGCGTGGTTGCGCTCCGACAGCATCCTGGTCGAGGAACCGATCCAAATTGAAGAACTGACCAACCGTCCTCCGTGGCTCGCCACGATTCTCGAGGACGGAGGTGGCCGCGAGTACGACATCGATAAGCTGAAGCTCGGCGACGACGGGCTAAACATGCTGGAAAAGAAGATGCTGCACGCGCTCGATGCGAAAGCAAACTACTGGGCACTATGGACGGAAGCTTCCAATCTTGCCCGCTACAACGAAAAGTTTCCCCGCGGATTCGAACGCCTGCAAACCAACCTGGGATATCGCATTCGTCCAGCATGGGTCTGGCAGCGCAAGCGTTACGGAACTTATGAATTGATCGTCTGCGTTTCAAATCGCGGCGTGGCGGGTGTCCCCGGAGTGCTATGGCTGCAAGTGGAAAGCGCCGATCACAGTTTTAAACTCGAAGGCACTCTCGATGCTGGTCATCCTTATGGCGGCAGCAGCCGCCAGGCCTCGTTTATCCTGCCCAAGGGATACCTCGGCAAGGTACAGATTTCGGCGCAGATTGAAATTCGTCCCGGCGTGAAGAAACCAGTGGCGTGGGCTTGTGAACAAACAGTCAACACAGACGGCTCTATCACCTTCGAACTTAAAGGCGACAACGATCGCGGATGGCGTAAGGGCGTGTAGCTCAGATTTCTGGAAGGAATCAGCTTGAAGAAGATATTCCTGACTGCGCTATCGATGTTCGTCTTTGTATCTGCGCTCGCTGAGGTGTCGCCAAGTTCGGCACGTCTCGAACAACTAGTCGAAGCCAACATTGTAGGTGTGCACGCCTACCAGATGATGCTGGCGCACAAGCAGTCAAAAATGGACGCAGCCTGCTGGTCTTCGACTGCGACTGATACGGAGCTGCAAGATCTGGTCGCTCACCAGGCTTCCCTGCTGAATTCACCCCAGGCGGCACGTTCATGGGCCTTCGGTTCGCGCACGAAATTTGACCCCGGCAAAGATCTTCAACCTCTGCTGGCCGCGAAGCTCTTGATGCCGGCGAATCTTCCGGTGAACGTATTCACCGCTTATCTGCACAAGAACGCGCCCACCTACAGAGAGGAAGAAGTCCGCTCGGTCGCTAACCTCTATCAAACTGTGCTCGAGGTGGAACGTGACGGCGATCGCTTGCAAGACCTGTACTCCTTTTACATCGCGCTTGGGCTCCCAGTGTATGTCGGTCAGTTAGGACTTCCCGGGACCGACACCGATTTTCTAGCCAGCGGACGTCTGCGGGAAAACAAATCGTGCGTCTCGCCTTTAGACCAGAGCGCGGCGGCCTGGCAGATCGCCGGACGCAAAATCTGGAATTGGGGCGAGAAGAACCTGCATGTTCGCGACGCGCGCGTGGTGGCTGACGAACTTCTCGACGAACCCGACGTCAAAGCGCTCGAACCGAAAATGAAAGCTCTGCCCGGGCAGCGCATTGCCATCATCGGCCATTCCTACACCATGGACCTGCATTGGGCGTCGCCGTCGGCGTTCGTTCCAATCGTCACCGCGATGTTCTCCGCCGAAAACCCGAAGGTTGAGTTTCGGCAATTCCAGGCCGGTGGGCTCACCGCGGCTCGCGCATTCAAGAGTTTTTACCAGGAAGCGCTGGCCTGGCATCCGGATACAGTTCTGTTTGTGGTGGCAACTCGCACCGACGAGGACCTCGCCAGCCTCCGCACCATGGGGCTAGGATTCAAGGCAGCAGGAACAAGAGTAATTACGTTCGACGACGTTCACGACCCGGAGGCCCCCAACCTGGAGGCGCGCAAGCGTGAAACAGAAACCGCACAGCAGGCGGGAATAGAAGTCGTACCCATCAGCGCAATCTTGTCCGCCGCGCCAGACCGAGCCAGCTTCTCTTGCCTCGATCACATCCACATGACCGAGCCTTACCATCGCCTGATGGCCAAGCAATGGCTCAAGCTTATCGTTGAAGAACCGCTAAATCCCCGCTAGCGCAAAGCAAAACTGCACGGAGGGAAGCACTTCTTCGATAGAAGGATGGGGGGGCTCACCCGTTTTTAAAGCGCCGATGAATGCCGAGGCTTCGTCGTAGCATCCATTCAGAATATCTTCTGGAATTTCTCCAGCAAGTTCTTCGCGGACCAACTGGCCGTCGTGGTAACCCCGCCAGCCGCGCCGATCGCCGAAGGGGCAAGTGACTGCGGCGTGAAAGCTCTCGCCAAATAGTTCATAGGTTTCTTCAAGCTTCCCGGCGGATGGGAGAACATCGACACGTCCGGTCACCCCGTTTTCAAACTCTAGATCAATGGCGTACCACTTCGTATCGCCATCCATTCTCGATTTTTTTGCTCTGGCAACCGGCCCGGCAATGTGACGCAGCGCATCGACCGCGTGGACAGCAGTCGTCCACAAGAACTCGGGTTCGCGTCGGGCCACGCGAGTCATAGTGGCCCGCACGAAACGCAACGGCCCGATTGCGCGCGCCCATTCAAGCGCTTCGTTGAGAAACGGCATAAACCGACGGTTCACCGAGACCATGTTGGGAGTTCCGGTGGCTCGTGCCGCGTCGAGCAGTTCCCTTGCCTGATCTAGCGAGGCGCCCAGCGGCTTTTCCATCACGCAGGGAATTCCCCGCCGCAGCAGCATGATGCCAACTTGAGTAATCTTCTCCACCGGCACCACGGCAATGCATCCGTCCAGATTGTCACTTGACAACATGTCATCAACATCGGAATAGGATTTTAGAAATCCGTACCTGCGGCCAAATGACTCGGCTCGCTGACGATCTAAATCGCAGGCTGCGGTGAGTTCAATTTCTCCCCGGTGGGCATCTCGATATCGAGCCAGCGGAATAGCGTGTCCGTTCTCGGCATGTTCACCGCAACCGATCAGACCCAGGCGAATCACGCGGATTTCCCGCCATGTATGAAGTGCAGCGAGCTCCCGACGGCCAGGGTCAACGCTGCGAACCACACCACGATCATCCGCTGTTCGGGTGGCGCGGTCACCAGCAGCAGCAGGCTCAGTAAACCGATGACAATGATGGTTGCGCTGAGAAACCGGAATACCGGCACCGTGAAATCGGGGGAGTCTTTCAGCTCGACCGAAATATCTACCGGAGTCGCGAGGTTTTTGAACAATAAGGCTCGCCCCGGCGTGTCTCCGCGATCAAGCAGCATACTTAGGAAAAATACCCCGAATGACGAAGGAATAATGATCGCCACCTGTTGAATCAGTGTCCAGTGATAGACGAATGCCCCCAGCAGTCCAAGAACAATGCCGGTGATAAACGAAGCCAGTCCAGACCATGGCGGCGAGCGGCGCACCACCAGTCCCAGCAATGCTGGAGGCCCGTAGGCAAGCGACATGAGCGTATTGAATGTCAGCATAATGTGAAATACGCTCTGGCCGCTCGAAGACATCGCCGCGGCAAGAACCGTAGTCGCGCCACCCACCAGGAAAGTCGTCACCCAACCCACTACCAGCAGTTCCCGGTCGCTCGCATCCTTGCGAAACAGTTGCTGATAGACGTCCTTGGAAAGAATCGCCGACTTGAGATTGAACTGCGCGGAAAGGTTTGCCATCGTCGAACTGAACATGGCGGCCAGCATCACTCCGATGAGCCCGTGCGGCAACAAGGTAAGGCTTGCGACCGCGTAGGCCGACTCGCTGGGATTCGGCAGCGCCGGCCAGATCGAATGCAGGTCTGGATAAAGCACCCGCATCGCCATCGGCGGGATGAACCATAGAAAGGCTCCGACAAAAAACAGGCCGCAGCAGAGCAGTGCGACCTTCTTTGCTGAGCGCTCGTCGTCCACGCTGAAGTAGCGCTGCGCCATGGCGCTGGTGTTGTAGCCGAACGAAACCATTACCGTCCAGGAAAACAGGTAAATCCAGCCGAATTCTCCAGAGACGTGAATCGTCTTCATCTGCGGTGGCAATGAGTGAATGAGCCCGGAAACCCCGCCAACCCGCATCAACGAGGTGATCACCAGTACCAGGCAGAACGGCATCAGGATCGAAGCCTGGAGAAAATCAGTTACCACCACTGCCCAGAGACCGCCCAGTACACAATAGAAAACGATGATCGCCCCTGCCCCAAGAATGGTCCACATCACCGGAAAGCCGCACGCCGAGGAGACAAACAGGCTGAGCCCGTAAAGCGTGCTGGCGGCGGTGAAGAGTTGAAAGACGATGGTGCTCCAGGAAAATGTCTGGTGGGTCGTGCGATTGAAGCGGCCGGAGAGGTACTCCATCACCGTGGTGATACGGCTACGCCGCCACCGTTTAGCGAAAACAAAATATCCGAGCAGAAAGCTGAGGGCGTTGCCGATGTACAGCCCGGTCGCGGCAAAACCTGCCCGATACGCGACCCCCGCCGCACCGGTAAAGGTCCAGGCGCTGAAGCCGGACATGAAGCAACTCAACCCGGCGACCAGCCACGGAATCCGGCTGCCTCCGCGGAAATATTCTGCTGCGCCGCGGTTGAAACGCATAACGTAAATGCCAACGACCACCATCAACATCGCGTACAAAGCGATGACGGCGTAGTCGATTCCATTGGCGCTAGTCATTTCTGGGTCCCATGTCCGACTTCTTCTTATACTGTGTTCCTAAACTCAAGAGAAGCTAATAAATACCAAACGAAAGGAAACACAAAACGATGTTAGACTGGCGTGGATGCCGCGTCCTCGCGTGGTCGTGTTGGCGGGAAAAGAGCTTTTCGACTCGTTCTTTGCCACGGAACAGCGAAAACAACTAAGACGGTTGTTGGAATGGCAGAGGGACGCAAGCCCCAAACTGACGCCTGCGCTCGTGAAGAGATTAGCCACCGCACAGGCGCTGATCACCACCTGGGACAGCCCGCGCTTTACGGAAGATCTGCTCCAACTCGCCCCGCAATTGCGGATCATCTCTCATTGCGGCGGCGAGGTGAAATCGCGGTTCGCGCGCCGCCTTTTCGACAGGCTCACAATTACCGCGGCTCCCGAGCCCATGGCCAAAGCCACCGCGGAACTCGGCGCCGCATTTCTTTTATATTGCGCGCGCAATGTAGATTTCTACCGCTCCCAACTGCGTAAGCCTTCGAATAAGATTTATCAGGCAATGCATTTGCACGGTGGGACCGACACGCTTATCGGCCGCGAGGTCGCCATGATCGGGTTCGGACGCATCGGCCGTGCTCTGGCCGATCTGCTGCGGCCGTTCGACGTGCGCTGGCAGATTTATGATCCATACACCCCGCGAGGGCTGGCGAAAAAGTATCCGGCCAAGTTCGTGTCTCTGGCAAAGCTCCTACCTTCAGCAAATCTCTTAATGATCTCAGCCGCCTTGACTGGCGAAACGCGCGGCCTCTTAAACCGGCAAACGCTGTCACGCCTGCCCGACGGCGCGACCGTCATTAACATTGCACGGGGCGGCATCGTCGATCTCGATGCCCTCACCAACGAAGTACGGCGCGGACGACTGCGTTGCGCCCTCGACGTTACTGACCCCAACGAACCGTTGCCACTCGGCCATGCGATGCGCAAGTTGCCGGGTGCGATCCTTACCCCGCACGTGGCCGGTAGCTTCCGGCAAGTCCGCCGTGAAATGGCGCAAGTCGTCATCGACGATCTCGAACGGTTCTTTCGGGGCAACACAGTCAAGAACCGGGTCACCAGCGGCATGCTTGATCGGATGACCTAGCATGAAACTTTCCTTCTCTACTCTCGCCTGCCCCGATTGGACGATGCCGCAAATCATTGCCATCGCCGGCAGCGCGGGGTATGACGGCATTGAATTGCGCTTTGTCGAAGGCGAAGACTCAATTTGGAAGCTGCCCGTGTTTCGAGGGAATGCGATCATACAAACTCTGCGCGACCATGGACTGTCGATTTGTTGCCTGGATACCAGTTGCCGTTTCCACTCTCCCGACAAGGCGGAACGGGAACGGTGGATTGCCGAGGGCGAACGCATGGCGGAACTCGCTGCAAGGCTCTCCGCGCCGGCGTTACGAGTCTTTGGTGACAGCATTCAACCGGGGGAGAACCGCGAGGCCACAAGGAAATGGATCGCAGAATCGATCCACGAGCTAGCCGAGCGTATCGAATCCTTTGGCGTCAAAGTTTGGCTTGAAACCCACGGCGACTTCGCCAGTGCCATCGAAACACTAAGCATCGTCCGCGATGCTCCGCAGACAGGCGTCATATGGGATTCGGCCAATTGCCTGATCGAAGCGAAAGAGCGCCCGCGCGATGGTGCGGCAAAACTGGGCACCGCGCTTCGCCACGTCCATATAAAAGATTTACTGAACGGAAAGCCCGTGCTCACCGGCGAAGGCGATTTTCCACTCCACGAACTTCGCGATGTCCTGCGCGAGCAAAAGTACGATGGCTATCTTTCTTTCGAATGGGAGAAGAAATGGCATCCCGAAATTCCAGCCGCAGAAATTGCTTTGCCGCATTTCACCCGCTGGTTCCAGGAGAATTGGAACCGTGCTTGAAAAACTGCGCCCGATGACGGCCGATGACATTCCGTCGGCGCTGGGCTTGTCGACCGAAGCGGGATGGAACCAGACCGCCGACGACTGGAAAATGCTGCTGGAACTGGCCCCGAATAGTTGTTTTGCCATCGAAGTAGAAGGCACGTTGGCGGCATCGACAACGCTACTTTGTTACGGCTGCAAACTCGCTTGGATCGGAATGGTTCTAACCACTGAAAAATATCGTGGCCGTGGATTCGCCCGGCGCTTGCTTGAAGAAGCTCTTACCCACGCTGATCGCCGAAAGATCGAGTCCGTAAAGCTGGACGCCACCGACCAAGGCAGGCCGCTCTACGAAACCATGGGATTCCGCTTTGAACAACCCGTGGAACGCTGGGCCAAAGGCGGCTCAGGTGATTTTCCACGAAACGTAGAATCGAACTGGCCAGACGACCCGGAGGATGTCTTTGGCGCGGACCGATCACAACTACTCAATAAGCTCGCGGAAAGAAATCCTCCACTTACGACTTCGCGTTCATATTTATTTACCCGCCCGGGACGGCAGACTAACCATTTCGGCCCAGGCGTGGGTGAGAGCCCCGAAGACGCCCGCACCCTTGCAGAGCGTGCGTTGCAATCCGGTTCTTGGTATTGGGACCTGCTTCCCAACAACACAAATGCCGTTGCCCTCGCCGAAGACTTGGGCTTCGCGCCCCAACGCCACCTCTCCCGCATGGTGCGCGGAAAAGATTTACGCGGTAAAGAAGGTGCGATTTACGCCATCGCAGGATTCGAGCTCGGATAAAGATTAAAGATAAAGACAGATGACAATTCAGAACACTACAGAACTGGAAGAACGCCTCTCACGCCCCAGCGAAGCCGACGTTACAGCCATGGCCGCGCTCAACGGCGACCTGTTGATCTTAGGTGCTGGCGGAAAAATGGGCCCCAGCCTTACGCGACTTGCCCGCCGCGCCGCCGATCAGGCGAAAGTCAAAAAGCGAATCATCGCTGTCTCCGGATTCGGTCACGGCAACCTCGCTGCCGAACTTGCCGCCGAGGGCATTGAAACTATCGCATGCGATCTGCTTGAATCCGGAGCCTTGGCCAAACTTCCCGACATCCCCAACGTCATCTTCATGGCCGCGCGAAAATTCGGGACCACCGGCGCGGCCCACATGACGTGGGCGATGAACACTCACCTCCCCGGCCTGGTCGCCGAGCGCTTTCAGAAATCGCGCATCGTGGCGTTCTCCACCGGAAACGTTTATCCGTTAAGAAATCTGAAAGAAGGCGGAGCAACGGAATCAACGCCAGTCGGCCCCGTCGGAGAATACGCCCAGTCAGCCTTGGGCCGCGAGCGGATGTTCGAATATGGCTCGGCACGCTGGGGAACGCCGGTGACCATCCTGCGTCTCAACTATGCCATCGACTTGCGCTACGGAGTTTTGGTCGACATTGGTCGCTCGGTTTTCGAGCAACGCCCCGTCGATTTGCGAATGCCTGCAGCCAATGTCATGTGGCAGGGCGATGCGAATTCATGGTGCCTACGGTCATTTGCACACTGTCAGTCGCCGCCACTGATCCTCAACATCACCGGCCCGGAAATTCTCTCCGTGCGGGAAACCGCACTACGATTCGGCGAACAATTCGGGGCAAAGCCGGAATTCGTCCACGAAGAAGGCCCAACCGCGCTCTTGAGCAATCCAGCAAAAGCTTGCGAACTCTTTGGACAACCCGTGGTCACTCCGCATCAAATGATCGAATGGATCGCCGCGTGGCTCAGGCAAGGCGGAGA
>DATBAT010000439.1:0-4380 GCA_036271375.1 Terriglobales bacterium
CGCTCAGCATAAGTGGTCCACGTGTAGCCATTCCTCGGCGCCTTGTTATCGATGATCGGACCACGATGGTGCCCTTCTGCGTCAATTGTCCCTGTCATCCAATACATGCGATTCGGCCAGGTGGGACCCATCACCGAGCAGTGATAGGAATCACAAAGCGTGAACAATTCCGCCAGCGCATAGTGAAACGGGATGTCCTCACGCGTGTAATATCCCATGCAATACGGTCCGTTCACTCCATCCGCTTTGCGATGGGCGGGCAACCATCGGTCCATCTTTCCCCCGTTCCATGCTTCGTGCTGCACCGACCACGCGTGGTTAGTTGAGGGAATTTTCTGCGCGCTGGATTCGCGAGTGTTGAGGTGAAATGGCAGCAGATATTTTTTGGGGTTCTTGTCGTCCGGCTGGTAGAACACCGATTGCCCGGTAGAGAGTTGCAGAGCACTAGGATCGTCGAAGCCACGCACACCGGCCAGCATTCCAAAGTAGTGGTCGAACGAGCGGTTCTCCTGCATCAACATCACAACGTGCTTGATGTCGCGCAGCGTGCCCTTGGCGGAACCACCTTGCGCCAGCATGCGTTGTACATTCGGCGGCATCAGGCTGGCCGCCGCCGTAACGGCCGCCAGGCTTCCCGCGCCGCGTAAAAGCTGGCGGCGGCTCATCTTTACCGCGCTTACACCAAATCGGTCGTCAGCTTTCATGGCGGCTATGGTAAACCCTCAATCCGTCCAAATTCCACGGCGCGAGTTAGACACCCACTATAATTCCGCCGATGGGTAACACTCCTCTGCCGTTCCAGATGCAACGTCATATCTTGCGCCTCGACGAGCAAGATCCCTGCCTTTTTCTTCACTTCTTTATGGTGTTCGTCCGGGATCAGGAACGCAGCCTGCGCTTTTATATCGATCAACTTGGTTTTCGCTTGATGGTTGACCACCGATTCCCCAACGGCACTCGCTGGGTCGAGGTCAGCCCTCCAGACGGCAGCGCGCACCTCGGGTTAGCGCTGATTGGCCCCGAGGCTGATCCCGAAAAGTATCTCGGCCAGGACACCAGAATCTATTTCCTTACCGAAGACGTTTACCGCAAGTATGAGGAGTGGTCCAACCGTGGGGTGCGTTTCTCGGCGCCTCCCACCAAGCCGGAGTGGGGCGGTGTCTTCACCCGATTTGAAGATCCCGATGGCAATTCGTTTGGCCTCGCCGGCTTCGACGAACTTACTCGCAGCGTGGAAGCGCAGCGCGAGGCCCTGGTCAAAAAATACGAAGGCGACCGACGTACCGCGCAGGAAATGGAGATTGCCAAGCAGGTGCAGGCCCGGCTTTTTCCGCAGACCCATCCCGAGGCTCGCACTCTCGAATATTCCGGCCTCTGTCTTCAGGCGAGCCAGGTTGGCGGAGACTACTTCGACTTCCTCGATCTGGGCCAGCAAACTTTTGGACTGGTTATCGGCGACGTTTCCGGCAAAGGCATTGCCGCGGCTCTGCTCATGGCTAACCTTCAGGCCAACTTCCGCAGCCAGGCCGCGTCAGCGCTGGCGGATCCACAGGCGTTTCTGCAGTCGGTAAATCTCCTCTTCCACGACAACAGCGCCGACAACTCTTTTGCGTCGCTATTTTTCGCCATGTACGACGATCTGTCGCGCCGCCTGCGCTACGCCAATTGTGGGCACCTCGCAGGACTGGTTATTAAAGAAGACGGAGCGGTCGAGCACCTTGAGGCGACCGGTACCCTGCTCGGATTATTTCGACCCTGGGAGTGCTCCCTCGCCGACTGCCAACTGGCTCCGGGAGACCTGCTGGCTCTCTACACTGACGGGGTCACCGAAGCTTACGATGACCAGGAAGAAGAATTCGGTGAGAGCAGCCTGATCGACAGATTGCGTAAATACAAGTCACTTCCCTGCCGGGAGATACTGACAAAGATCGCCGAGGAAGTGCGTGGGCTAAATTCCACCGCGCAGCATGACGACATCACAATGATTGTGGCAAAGTGTAGGTACTAGCCACCCCGCCGACCTAACCTGCGGTTCCGACCGGCGCATTATTATTTAGCACGACAACGCCGAGCGGAGGGATTTTGCTCTCAAACTGTCGGCATTCGGTTCACGGCAATCTCCCGCCGCGCTCTTTCTCCTCAACGTCTTCGACCTTGATCTAGGTATTAAGCGATGTTAATTCCATCTCGCTGTCTACATCTTTGCCGAGAGCGCGTTTGATACGCCGTCGCATTCGTACTCCAAGAATCCACGCGCCGACAAGCGACGTGATGAGCATCACCAGGTAAATCAATGACGTTAGAGCACGCATAAAATGAGTTGCGATTCGGACCGCTTAAGGCCGGGGATGCGATGCCGTCCCGCCTTCGGTCATGCCCATCACCCATTTGATGGCTTCGAAATACATCTTGCGAATGTCAGGATCACTCCACGCTTCCTGGGTGTGGCCCAGAGTCGAATAGAAGACGCGTCCCTTGCCGTACGTCTTGGACCACGCTACCGCGAAGTCATGGTCCGTGCGGTGAACACGCGGGTTGTCGTAATTCAGTTTCTTCGGGTCGAGGCTTAGCAGCACGTTAACCTTGTCCCGCGACCATTCCTTAGGCTGGTAAATTTCGTCGTACTTTACGAACGCTTTCGGAAAGTGGCGCACAGCGGGAAATGTCGGGTCTTCGTTAACGATTGGTGCGTTGAAGGTCATCCAGGGATGCTCATTGAACCATCCCCCAATCATCTCGCCGTACTCCGGCCATTTGTAGTTGGTGTCGAGCGCCGCGTGGACGCCGACGAAGCCTTTGCCCTCGTCCTTGATGAATGACAGCATGTCTTTCTTCTGGGCTTCGTCGAGGTCGAGTTCGCCGGTCGTGCTCACGAATACCAGGGCATCGAAATAATTGAGGTTCTTGGTGTTCCGCCCGCCCAGGTCTTTCTTGGTAATGAGTTCGGTGTCGGTGCGAAGCATGGCATCCCACAATCCCGTCTCGTGGCCCATGTTATAGATGGCGGCCATCGCATCGGTGATCGAATCGTGTTCCCATCCCTTGGTTTGCCCGATCACCAGAATGTGCTTGAGGTGGGTGGGGTGAGCGTGCGGCGGTGGCGCGACCGAGGGATCTACGGCGGCGTCTTGAGCAAGCGTGAAGTTCGCAAGAGTGAAAAAAGATAGGACGAGAAACAAAGCAACACGAGTTGAACGCAAGGGGATGTCTCCTTCGCTAAGATGGCGGCGATAAAGGTAACACGGTAGCCAACCGGAGGAAACCCTGTGGCGGAATACTTCTCGGACAAAATCGTGTTGCCGCTACTTTCCCACATCCGTCAGGCGGCATATAAATCCCCATCCTCCACCTAGTTCGCTCACGGCCAACACCAGTTCATTGCTTCCCTTCTTCAGCGGAAGATAGACCGCGTCGTTTTCCTGGTTCACAATGCCGAGAAATCCTGGGTCGCGAAAATTCTGCGCACTGCGGCCACGGAAGAGGATGTTGCCGTTGAGGAAGACGCTCGCGTCGTCACTGTATCCCAGGTAGAGCTTTTTCACCTGGTCGCGTTCGGAGTCGATGGTGATCCGGGCGTACAACATCTTCATCCCGGGCTGAGGTTCGAGCCGTTTGGAAAAATCCTGTGCGAAGCTCACCCGCGGATGGGGAGCCTGGCGAAAACGATAGAGAACCACGAAGCCGGGCGGTTCAGCTTCGACATTCTGCCACTGGATGGCAGCGCTTTCGGCTGCGGTGAGTGGATGCTCGAGATCCCTCTCAAGCGCGTCGTAAGAGGGCGAGATGCTCCACTTGGTCAGAGTTTCCAGGGGCATCGGCGGCAGATGGCGCTCCCAGGGCGCATCGGGTGTTGTGCGTACCTCGAAATTGGAGACGTAGGTAGCGCCGGTGAGGACGTACAACGCGACCTGTCCTTTCTGAACGCCGCTCTTCAGGTCGTCCATGACCAACGCCGGCTTGTCCATGTCTTTGAGGTAGAGCCTTGCCTGCGCACCCACTACCTCAAGGCGCAGGTGGAACCATTCATCCTTGGGAATATCGACGGCACCGGTAAAGCCCGGCCCGTTGAAGATCTGCCAGTTCATGCCGGTGTTGAGAACAGGTGTGTACTGTAGGGCGTCGGGCAAGCCGGACTTGTCTCACAGCCAACTATTTCGTTCCAACAGTTCATGGAATCACTTCTCGAACAGGCAGTCGATTCTGGATTGCGACTTCCGATCACGTTTGTGCTGATGGGTACCAACGGATACGTGAGTTCTTGTCGCTACAGCCGTGCCGCCAATGGCGAGTGGGATAGAACGCTCCTGGTTCAGACCAAGGAACAACCGGACGTGTTCCCCGCCCATCTTTTCTGGAGTGATGCCGGTGGGAATTTCTTTA
>DATBAT010000440.1:0-6366 GCA_036271375.1 Terriglobales bacterium
CCAACTTTGACGACAAGACGCATAAGGGTCTCTATAATTTAGCAGTTCCCGCGCGGAATCGAACATGCCCCACTCCTCCACCGAGCGCTTCTCATCGCGAGTCGACAACTACGTGCGTTATCGTCCAGGCTACCCGCAAGAAGTAATCGAACTTCTAAAAACGGATTGCGGACTGACCTCAGATTCGATCGTCGCTGACATCGCCTCAGGCACCGGAATATTCAGTAAACTCTTGCTCGAAAATGGCAATCCGGTCTTCGGGGTGGAGCCCAACGCAAAGATGCGTAGTGCGGGAGAAGAATATCTTGCCGCGTTCCCTATCTTCACTAGCATAGCCGGCACGGCCGAGGCCACAACGCTCGGCACCCACAGCGTGGACTTCGTCACCGCCGCCCAGGCTGCCCACTGGTTCAATCTGGCTGAGGCCAGAAAAGAATTTCTGCGGATTTTGAAACCCGGCGGTTGGGTCGTCCTCCTGTGGAACGAACGGCGCATCGACTTCAATCCGTTCCTGCGGGATTACGAACAATTGCTGCTCGCCTACGCCACCGACTACAAAGAGGTGCGACACGAGCAGACGACCAAGACCATCCACGGCTTTTTCAGCCCAGGCAAGGTTCAGTCACGCATTTTCGAAACCACACAATATTTAGACTATGCGGCGCTGCAAGGACGGCTGCTCTCCTCCTCATACGCACCGCCAGCGGACCATCGGAATCACGAACCGATGCTAAAAGAGTTACAAAGAATTTTCGACGCAACCAACGTGAACGGCCAGATAGCGATGGAGTACAACACTCTCGTCTACTATTCCCAATTGACGTAAACAATTCTTTCGTGTCCGCGACAGTAAACGGCCAGGCCTTTATGCCCGAAGAAAAAAACTTCCATATGTCGCCCGAGGACTTCCGCCGCCACGGCCACGAGGTCATCGACTGGATCGCTGACTATCTGAAGCGGGTCGAAACGCTGCCGGTCCTCTCCCAGGCAAAGCCTGGAGAAATTCGAGCCGGTTTACCTTTGAACCCGCCGAGCCAGGGGGAATCCTTCGACACTATCCTCGCTGACATCGACAAACTAATCCTTCCCGGCATCACCCACTGGCAGTCACCAAATTTCTACGCCTACTTTCCCAGTAACGGATCAGGACCCGCCATCCTCGGCGATTTGCTTTCCTCCGGCCTCGGCGTACAGGGGATGTTGTGGGCGACAAGTCCAGCATGCACGGAGTTGGAAACGCATGTCCTGGACTGGCTCGCCAACATGCTGGCACTGCCCGAAAAATTCCGCTCGACCAGTACCGGCGGTGGCGTGATCCAGGACACCGCCTCGAGTTCGGCGGTGTGCGCGGTACTCGCGGCCCGCGAGCGCGCCACAAACTTCACCAGTAACCAAAAAGGATGCGACGGAAAACTAGTCGCCTACACGTCGTCGCAAGCGCACTCATCAATAGAGAAAGCAGTGAAGATCGCAGGCCTGGGTGCGAACAATCTCCGCTTGATTGAAGTCGACGAGAATTTCGCAATGCATCCGGACGCATTGCGTAAACAAGTCCAAAGGGATTTCCAGGAAGGGCTAATCCCGTGCTTCGTGTGCGCCACGGTGGGCACAACATCGTCCAACGCCATTGATCCCGTCCCCGAAATCGGACGCATCTGCCGTGAGCATAATCTCTGGCTGCACGTAGATGCCGCCATGTCCGGCACCGCGGCTCTCTGTCCCGAGTTCCGTCACATCCACGATGGCATCGAGTTCGCCGACAGTTACTGCTTCAATCCGCACAAATGGATGTTCACCACATTCGACTGCGATTGCTTCTACGTCGCCGACCGCAAGGCCCTGATTCAAACCCTGAGCGTGCTGCCGGAATATCTCCGCAACCAGGCCACCGAGTCGGGAGCGGTCATCGACTATCGGGACTGGCAGATTCCTCTGGGCCGCCGCTTCCGTTCGCTGAAATTGTGGTTCGTGATTCGCCACTACGGAGTGGAAGGCTTACAGCACCATATCCGGCGTCACGTGGAGTTGACGCGACAATTCACCCAATGGATAAAAGCAGACGACCGGTTTGAAATTGTCGCGCCGGTGCCGTTGAATCTGGTCTGCTTTCGTTTGAAGACAGGGGACGATGCCAATCAAAAGTTGATGGATCGTCTAAACCAAAGCGGAGATATTTATTTAACTCACACGAAATTGAACGGCCGAATTATCCTGCGCGTCTGTATCGGCCAAACCTACACCGAAGAACGTCACATTAAAAAAGCGTGGCAAAGAATTCAAGAAGAAACCGCGCGACTGTAGAGACGTTGCTCCGCAACGTCTCGCGGAAGGCATGAACGCTGCCCGAATCCTACGCGGCGGCCGCTTCGGCCTTTTCCGCTAACGCACTCCGTCTCGCCGCCCTCACCAAATACCGTCCCGGCCCAGCCAGAAACCTCGCGCCCAAATGCGCCACTCTCTCTAGAAACACCCGGTCCTCCGGACGGAACGTCTTGCGTTCACTTTCAACGCTGAGAATTCCATACTCCCGTCCCGACAACTTCATCGACACCAAAATCTTGGACCGGGTCTCCGCCAGCTCAATCTTCGCCGGAACCTGTGCGGCACGGCCACTACTATCGACGGCAATATAAATTCCCGCCCAGCCATAGTGACGGCCTTCCTGCAATATCGACACCACCGTGTCAAGCGGCGAGAGATTCGCACACGGACGGTTGGCTTCGAAGACTTCCGAAATTTTCGCTAACAATTCAGGGGTCGTTTTGTATTTCTTCATCGCATCACTTCTTTCGTCGCCGCTGGTACTCATCGCGGCGAATCTCGCGTCGTCTGGCAGCGCCTTCGAAACGGAGTTTCTCATCCTCGGTCTCGGGAATCACCGGAGGCACAGGAATTCGATTCCCCGCCTTGTCCACAGCTACAAATGTGAGATAAGCCGAACTGACATGACTATTGCGGTCTTGCAAATAATTCTCCACCCAAACCTTTACGCCGACTTCCATAGAAGTATGGAAAGCGCGATTCACCGACGAACGCAAAATCACCAGGTCGCCGACATGCACCGGTACCAAAAAATCTAAGTGGTCGATGGACGCCGTCACCGCATAGCTTCGCGAATGGCGATGCGCCGCCATCGCCCCGGCAAGGTCGATCCAATGCATCAACCGTCCGCCAAGAAGAAACCCTAGCGGATTGGTGTCGTTGGGCAACACAATCTCGTTCATCTCAGACTGCGATTCACGCACAGTCCGCGGCGTCAATTTCGTTTCCTGGCTCATGAGTTCAGGCTCAATTCTGTCTCCACTGGAATTTTCTTCGCCAGGTACGTCCGCACATAGCACTCTGCCAACTTCTGAATCTGTGAATCGCCATGCGGAGAAATCCACTCGCGAGCATTCGCGTCGTACTGCAAAGTTCCGTGCAAAACGGGGAGATGAGCCGTCTCGCACACAAACCAGACGAGCATCACTCCCGCACTCTCGCGCGCCACCGAAAATCGCACCGCGTCGCACGAGCGCTCCTGCGGCAATCGCGCGCAACCCACCGCGTAGCCCATATTGCACAGCTCGCGCAATTCGTCATCCGATGGCCGAATCCCGTCATGCCCCGGCGCCGAGCATTGCCCGGTGAAGCCCGCCCCTAGAGGCAATCGTGAAGGATGCAGCCAGGTTCCCGCATCATTCTTCTCCAGCGGAACAAAATAAGGACAAGACAAAATGCCCTCCAGACTTAGTGGATAGGGCAATTGTAAATGGCAAGCGCGCTTCTGGTAATCTGCAAAAGCGCTAACTCACCAAGCTTTCCCTTTACGGAGCGACTGAATGGATCGACTGGCAATGCTGACCGAAGTTCTGACCCAGAACCCGAACGACGCCTTCGCTCGCTACGGCTTGGCCATGGAGTATTCGAGCCAGGGCAACATCGAAAAATCGCTGGAAGAATTCGGCAAGCTGCTGAGCGTTCATCCCGACTACGCCGCGGGATATTTCATGGCCGCGCAAACGCTGGTGAAAGCCGACCGCGTCGACGACGCCAAAGAAATGCTGACCGATGGTATCGCCGCCGCGCAGCGCACCAGCAACGGCCATGCTGCCGGGGAAATGCAGGCCATGCTCGACGATCTAGGCTAACGCGACTTCGCCATCCGCACCATCGCCCACTCCACCAGCCACGGGAAGAGTTGATAAATCTTGATCGCCGGATGCATGGTCCACGGCACCACCACTTCCCGCTTCTGCTTCACGTATCCCTCTAACACGGCCTTCGCCACGCGATCAGCCGTAATGCCACGAGTACCCGAAGGACGCACCGTCTTCGTTTCTTTCCCGCGCAGCGAATTCGCGCTGAAATCCGTCCGCACGTACCCCGGACAAACCGTCATCACATGAATCCCGCGCGTCTTCAACTCCACGTTCGCGGCTTTCCCCAGGGCATTCATGGCAAACTTCGTCGCGCTGTAGATCGCATGAAACGGCAGCGGAATATGTCCCGCCACACTCGACACATTGATGATTGCGCCGCTCCCCTGCTGCAACATGACCGGAATCACGCCCTGCATGCCCGCCAACGCTCCAAAGAAGTTGGTCTCGAAAGTGTCGCGGCACGCCGCCATATCCACATGCTGCACCGAATCCAGAATTCCGTGCCCCGCGTTGTTCACCCAAATATCGATTCGCCCGAAGTGATGCAATGTCAGGCTCAATACCCGGTCAATCTCTTCCCGATTGCGCACATCGCAGGAAAGCGCCAACGTCTGATTCGGACGCCCCAACCGAGTGCGCGCCTCCTCAGCTCGGCCCGCATCGCGCGACAGCAGCACGACGCGCGCTCCATCTTCCATAAAAGCACGGGCGATGGCCTCGCCAATGCCCATCGAAGCGCCGGTGATGACCGCAACTTTTCCAGAAAGATCCATGCCGGGGTTTTATTCTGCCGCGCGGCGCAAGTCAAGCGCTGCGCTACAATGAAGCCACCGCGGGCCGTCCGCGCACGCGCCGGAGGCCGTCTTGAGTTCGTTGCTAGCCCTGTTTCCCCTCGATGTGGTCCTCCTGCCGGGCATGCCGTTTCCTTTGCACATCTTTGAACCGCGTTATCGGGAAATGATCTCCGATTGCCTCGCCCGTAACGAATTTTTCGGCGTAGTCCGAGCGAAAGAGGAAGGCATCGCCAACGTAGGCTGCAGCGCCGAGATCACCAGCGTGGTCAAAAAGTACGACGGCGGACGCATGGACATCCTCACCGAAGGCCGCCGCCGCTTCGAAGTCCTCGAAGTCGACCAGCAACGTTCCTACCTGCGCGCCGAAATTATTTACCTGGAAGACGATCCCAGCCTCGCCACCGCGGAAGAAATTCGGCGTGCCACCCAGTTGCAGGCCGAAATCATGAAACTCGCGGGCGCAGAATCCGAAGGGACGTCAGCCGTCAGCTCAGAACAAATTTCCTTTCATCTGGCTGCAAGCCTGCCCTTGGATCTGGATTTCAAACAAAGCCTGTTGGTGATGAAGTCGGAATCAGAAAGAATTCAAGCGGTGATCTCCTATCTGGAAGCAATTCTTCCCAACCTTCGCCGCTCCGTGCAAGCCAGAAAAACTGCCGGCGGCAACGGCCACGTTCATTAATTTCCGTGAAGATCCGCGCAATCCGGGGCATTTCATTCGGGGCGTATAATCGAAAAATAGTTCCCTGGGGGTTTTTTATTATGAGTTTCCCGCGGACACTCGGCGAACTCCGCCGCAGTTCCTTCTCTGAGCAACGCCTTAAAAATCGCCGCGTAAAAGACGAACTGCGGGAAAATCTAGTCTCAAAATTGCGCGCCGGGGGCTCAATCTTCCCCGGCATTGTCGGCTACGACGACACGGTAGTTCCGCAAATCGTTAACGCAGTTCTCTCACGTCATAATTTTATTTTGCTCGGACTGCGAGGCCAGGCCAAGAGCCGCATCCTTCGCGCGCTCACGAGTCTGCTAGACCAACAGACCCCCTATATTGCTGGCTGCGAAATTCGCGACAATCCCTACGCCCCGCTCTGCCGCCGCTGCCGCGATGAAATCGCGCGCCTCGGCGACGAAACTCCCATCGCATATTTGACGCAAGACGAACGCTACGTAGAAAAACTCGCAACGCCCGATGTCACTATCGCCGACTTAATCGGTGACATCGACCCCATCAAAGCTGCACGCGGCGGCCACGAACTGGGGAGCGAATTCACCGTTCACTATGGCTTACTTCCCCGTGCCAATCGCGGCATCTTCGCCATCAACGAACTCCCCGACCTCGCCGGAAAAATTCAAGTTGGCCTCTTCAACATCATGCAGGAAGGCGACATTCAAATTAAGGGATACCCCGTCCGCCTCCCGCTCGACGTTGC
>DATBAT010000441.1:0-27020 GCA_036271375.1 Terriglobales bacterium
GCGGTAGTCGCGCCTATACCCAGCGCGATAGTGATCACCGCAATCGCGGCGAATCCCGGCCCCTGCCGCAACTGCCGCAGCGCGTAGCGAATGTCCTGCACCAGGCTTCTCATGAATTTCTCCTACTCGTAACGCAACGCCACCATGGGATCAACCTTCGCCGCCCGCCGCGCCGGTAAACAGACCGCGAACAAGGCAACGACGGTAAGCAGCACAGTGACTCCAAGCAAGGTCCAGGGATCGCTACCGTTCAGTCCGTAAAGCAACGAATTCAAAGTTCGCGCCAGAGCTAGTGCGCCGGCCAGTCCAATCGCAGCGCCGCTGAGGGTCGTCAGCAAGCCGCGTTTCAGCACCAATCCAAAAATGCTGGCGGAAGAAGCTCCCAGCGCGAGGCGAATGCCGAATTCCCCGGTTCGCCGCGCCACGGTGTAGGCAGCAACGCCGTAGAGTCCAATCATCGCCAGCAGCAATGCCGCTCCAGCGAATAACGCGATCAGCGTCAGGTTCAAGCGTCGCGAGCGCAGCGACGATGCGAACACCTGATCAAAAGTGTCAAAGGTCGGAGGAACATTAGGATCGAGCGAGCGCATAATCTCGCGGACCGAAGAAATGATCGCCGCCGTATCGGTCTCGCTACGCAGCACCACCGACAGACGGCTGGTGACCTGGGGAATCTGCCGGTAGTTGGTGTAAGCCGTTGGCGCCGGAGCGGTCTCAAGGTTGGCATCGCGCGTGTCGCCCACGACTCCGACGACCGTCAGCGGACGTAGATCGCCGTCCATGTTGCCGAACTCAATCGTCCTGCCCAGCGGATCTTGATTCGGCCACTGCTGCCGCGCCAGCGCCTGATTGATAAGCGCCACATGCGCGGCATCCATGGTGTCACGGTCGGAAAACCATCGGCCCTTCAGCAGCGGAATGCCCAGAGCGTTGAAGTAGCCTTCGCTGGCGGAGCCGTAATGCGCATGTCCGGTGCGGGCAGCATTGTGGAACAACTGTTCCATCTGTTCCATTTTTTGCGGCGGCTGTTCTCCCGGGTTCATCACCACGTAACTGCCGTCGGACAATCCGTCGGTCAGCGGCAGATCGCTGGTCTCGCCAACTTCTCCCACTCCGGGAACCGCGCGCAGCCGCGTAAGCAACTGGTTGAGAAACGCGATGCGTTGCGTCTTGCTGCTGTCTGTGTCAGCGTCGGGCAGTGCGAGGTTGGCTACGACGATGTGTTCGGTCCTGAATCCCGGGTCGACAGACAGCAGGCGCAGCAGGCTTCTTCCCAGCAATCCGGCGCCGGCAAGCAACATCAGCGTGATCGCCATTTGCCCGGCGATTATGAACTCTCCCAGCCGCTGTCCTTTGCGTGCTCCCGATTGCGAGAGCGCATTCTCCGCCAGCACCTGGCGCACGTTGTTCGAAGTGGCTCGCACCGCGCTGAAAACTCCCAGCCCCACTGCGACCGTCAGTGAAATTCCCAGAGCGCCCAGCATCACCGGTAGGCTAATCGAAACTTCATCGAGCAACGGCATCCCCGGCGGAGCCAGTCGTAAAAACGCAAGCACTCCATAACGTGCGGCGAGAACTCCCAGCACGCCCCCGCTCAGGGAAAGTAATAGCGACTCAGTCAGAAATTGCCGCACCAGCCGTCCACGCGTCGCGCCAATCGCCGTGCGGATCGCCAGCTCTCTGTCTCGCGCCGAAGCTCGCGCCAGCAAGAGATTGGCAACATTCGCGCAAGCAATCAGCAGAAGAAATCCCACCGCGCCCATCAGGACCATCAACGCCGGACGCACATCGCTGGTCATGGCGTCCTGCAACCGCGCCATCGACACACCGGTCATATCGACGTCCTGTCCGAATTGGCTCTTGATCTGGCGTGCAACCGTTGCGGCTTCGGCATGAGCCTGCGTCAACGAGACGCCGTCGCGCAACCGTCCGATCACATGCCAGTTGTGTGCCGTGCGGCTGGGCAACCGTTCATTAAGCTCGCGCGGCACCCAGATTTCTGAAGCATCCGGAAAATGAAATCCCGGCGGAAGCACACCAACCACCGAAACCGCGCGGTTTTCCATGGTCAACTTGCTCGCCGAGAGATCGGCCGCCCCGCCCAGATACTGCTGCCAGTAGTTGTAGCTAACCAGCGCTACCGGTGCCGCCCCGAAGTGGTGGTCATCGCCGGTGAAACCTCTCCCCCGGACCGGCTGCACTCGCATGGTGGGAAAAAAATCGAGAGACACAGATGCGGCTGCGGTACGCGTCGGCTGCGATCCACCCGAGACTGCCTGCACCCACCCGCTGTACTCGGCCAGATTCTGGAACGAATGATTTTGCGAACGCAGGTCCTCAAAATTCGGATCGGAGAAATTCATCTTCTGGGCGTGATCGTTCAACTCCCATAGGCGAACGATCTGGTCGGGCTTCTCATAAGGCAGCGGCCGCAGCAACACTCCATAGACAACGCTAAAGATCGCCGTAGTCGCGCCGATCCCCAGCGCCAGCGTGAGCATCGCCACCGTCGTAAAGCCAAGCGACTTGCGCAGCATGCGAATGCCGTATCGGATGTCTTGCAGCATCTGCTCCATAAAATTTCTACTCGTAGCGCAAAGCCACCATGGGATCGACCTTCGCTGCCCGGCGCGCGGGAAGCGATGCCGAGAAAATTGCCACCGTCGCCAGCACCACGACAACCGCGGCGATGGTCAAAGGATCGCTGGTAGAGACGCCGTAGAGTTGGCTCTTAAGCGTGCGGGTGAGCAGCAGAGTGAGAGGCAACGACACCGCAATGCCGGCACCGGCCAGCCAAAGCACTTCGGTCAGCACCAGTTTCAACACGGCGACGCGCGTCGAGCCCAACGCAATGCGGACTCCAATCTCACGAGTGCGTTGCGCCGTCGAGTAAGCCAGTACGCCGTAGAGTCCGACCGCCGCCATGAATAGCGCGAGCACGGCGAAGCCCGCCGCCAACTGCGCGATGATGCGGTCCGTGCTCAGGCTCTGGTCGATCTGCTCTTCCATGGTGCGGAATTCGCCGAGCGTCAACTTCGAATCCAGGTTCTGCATCGCAATCCGCACCGCGCCTTCGGCGGTCTGCGGCTCTTGAATGGTGCGGATGTAAAAGGCCATCGAATCGAAGCGGTCGTCCTGCATGTAGGGTTCGAAGACAGTACGGTTGGGATCGCGGCGAACGCTCTGGTGTTTCGCGTTTCGAACTACGCCAACAATCTGCTCATCAACCTTGGTCCCTTTTCCGCCGCCCCAACCAAAGGCCTGCCCCACGGCCTTCCGCGGATCTCCATAAAAGTATTTAGCGAACGCCTCATTCACCACCACGTTTTTGCCGGTAGGCGAATTGTCCGGCTCGAGAATTCCCCGGCCCGCCAGCACCTGCACCTGAAGGGTCGAGAGATATCCCGCGGACACTCTCGTCCGCTGGACGTTCATGTCCTCCTCCGGCTTTTCCGTATATCCCGCTACCGTGATGTTGCTGGTGTTGTCGTTATCACTTATGTCAGCGCTGCTGGTTGCCCCGACGGAGCGCACGCCAGGAATCGCCTGCAATCGCTCGATCACCCGCCCGTAAAGCCCCTGCTGCTGCTCTTTGGGATATCCCGCTAATCCCGGATCGATCTGAAACGTAATCAGCCGCTCCGGGACGAATCCCAGGTCGGTGGACTTCAAATTTCCCAGCGTTCGCATGAACAGGCCCGCGCCTACCAGCAAAAGCAGGCTGAGCCCAATCTGCATGGCCACCGAAACCCGCCGAAAACGCAATGGGCCGCCCCCCGTCACCATCTGCTGCTTCAAGGTTGAAACCAGATTCGGACGCCAGAATTGCAGCGCCGGGGCCAGGCTGAAAAAAATGCTGACGACGATAGCCAGCGTGAAGTTGAACGCCAAAATGCGCAGATCGAGTGCGGAGGAAAACGGCAGTTCGCCCTTGCCTGGGTTGAGCATCTCGCGCATCAGCAACGCGGAAACTTGCGGAGCGATAAATACTCCCAACAGGCCGCCGCCCAGGCCGAGTAATAATCCTTCCACCAGGAGTTGCCGGATAATTCGCCCGCGTTCCGCACCCAGCGCGTAACGTACTGACATCTCGCGTGCCCGCGCCGCCGCGCGCACCAGCAACAAGCTGGCAACGTTGGCGCATGCCATCAACGCCACCAGTCCTACCATTCCCATAAGAATGAGCAGTGGTCCCTCAATCGAGTTCCGCAAAGGCGAGAAGCCGCGCGAAGCGTCGAGCAAGGTCAGGCGGCTCTTGGTCAAAAACTTCTCGCGGAAATTAATGGACGTATCTTTGATTTCTTTTAGTTCTTCCGCGCGGATGGAATACCAGAGAGGATTGACTGCCGCCTCTGCCTGCTGGGTGGTGATGCCCGGTTTGAGACGGGCAATAATATTCATCCACGCCGAGCGCCGCACGTCGAGATCGTTCCATCCCGGCGTGACCTGCGGTTTCATCATCATGGGTGTGAAGACGTTTGGCGTTTGCCCGGTGACCACGCTATGAAAGCCGGGAGCGGTCACCCCAATCACTTGAAAAGGATGCCCGTTGATCAGCACGCTTTGCCCGACAACCTGAGGGTCCGACGCAAAGGTCCTTTTCCAGTAGCCGTAGCTGAGCACCACGACTGGATTGGCGTTCTGCGCTACATCGTCCAAAGCAACAAACAGCCTGCCCACCGCGGGCCTGACGCCCAGCACTTCAAAATAGTTTCCCGAGACCAATTCGCCCGAAACCAACTCCGGCTGGTTATGCCACTGCACGCCAACCTGCACGGCATCGGTGGCAAGCACACCGTCGAACACCGTGTTGCGGTCACGGATGTCTTTGTAGAGCGGGTAGGAAAAATAATGTCCGTCGTCGCCGCCGTAGGAACTGGTGCGTCCAGGATTCGCTCCGGTGAAATGCAGCATCACCAGCCGCGCGGGATCCTGCACCGGCAGGCGTCTGAGCAACGCCTGATCGAGCAGCGAATAAATCGCAGTGTTCGCGCCGATGCCGAGTGCCAGTGTCAGTATGGCAACGATGGCGAAGCCCGGCTTGTTCCGCATCTGGCGAAGGGAGTAGCGAACGTCTTGCAATAGGTTTGTCATGAATTTCTACTCGTAACGCAAAGCCACCATGGGCTCTACCTTCGCTGCCCGGCGCGCCGGAATATAACTAGCGAAAAGCGCGGAGACGCCGAGAAGAGCCGCCACCGCTGACAAAGTTGCGACATCCCACGAACGCACACTGAACAGCAACGAACTCAACAGTGTTCCCGCGCCCAAAGAACAGAAAATACCCAAAACAATTCCACCGGCGGTCAGCCATACCGCTTCTTTCAAGATCATTTGATACACAGAACGGCGTTGCGCGCCCAACGCCATGCGCACGCCAATTTCGCGCGTTCTTTGACTCACTGAATAGGCAATAATTCCGTACAACCCAACCACGCTGAGCAACAGCGCCATCGCTGCGAAACCTCCGACCAATCCAGCAGCCGAACGGTGCATATAAGCTGTTTGTGAATTGCCGATGCTCTGATTCATGGTGAGTGTGTTGGTGGTGGCAATGTTGGGATCAATCTTGTGAATGATCGCAACCAGGGTCGGAAGCAATGCGCTTTCATTTTGCGAGGTACGCACGATCAGGGAGAAATCGGTGTCGATTGACTGATTAAACGGAACGTAAGTAGTGGGCCAGGTTTGGTTATCGAGCTCGCTCTCGTGGACGTCTTCGACAACACCGACGATTTCCCGCATCGAATCAGGCGACAGATCGGTGTCTCCAAATTTTTTACCGAGCGGGTCCTGTCCGGGAAAATATTTATTGGCCAGCGCTTGGTTAATTATTGCTACGCCAGCTTTGGATTTGTCTTCTGCATCGGAAAAGTAGCGTCCGCGGATGAGGTTTGCATGCAAAGTCGAAAAATATTCCGAACTAACATCGCGATCGTTGACCTCATTGTGTTCTCCGCCATAGGGACGATCAGTAAACCGAATCCAATTCGTATTCCCGTTGAAACTAACCGGCAATTGGCCGGCAATCGCAACCGCTTGAACTCCTGGCAATGAGGAGATCTGCCTGACTAACTCTCTTTCCAGAGCAATCGTTTCGGGAATCTTTCCGTAACGTGCTTCCGGCACCACCATTCGCAGAGTGGCAAGACCATTCGGTTCGAATCCGAGATCCAAATGCAGTAAGCGATACAGACTTTTGCTGAGCAGACCGGCTCCAACCAGCAAGACCATCGCAACTGCCAGCTCAACTACCACCAAATTGGAACCAAGACGCCTCCATGCCCTGCCAGACACGCTGCGACCGCTATCTGCCAACGCTTCATGCAGCTTGGACATCTGCATGCGCGCCATCGGCGCCAGGGAAAATAAAACCGCCGCCACCCCCCCTAGACAACCTTCGAACCCCAGCACTCGAACATTCAAAGAGAGCCCCTGCAAAAACGGCAGGCGGGACATCACATCTTTGGAAACCATTCCGAGCAGCACGTGAATCAGTTCGTAAGTTGCGATCAAACCCACTAAGCTACTCGCAGCAACCAGCACGAAACTCTCAGTAACAAACTGCCGCACTATGCGTTTGGACGTCGCGCCCAGAGCGCCACGCACTGCGATCTCTTTCATTCGTCCTTCAGATCGCACCAGGAGAAGACTCGAAACATTCACGCAGGCGATGATGAAGAGCAGTCCCGCTCCGCCCAGCAAGATGAGAAGAATCGGGCGGGTGTCCTTGGTAATCGTTTCAGACAGAGGCATAACGAATGCGCCCTGATCGCGGTTATCGTCCGGATATTGCTGTTCTAACTGCCTGGCGATCGACTGCATGTTGGCACGCGCTGTCTGAATCGAAACGCCATCTTTCAGTCGCGCGACTCCATACAGGCCGTGGCAACTGCGGCGTTCTTCACAGGAACCTTTGGGTTGAAGCGGCGTCCAGAACTGCGCATTGCCTTGAGGTGCAAATTGGAAGTCGTGTGGGAGAACCCCAATCACAGTGAAGGCAGTATCGCTGAGCGTGATCGCCTGGCCAATAACATCCGCCCTGCCGCTAAAACGGTTCTGCCAGGTTGAATAAGGCAGAATCACCACCGCGGCGGCGCCGGGAGAATCTTCGCCCTGATAAAAATCACGGCCCAACAACAGCTTGACTCCCAGCGTACGGAAGAAGCCGCTAGTCACGCGCGCACCCGGCACCGGCTCGCTGCCATGAGTGGAGCTTAAAATGTATCCTTCTCCGGTATAGGCGTCGAAGGAACTGAAAACCTGATTCTGCTTTTTCCAATCAACGTAGTCAGGATAGGAAAGATTGGCCCGCGGGATCATGGTCACACTTTCGGTAACGTCGATCAGCCGCGTCGGATCGGCGTAGGGCAATGGTTTAATCAAAGCCGCATCGACAAAAGCAAAGATGGCCGTGCTGGCCGCCATTCCCATTGCCAGTACGAACACTGACGTACAAGTGAAGCCTGGGTTCTTGCCGAGCTGCCGCAACGAAAAGCGGACGTCCTGTAATATTCCACGCATCGTCAGTCCTTCACTCGTAGCGCAACGCCACCCTGGGATCCACCTTGGCCGCCCAAGGCCAGTGTGAGTACCGCCGCGGTGAATCCCGGACGCTTCCACAGCATGCGCAAACCGTAGCGGACGTCCTCGAGAAGCCCTCTCATGCCTGCACTTCCGACATCAGCTTCTTCAGTTCTTCCTCAGCCACCACCTTTCCATCGAAGAGATGTACTTCACGGTCCGCATGTTTCGCAAAGCGCGGATCGTGCGTCACCATGCAGATGGTTGCGCCATCGCGATGCAAATTCTGCAACAGCTCCATCACCGCCTCGCCGTTGCGCGAATCCAGGTTTCCAGTAGGTTCATCAGCCAGCAGAATCGAAGGATGTCCGCCGAGCGCCCGGGCCACGGCGACACGCTGCTGCTGACCGCCAGAAAGCTGCGACGGATAGTGCCGGATGCGGTGCGCCATCCCTACCCGCTCCAACGCTTCCATCACCCGCTTCTTTCGCTCGGGCGCAGGCATCTTCTGCCGGTAGGTCAGGGGCAGCTCGACGTTTTCATAGACGGTGAGATCGCCGATCAGATTAAAACTCTGGAAGATGAAACCTATTTCGCGGTTACGAATGCGCGAGCGCTCGGCGAAATCGAGGTTCTCGGCGCTTTGCCCGTTGAGCAGATATTTGCCGCCGGTGGGCGTATCGAGCAAACCAATAATGGAGAGCAGCGTCGACTTGCCGCAGCCCGAAGGCCCCGACATCGCCACGTACTCCCCTTTGTTGATGGCCAGGTGAACGCCTGCCAGCGCGTGCGTTTCAATTTCATCGGTGTAGAAGACTTTGGTCATGTCTTCAATTTGGATCAGGGCTTCGCTCATGTCTGTCTGCCTCGCTTCGATTTTGGCTGGGCTAACCTGACTTGATCAGTCCAGCCGGATGCGGTCTACGTTGTCCCAACGCGACATGTCGGAAAGAATCACCGTGTCGCCCTCGTGCAGTCCTTCAAGAAGTTGAATGGAGTTCACCGACGCGCGTCCGACCTTCACCGGAACCCGCGATGCGCCCTTACCCTCGCCATCAAGTTTGAACAGGCTGATGGTGCTGTTCTCCTGCCCGAACGCCGGACGCCCCACATACAAAACGTCGGCCAGCCGTTCCAGGTCGATGGTGCCGTCGACGCTTAAATCAGGGCGCGCGCCTTTAGGAAGCGCGCCGGTCAATTTCACGTCGACGGTAACGGTCCCGTTCTGCACCGCCGGATCGACCCGCATCACCTCCCCGCTGATCACGCCGTTGTGCGTATCCACCTGCGCCGGTTCGCCGATCTGCACATCGCGCGCCTGCGTCTCCGCGACTTTCAGTTCCGCCATCAGATGTTCCGGCTGCACTACTTTCGCCAGCATCGCTCCCGGCAAAACGTGTTGCCCAACCTGCATGGGCAGGTCGACCAGCACGCCATCGATTCCCGCGCGGACTTTTAAGGCGTCGAGCTGTTTGCGCTTAAGCTCCGCCAAAGTCCGCATCTGATCGATCTTGGCTTGCTGCTCGCCGAGTTGCGAAAGGATCGCTTGCTGCGCGACCGTAAGCCGCTGGTTTTCCAGATCGTGGCGGGTAGTGAGTTCGTCGGCTTTGCCCTTCGACTGCTTGTAAGCCAACCCTGAAATGACGCCAAGATCGTAAAGCGCTTTGTCGGTTTCTGCCTGCCGTTGCGCCTGACTGTAGTCCGCGCCGACCGTGGCCGCGCCCGCTTTCTGGTTCATCAGGTCGCTGTCGAGCTTGCCGCGCAAACTTTGATAAGCGGCCTCAGCCGCTTTCAGTTGCAACTGGGCATCGACCGCCGCCTGCTCCACCTGTGGATTGCTCATCTCCAATAGGACGGTGTCGGCCTTCACTTGTGAGCCAGGTAGCAAACGAATGCGCACTACGGTCGCGTCGGTCTCGGCAGGAATCTGCCGCACCGCTTCCTGCGAAGGCACCAGCGTCCCCAATCCGCGCACCTGCCGCAGCATCGGACCGCGCTTCACCGTGTCGGTCCAAACCGTACCGCGCTCGACGCTCGGCGCGGCCGGCTTCAGCCGCGAAACTCCAAAAGTTGCGGCGGCCAACAACACAATTGCCACGCCCGCCCAAATGATCTGGCGGCGCCGTTTCTGACGTTTAAGTTCTGGGCGTGCGATATCCATCAAATGGGTCATGGCATGCGCCCTGCCAACCTGAAGAATTTCTAATATGAGGAAAACAAGCAGGATAGTTGTTACGAAAGAAGAGCCGTGAGGATACCGCTGTCCTCACATGGACGAAACTGTCCGAAATTGGACAGCGGTATCTTTTACCCCTTGTCATTCTGAAGGCCGAAGGCCAGATGAATCTCACCGCCGGACAGCGCCACCCCCAGTCTGAAAGGTCTAAGCAGCCCAACCACTCACCCCGCAGAAAAAACCCTGTCATCCCGAGCGAAGCCGAGGGACCTTGCGTTCCCCGCCCCCGCGTTCAATTGCGGGAATCGCCCAACTAAAACAAATCCCCCAACCCCGGCACCGCTGGAAAATGTCTTATATAATTCACTGTCCGACTCTCGGCAACTTAAACAATTTGCTCCCGGTTAGGCTTTGTGTTAAACCAGTGTCGCTCGAAAAATTGCCTCTAGGTTGAGGCGAGAGATCTAAGGCCCAATGGCAGCCACGCAATCCATTGCACTCCCAGTCCGCCGGCCCTACCTATCGAAGCTGAACGATTACTACACCCTGACCAAGCCAGAAGTGAATCTGCTGATCCTGATGACCACCTCAGCCGGCTACTATCTGGCCTCGCGCGGCCCCTTCCAATATTTAGGACTGATCAACACCCTGGTAGGGACGCTGCTGGTAGCCAGCGGCACCGCCACCCTGAATCAGTGGATGGAACGCCGCTATGACGGCGAAATGCGTCGCACCGCCAACCGCCCGTTGCCTTCAGGACGCCTAAGTTCGCGAGCGGCTTTGACGTTTGGATTAGGCCTAAGTATCGCTGGGGGAATATATCTTGCCTTGGCGGTTAATCTGCTTTCCGCCGCGCTGGCAGTTTCAACGCTGCTCTCTTATTTATTGATCTACACGCCGCTAAAAAGAAAGACCGCGTTGTGCACCATGCTGGGCGCAGTCCCCGGAGCCATGCCGACTTTAATTGGATGGGCCGGAGCTTCGGGCGCCATCGACTCGCGTGCCTGGGGATTGTTCGCGGTGTTATTCCTCTGGCAGTTCCCACACTTCCTTGCCATTGCTTTGATGTATCGCGACGACTACTCGCGCGCCGGATATCGCATGCTGCCCAGCTTCGACGCCGACTCCCGCTTTACCACAGCCGAGATCGTCTTCTTCACAGTAGCTTTGATGATCACCACTATGCTCCCGTGGATGGGTAGCATCTCGGTGGCTTACGCCATTGGCATGGCGCTGTCAGGCTTGTTCCTTCTTTATTACGCGCTTAAGCTGACCAAGTCAGCCTCGAAAAACCTGGCCAGCCGCCTGGTGCACGCCTCGGTGATCTACTTGCCGGTAGTGCTGGCGATCATGATGTTCGGCAAGTCGTCAAACTAACCAAACCTCACACCACGAAATAGCTCTGTCATTCCGAGCGAAGCCGAGGAACCTTGCGTTCCCCAAGCCCTTGTCACGCCCCTAACACCCCCTGTCATTCTGAAGGCCGCAGGCCAGATGAATCTCACCGCCGGCAGCGCCACCGCGCAGTCCGAAAGGTCTTAGCCACCCTTTGCCGAAAAAACAGATTTCTCGCGCGATACCCCGCGCTTCGAAATGACAAGGGGACTTACTAGCGTCCCAAAACCTGCAAGCCCCACGGCCCCCGCCCCACCTTCACCTTCTTCACCACCTGTTGCGTCGCCAAATCCACCACCGACACGTCCCCCGACGGCCCATTCGCGGTATACAAAAACTTCCCATCAGGCGAAAGCGCCATCCCCCAGGGACGTTCCCCCACCTCAAACGAACTGCTGACAGTATTCGCCGCCGTATCGATCACAAATACTTTGTGCCCGCGCCCGGTGCTCACATAAAGCTTCTTCGCATCCGGAGAAAGCAACAGTCCCATGGGCTTGATCACGCCGCGTTCGCCCAAAGTGATGGTCTGCACCGCCTCCAGCTTCGCGGTATCGATCAACACCACCGTGCCATCGTTTTCTGCGTTCACATACGCGTGAGCACCGTCCGGCATGAACGCCACGTTGCGCGGACGCCGTCCCACCTTAAACGTCTTGCTGATCTTTCCCGCCGCAACGTCAAGAACCGAAATCGTCCCCGTATCTTCGGAAGTGATGTAGACAAGCTTCCCGTCGGGCGTAACCTTCACTCCTTCGGGTTCGTCCCCCATCGCGAAACTCTGCGTCACCTTGCCCGCCGCCACATCCACAATGCTGGCCTTCGAGTCGTCTTCGTTGGAGACAAAAATCAACTTTCCATCTTTGCTGAGGTCAAAATTTTCCGGGTCTGATCCGCTCTGGATGATCCTGACGACTTTATTTTGCGAAACGTCAAAGACGCCGATCCCGTCGGCAGTCTTGTCTGGTGGAGGCAGCTTGCTTTCATCCACTCCAGGGCCAGCGATGGGGGAGCCACTCAACGCTACGTAAATCTCTTTTCCATCCGGACTCGCGTGGATTCCGCGAGGCCGCTTGCCAAGCGGTACGGTGGCCAGGACTTCTCCCTTGTCCCCATCGATCACGCTCATATCCCCCGACGATTCGTTGGAAACATAGATCCGAAAGCTGGGAGCGCTCGGAGTGGCGGTTTGGGTCGAAGGCTTAGAGCAAGCAGCCAACAGTAAAACCGTCGCGGTCAAAGCAGCGGTAAGAAAACGCCTGAGCATGTTTTTGTATGTCCTGGTGAAGCATCGATTGTCGAAGGGAAAAGCAAAAAACGCAAATGCAGACAGGGATGTTGGGCGGACACTCTTGTCCGCCCCTCGCTCGCCGAAACCGCCCCAGCAAACTCCTCAATGCAAGCGAGGTCGGTACCATCCGCCGTCGGACAAGAGTGTCCGACCCAAATCGTGTACCCTTGTCCTGCAAGGTTATTTATGTCCCCGCACCCCACCCCCGGCGGCAGCTTCCTCCTCGAAACGCCCAACGAAATCTTCACTCCCGAAGACTTCACCGACCAGCACCACCTGATCGCCCAAACCGCGGAAGAATTTGCCCTTAACGAAATCGTACCCAACATCGAAAAGATGGAGCACAAGGATTTCTCCGTCACCCGCGATCTGCTGAAGAAAGCCGGAGAACTGGGGTTGAGCTCGGTCGACATTCCCGAAGCCTACGGAGGGCTGGAAGAAGACAAGGTCACCTCCGCCATCATCGCCGACCACATTTCCAAATACGCCGGCTTTGCCACCTCATGGGGCGGCCACAGCGGCATCGGCACCCTGCCCATCGTTTATTTCGGCACTGACGAGCAAAAGAAAAAATACCTGCCGCGCCTGGCTGCCGGAGAAATCGTCGGGGCTTACGCGCTGTCGGAAGCTTCGTCCGGATCGGACGCGCTCAACTGTCGCGCCCGCGCGAAACTCTCCGAAGACGGCAAGCACTACATCCTGAACGGCGAGAAGATGTGGATCACCAACGCCGGCTTCGCCGACCTGTTCACCGTCTTTGCCAGAATCGATGGCGAAAAGTTCACCGCGTTTCTGGTGGAAAAATCTTTCCCCGGATTTTCCATCGGCGCCGAAGAGCACAAGATGGGCATCCGCGGATCATCGACCTGCCCGGTTATCTTGAACGATTGCCAAGTCCCGGCAGAAAATCTGCTGGGGGAAATCGGCAAAGGCCACGTTATCGCCTTCAACATCCTGAATATCGGCCGCTTTAAGCTTGGCGCGATGTGCGTAGGCGGCGCCCGTGTGTCGCTGGCCAACTCGATCGCCTACGCGAAGCAGCGCAAAGCTTTCGGCAAAACCATCCTCGACTTCGGGCTGGTGCGCGAAAAGCTGGCCAACATGGCCATGCTGATCTACACCGGAGAGTCGATGATCTATCGCACCGTCGGCATGATGGACGCTGCGCTTGGCCAAGTCGACAAATCCGCACCTGACGCGGCCAAGCAGACGTTAAAGGCAATCGAAGAGTACGCCGTCGAGTGTTCGATCATTAAAGTCTGGGCTTCGGAGATGCTCGACTACGTAGTCGATGAAACCGTGCAAATCTATGGCGGCTACGGATTCGTCGAAGAGTATCCCGCCGAGCGCGCCTATCGCGATGCGCGCATCAACCGCATCTTCGAAGGCACCAACGAAATCAATCGCCTCATCATTTCGGGGTTTCTCTTGAAGCGCGCCGCCTCCGGCCAACTGCCGCTGCTGCCCGCAATCAAGAAGCTGATGGAAGAAGTCTTGTCGGGTCCATCGACCGAAGAATTCGAAGGTCCGCTGGCCGACGAGCGCAAGCTGGTCTCGCAAGCCAAAAAAATAGGACTCTTCGCCGCCGGAGCCGCCAGCCAGAAATATGTGCAAGCGATCCAAGACCAGCAGGAAATCATGGGCGCCATCGCAGATATGGTCATCGAAATCTACGCCATGGAGTCGGGGCTGCTGCGTGCGCAGAAGTCCGCAGCGCCGAGCGCGACCATCAAGACGCAAGTCTATTTGTCGCACGGAATCGAAAAAATCGAAGCCGCCGCACGCAAAATTCTCACCGCCATCGCCGAAGGCGATACGCTGCGCACGCAGTTAGCAATCCTCCGCCGCCTGGCCAAGCACGACCCCTACAACACCATCGGCCTGCGCCAGCAAATCGCGCAACAAATCACGTAGGGGCAGGTGTCCTCACCTGCCCGAGCAACTTTCACCACGAACCTCAAAATTCGAAACGCTGTTGAGGTCGGGCAGGTGAGGACATCCTTCGACTTCGCTCGGGACAGCTCTGTCCGTATGGGTTCCGACCCGCCTGTCAATCCCGCCTTAGTAACCGCTTTCACCCGGTAACTTGCGTACTCCAAGCGAGTAACTCGCGTAAGTTTTCAATCTGCCGAATTCACCCTATGATCCCCGCAGTCGTACAAAGGTGAGGGACATGGATCGGCGACGCAAATCACGAGTTGACGTACTTCTTTCGGTCAGGGTCTGGGGAGTGGATGCCTACTCCGTTCCCTTCATGCAACAGGCGAGGCTACGCAACGTCAGCGACGGCGGGGCTGTCCTGAGCGGCGTGGGGCGCACCGTGCGCGCCGGCGAAGTGCTGGACGTCCAGTACGGCGACGAGAAGACACAGATGCGCGTTATCTGGGTGGGCAAGTTGAGCACGCCCAACGCGGGCGAAATCGGTGTGCAGTCGTTGCCCACCGAATTGCCAATTTGGGGACTCGATCTGCACCACTGCAGCCGCATGGTCGGTCGCGCCTAAAGACAACAGCACCCTTCGGGGTGGTTACCCAAAGGTACCGGGGCTAACGGCAGCTCCGAAATGCCATTTGCACGCTCCAAGCTGCCTTTAGACGCGCACTTCGCCATTGTCGGATGCGGCCAAAACCACCACCAAGAAAAACTCTGTAACCTCTGTGGTTAAGCGTTTTGCGGCTCACCGGCAAGGTCCAAGCTACTTCGAACGCATAGACCGCGACGATTTCTCGAAAATACCCACCCTGCAGAGAAATATCAGATAGCAGAAAAGTTTTGCACACCCCACTCCGCGACAGGCCTGAAAGCATTACAACCTTAGGTTTGCACGGCCCCTCCCAATCCTCTATCCTTCCGGTTCGGCCAATTCGTCCCGGGGATTGTTCATGCGGATCGCGCTCGCTCTCATCTTGTGTGTCGTATTCGGTACCGTAACCGGCGCGGAGGACACCATTTCCGTCCACTTGATGCCGGTCCCTGCACACATGCAGGTGAACTCGGGGCAACTTACCATCGATCCGGCTTTTACCGTTTCCATCACGGGAGGCAGCAACGACCGCGCACGCCGCGGCGCGGAACGTTTCCTGGAACAACTGCGCGTCCGAACTGGCATGGTCCCTCTCGACCTCAAGCTCACCGACGCGGCGAATGCCAGCCTCACCGTCCACATCGATAAAGCCAGCAAGGAAATACCAGAACTTGGGGAAGACGAATCCTACACGTTGGAAATTTCGAGCGCCGGCGCGAAGCTTAACGCTGCCACCACGCTAGGGGCACTGCACGGGCTGCAAACTTTCCTCCAGCTGTTGGAGAACACTCCCGCAGGCTTCGCCGTCCCTGCCGTTTCTATTCAAGATGCTCCACGCTTTCCCTGGCGTGGACTGATGATCGATGTTGGCCGTCACTTCATGCCGCTGGGCGTGCTGCGCCGCAATCTCGACGGCATGGAAGCGGTGAAGCTCAACGTTTTTCACTGGCACCTCTCGGAAAATCAGGGTTTTCGCGTCGAGAGTAAGAAGCTTCCCAAGCTGCAACAGCTAGGCTCCGACGGCCACTACTACACCCAGGCCGAAGTGAAAGAGATCATCGCCTACGCGGCCGATCGCGGCATTCGCGTGATCCCTGAATTCGATATGCCGGGACACAGCACGGCATGGTTTGCGGCGTATCCGGAAATCGCCAGCGGGCCCGGGCCGTATCTGGTTGAGCGCAACTTTGGCGTGATGGATCCCGCCATGGATCCCACGCGCGAAGAGACCTACAAATTTCTGGGAACCTTCATCGCCGAGATGGCCAAGCTTTTTCCCGACAAGTATTTCCACATCGGCGGCGACGAGGTAAACGGAAAAGAGTGGGACAAGAATCCCAAGATTCAGGAATTCATGCACTCGCATGGATTGAAGAGCAACGCTGAGTTGCAAGCTTATTTCAGCGATCATGTTTCCAAGATCGTCAGCAAGAACGACAAGATCATGGTTGGCTGGGATGAAATTCTTCAGCCGTCAGCGCCGAAGACTATCGTCATTCAATCCTGGCGCGGACCGGCGTCGCTGGCGCAAGCTGCCAAACAAGGTATCCACGGAATTCTTTCTGCTGGGTACTACATTGACCTGAACCATCCGGCATCCCAGCACTACGCCGCTGATCCGCTGGGCGATGCCGCAGCTGGACTTTCTCCTGAAGAACAAAAGTTCGTCCTCGGCGGGGAAGCGACTATGTGGTCGGAATTTGTCTCGCCGGAAAACATGGACTCGCGCATCTGGCCACGCACCGCCGCTATCGCCGAGCGGCTGTGGTCGCCGCAGAACGTGACCGATGTGAACTCGATGTATCAGCGAATGTATGCGGTCAGTCTTCAGATGGACTGGCTCGGTCTCACCCACAATGTGAATTACCTGCCGATGCTGCGGCGCATGGCGAACAGCGAAGACATTAAAGCGGTGAAGACCCTGGCCGATGTGGTCGAGCCGGTGAAGGGTTACAAACGGGAAGAGTTGGCGGCAGTCACGCCAACCAGTATCACGCCGATGAATCGACTGGTGGACGTTGCGCGTCCGGAGAGTGAAACGGCTCGGCATTTCGCGATCACGGTGGACGACTTTCTCACAGGAAATAATAAAACGCAAAATGAAGCCGAGCTGCGTCACTGGTTGACTCTTTGGCGCGACAACGATGCCGCGCTCAAACCCCAGATTGCGCAATCTTTTCTGCTTGAGGAGGCAGCGCCACTTTCGTCGCAGCTTTCCGGGTTAGGCGCCGCAGGACTCGACTCGCTGGACTATCTCAGCCGCGGAGAACATCCCACCGACGCATGGAAGGCGCAACAGCAAGCGTTGCTCGATCAGGCAAAGACGCCGGGACACGCTCAAGTTCTGGTGATGATTGCGCCGGCGGTGCAGAAGTTGATCGAAGCTAGCTCGAAGTAGGACGCGCGGGATCAACGCCCTGATCAAGATAGATCCAGAGCACGCGCGAAAGCAGCGTGATCATCGGCGCGAAAGGCAGAAACACCACCATCCCCCAGATGGCTGCCTTGGTGATCCACCAGTTGGTGATCGCCCACACCACCAGCGATAGCAGCGCTATCGTGAACAAAGCCAATCCATAGCTGATGTACATGGCGCCGAGGAAGTATCCTGGCTCGCGCTCATATTTCAGATGACAGACCGAGCAGTCGTCGTACATCTTCGGCCATCCCACGAAGATAGATGATCGAAAGATTCTGCCCACGCGACAACGCGGGCAGCGTTGGTGAAGGATGCTGGTGAGGGTTGATGGTCTCGCGGACATCGCAGGTAGTGTATTGCTATCCAAGGTCTAAATGTGGGGCGGACACTCTTGTCCGCCTGCTGGGGGCGTATGGAAGGCTGTCCGCGAATCGCGTACCGAAGATTGCCAAACTTCCTATCTAGAGCCTCCTGCTTAGGCTACTTCGGATCCGTCCGCCTGGCGGACATGAGTGTCCGCCCCACATTTTCTTGGCTACGGTTTTCTCGCGGAGATGATTCTGGGGATGGATTGCAGGTCGGGGATGACTTCTACCTCCTGCCAGTTTTTCAGCAGTGGCTTTACCGCTTCCACGATGGAGCCGCTGATTTCCATAATTAGGTGCCCGCCGGGTTTCAGCACCGATTCCGCCTGCGGGATCAGGCGCTGGATTATTTCTGTTCCGCTGCTGCCTGCAAAGACCGCGTTGCGCGGCTCGAACTTGCGGACTTCGAGTTGGACCTGGTCTTCTTCCGATTCGCCGACGTACGGTGGGTTGGAGACGATCAGGTCAAAGCTCGCGTCAGGAAAATTTTCCAGCAAATCGTTCTGGTGAAAGCGAACGCGATTCCCCGACTGATGACGCGCAGCGTTGGCGCGTGCAATTTCCAAAGCATCGTTGGAAATATCGATGGCATCGATTTCCGCGGTGGGCAGCTCGTTGGCTAACACCAGCGCTATGCAGCCGGAACCCGTACCCACGTCGACGATTTTGGGATTCTCCAGTCGCAGGGTCAGGGACAACGCGGTTTCGATGAGGTGCTCGGTCTCCGGCCTGGGGATGAGGACGGCTGGCGTGACAATAAAATCCATTCCCCAGAATTCCTGATGGCCGGTGATGTATTGCGATGGGATTCCCTGCGCGCGCTGGGCCAGTGCGTCATCATATCGGGAGAAAGTTTCCGCTTCGAGTTCGTCGTCGCTATGAGCGTAGAGATAGGCGCGGTCTTTGCCCAGCGCGAACATTAGCAGGACTTCGGCGTTGAGGCGGGGAGATCCCACCTGGGCGGCGGTCAGGCGATCGATGGCGGCCTTGAGGGCTTCTCGCAGCAGCATCAGCAGATGTGGGGCGGACACTCTTGTCCGCCTGTGTCCAGAGGCAAGCGCGTGGTTCGCGATTCGCGCATGGGTGTTGAGAGCTTGCTCTCGAATGCAGAAAACTTAGGCAACATTTGATCCGTCCGCCTGGCGGACAAGAGTGTCCGCCCCACATTATTTGTTTTAGGTTACGGCTACCGCTTCGTGCTTCAGTTTTTCGGCTTCGTAGTGCGTGACCAGGGCGTCGATGATGGGCTGAAGCTTGCCGTCCATAACTTCTTGCAGTTGGTGGATGGTCAGCCCAATGCGGTGATCGGTGACGCGGTTTTGCGGGAAGTTGTAAGTGCGGATCTTTTCGCTGCGGTCGCCCGAACCCACCATGGACTTGCGTTCCTTCGCCATGGCGTCGGCCTGCTTCTGCATTTCCACCTCGTAGAGACGCGAACGCAGCACGCGCATAGCTTTGTCACGGTTCTTGATCTGCGACTTTTCATCCTGGCAACTGACTACCGTGTTGGTAGGCAAGTGGGTGATGCGGATCGCGGAGTACGTCGTATTCACTGACTGTCCGCCGGGACCGGAGGAGCAGAACGTATCGACGCGTAAATCTTTGGCTTCGATCTTGACGTCGACTTCTTCGGCTTCTGGCATCACTGCGACTGTGATGGCTGAGGTGTGAACCCGTCCTTGGGTTTCGGTCTGAGGCACGCGCTGCACGCGATGCACTCCGCTTTCATATTTCAAATACGAGTAGACGCGTTTGCCTTCGATCAGCGCAATCACTTCTTTCATGCCACCCACGCTGGAGTCGGATGAGGAAAGCACTTCGACCTTCCAGCGCTGGGTTTCGGCAAAGCGCGTGTACATGCGAAACATTTCCGCGACGAAGAGCGTAGCTTCGTCGCCGCCGGTGCCGGCGCGGATTTCGAGCACAACGTCTTTTTCATCGTTGGGATCTTTGGGCAGTAGCATCAGGCGCAGTTCTTCTTCTACGCCCTGGACGCGGGATTCGAGCTTGTCCAGTTCTTCCTGCGCGTAGGCGCGCATATCGGCGTCGGTTTCATCCGCGATGACCGCGCGGCTTTCCGCGATCCCGCGCTTCAGATCTTTGTACTCGCGGTATTTCTCGACAGTCTCGGAGATCTCGCTGTGGGCCTTGGCGGTCTTTTGGTATTTCGAAGAATCGTTTGTGATATCCGGCGAGGCCAGGGCCTGGGTTAGTTCTTCGTACTTCGCTTCGATTTGATCGAGTCGTTCAAACATTTGGAGCGCTCCCATCAGAGACGTAGCGGAGCTACGTCTCTACGCAATTCACAATTCAATTTAACGATTTATTGGAGAGAGAGTGTATGCGGGGAACCCGCTAGGCAATAACCAGTTCGCCGCCCTGGGCTTTTTCCAGCGACATCGCTTCTTCCAGCGCAGCAATGGCGCATTCCGCCTGGTCGTCGGAGGGCGGCTGCGTGGTCACACGTTGCAGCCAAAGACCCGGCGCGGTCAGCAAGGCAAAGAATGATCCCTGATGCTTCGCTGCGAACTTGATCATCTCGTAGGAGACGCCCGCAATTACGGGCAGCAGAGCGATGCGGATTCCGAAGCGTGCCCAGAAGGTCGTCACCGGGATCAACATGTAAACCAGCATGGAGATCAGCATCACCGTCATCAGGAAGCTGGTGCCGCAACGCGGATGATAGGTGGAATATTTTTGTACTGCCGAGACGCCGAGCGGATCGCCATTTTCGAAGGCGTAGACCGTTTTGTGCTCCGCGCCGTGATACTCGTAAACCCGGCGAATGTCCTTGAACAGCGAGACTCCCCAGATGAACAAGAGGAACAAGCCGATGCGAATCACGCCATCGACGAGGTTGAACATGATCTGTCCGCTGAAGAGGGGGCTAACTTTTTTGATTTGCGTAGCGGCCAGCAGCGGCAAGTATTTGTACATGAAAATGAAGAACGCCACGGAGAAAACGATGTTGACCGTGGCCATCCAGCCGCTGATTTCGATTTTCTTCTTGCCTTCTTCCACCGGCTGAATTTCGTCGAGCGCAGTGTTCGCCGAAAAACGCAGGGCGCGAAATCCTAACGTCATGGCATGGCCGAGGGTCGCGACTCCCCGAACTACGGGCCAGCCCGTCCACTTATGTTTTTCGGAGAGGCGTTCAAGCCGCTCGCTGTGCAGTGCAATTTCCCCTGACGGTTTGCGGCAGGCGATAGCCCAGGCGTGCGGTGAGCGCATCATAACTCCCTCAAGCACAGCCTGGCCGCCGACCAACGTCTCCTCGCCGCCTTCGAGCGCGGGCAACAGTTGAACAGCTACCAGAAAACGCCACAATGTCTTGAGAAATTGCATGCTTGTTAGATGCGCCAAGGGCCGCCACGGCTCAAGGCTTGACTAGGTTAGCATAGCTTGAAGGGCAACGGTAAGTCACTGAATATGAAGGCGTTCGCAGAGGCGGCCGACAAAATCGCGGGCACCACCAAGAAGTTGGAGAAGACCTCCATTGTCGCCGACTACTTCAAGTCGCTCCCGGTTGAGGAGGCGGCGATTGGGGCGGTGTTTTTTTCGGGGCGTCCGTTTGCGGTTTGGGAAGAGGCGATTCTGCAAGTCGGCGGCCGGGTGCTGTGGCGGTTGGTGGGCGAGTTGTCGGGCAAGGGCGAGCAGGAGTTGACCGCGGCTTATCGCAAGCTGGGAGATTTGGGAGCGGTTGCAGGCGAAGTGCTTTCAGGAGGTTCGGGACTCAGTGTTCTCGAGGCGCGCGACCGGTTTCGTTCGATCGCAAAGACGCGGGGATCAGCCGCGAAGGAAATACTGGCGCGCGAGATGATGTCGCTGGCCACTCCGTTCCAGGCGAAGTACCTGATCAAGATCATGACTGGCGATCTGAGAATTGGGCTGAAGGAAAGCCTGGTGGAAGAAGCGATTGTCAAAGCCTACGGCGGAACTCTGCGCGAGGTCCAGCGCGCCAACATGCTGTTGGGCGATATCGGCGAAACTTTGCAGCTGGCGGCGGCGGGAAAATTAGCCGAAGCGGCGATGCGGTTGTTTCACCCGCTGGGATTCATGCTGGCTTCGCCGGCGGAAACCGCTGCCGACGCGATGGCTTACTTCCAGAATGCCTGGGTTGAAGATAAGTACGACGGCATCCGTGCGCAGGTCCACAGCTCGGGTGATGAGGTGCGGATTTTTTCGCGGACGCGCGACGACATCACCGCGTCGTTTCCGGAATTGCCCGAGCAGTTCGAGGGGCTCCCGCAAGATGCGATTCTCGACGGAGAAATTCTGGCCTGGAGTTTTTCGGAAGAGACTGGGCGCGCGCTTCCCTTCAGCGCCTTGCAGAAGCGGCTGGGTCGAAAGAAAGTCAGCGACGAATTGCTGCGGCAGGTGCCGGTAGTTTATCTGGCCTTCGATGTGCTTTATGCCGGAGGCGAGTTGCTGATTGATCGTCCGTTGCGGGAGCGGGCGGTGATTCTGGATTCGCTGCTGGCGGGACGAAAGCCTTCGAGTGGCTCGCGGCACTTGCAAGGACGGCTGGGATTTGAGGCGGAACTGCCGGTCACGCGCGTGTAGCGGGCGCCGATGTTTCAAGCCACTTCGCCGGAAGAACTCGATCAGCTATTCGAGGCGGCGCAGGCCCGCGGCAATGAAGGGCTGATGATCAAAGACCCGGAGTCCGCTTATTTGCCGGGACGACGGGGGAAATCGTGGCTGAAGTTGAAGCGTGAGTTGGCCACTCTGGACGTGGTCGTGACCGCCGTCGAGTATGGGCATGGCAAGCGCATCGGAGTCTTGAGCGACTACACCTTTGCGGTGCGGGATGGCGAGCGGTTGATGAACATCGGCAAGGCTTATTCGGGACTGACCGACGTAGAGATCGCGGAAATGAGCCAGTGGTTTTTGCAGCATGTGATCGACGACCAGGGATTTCGCCTGGTAGTCGAGCCGAAGATCGTATTGGAAGTGGCCTTCAACAATATGATGATCTCCGAGCGGCACGAAAGCGGGCTGGCGTTGAGGTTTCCGCGGATTGTGCGGCTACGTCCGGACAAATTGCCCGAGGATGCGGACACTATCGAGCGAGCGAGAGAGATTTATGCGGGTCAGCACCAACCCTAAAAGTTTTGTCATGCTGAGCGAAGCGAAGCACCTATGCAACTTGTCAGGGATCGTACCGTGCGGGGCAGATTGCATAGGTCCTTCCCTTGCCATCCCCCTCTTCGCGGAGCGATGGACTGCGGTCAGATGACTAGGGTTTGGAGGATTGGCTAGCTGATTTCTATTTTTTCGTCTGCGAATGTTTTGTTGGATTCGTCTTCGCCGGTTAGCTCGAATGCATTCGTAATCGTGGCTTTGCCTTTTTCCACGCTGGTAATGACGTAGGAGCAGCCGAACCAGTGGGCCTCGGCGAAGTCGGTTTTCGACCACTGTGCCGGGTGATCGGGATGGGAGTGGTAAAAACCGATGATGTCTTCTCCGCGTTTGCGGCCTTCGCGTTGAATGCGGATCAGGTCCTTGGGATCGATGTTGTAGCGGTTGTGGGCCGAGTCGGTGCGCGTATTTCCGGCGCGCTCGGTCGAGGTGACGGTACGGGTGGAGTCGTCCATTTGGCCGAGTAGGACTCCGCAGCATTCGTGAGGGTAGGTTTCCTCGCCGTGGGCGCGCAGAGCCTGATAAAGGGATTGTGAAATTTTCAGCATAATAAGAAAATGTGGGGCGGGCGCCCTCGCCCGCCACTGCCAAAAGCTTGACTATTGCTATCCGAGAATCGCGATGTGGTCGCTAAACCACCTATTTAGAGCTTACTGCTTGGGCGGATTCTGATCCGTCCGCCTGGCAGCCGAGGGCGGCCGCCCCACACATCACTTTCAGGCTCTCTCCCAGAATAATTCGCTCAGGTACTTGTCGCCAGAGTCGGGCAGGATCGTTACGATCACCGCGCCTTCGTCTTCTTTTATGCTCCGCGCGACTTGCAATGCGCCGACCACCGCCGCTCCTGCGGAGATCCCAACCAGCAGGCCTTCTTCTCTGGCCAGGCGCACCGCCATGGCATGCGCATCCTCAGTGGCAATGCCCAAGTCTTCATCCGCTAACGATGCGTCGTAAATCTTGGGGACGATCGCCGTCTCCATGTGCTTCGCACCTTCGATGCCGTGGAAGGGCGAATCGGGTTGCAGGGAGATGCAGCGGATATTGGAATTCAACTCTTTCAGCCGGCGGGTGGTTCCGACAAACGTTCCGCTGGTGCCCAGCATGGCGACGAAGTGGGTGATACGTCCCTCAGTCTGTTGCCAGATTTCATTGCCTGTGCCATGGTAATGAGCCTGCCAGTTCGCAGGATTGGAATACTGGTCGGCGTAGAAATATTTTTCCGGATGCTCCGCGTAAATTTCGTGCGCGCGCTGAATGGAGCCGTCGGAGCCTTCGCCGGGGTCGGTGTAAATAATGGTGGCTCCGTAAGCGTGCAGAATCCGTTTGCGCTCGGGCGAAACATTTTCCGGCATGCACAGCGTGACCGGAAAATTTTCAGCCGCGCCGATCATCGCGTACGCGATACCGGTGTTGCCGCTGGTGGAGTCAAGCAGCGAAATTCCGGGGCCGAGTTTTCCCGCGGCGCGCGCCTCTGCGACAATACGCGAAGCGGCGCGGTCTTTGACCGATCCGCCAGGGTTGTACCACTCGGCCTTGCCTAGAAGTTCGAGGCCGGGAAAATCTTTTGCGATCCGGTCGAGACGCAGCAGCGGAGTATTGCCGACCATATCGAGGCTGCGGCGGCCCAGCGGAGAGGCTTTCGACCTGTCCGGATGCGCGCTTTTTCCAGCGGCTGCATCTGCCTTAGATTCGGACACTTCGGGGCGTTTTGTGATCAGGTTGGGCATGCGCAGAAAGGGACTGCCGGTACCATCGTAACGTAATTATTCGACAAAACCCCGCGTGCGGGGATGTGTCTTAGATTATAAGAGAGCGTTGGGCGATCCAACGAATGCACCTGCGTCACGCATCTTTTTTGAGATTTCGCATCTAACCATTCAGGCAGTCAGGAAGAAAGAGACCAAATGGCAACCAAAGTTGAAGAACGGTCCTACGAAGACGCATTGAGCTGGCTGCGGGATCACGGATTTGACCTGTTGGAAGCTCCCGGGTCGACGCCACGCGTGTTCCTGAAAAAGTATGGCGTCTCGGCGGCGATCCAAAAAGATGGCGCGGATGGGGTGAAGATTTTTGCCTATCCCGGATATCTGGTGGGCAGCGAAATTTCCAAACTGGTGAACAAGGGCTATCAGCAGTTCTTGAAGACGGCGAAGAATGAAGTGCCGGCGACGGCCGATCACCTCAAGGCGCTGCATCAATTTTCGGAAGAGATGAAAGAAGCATTGAATCTGCCGAGCTTATATAACGAGTCGTTGGGAACGGTGAGCGAGGCTTACCAGTACGACCGGATTAAAGATCGCGATAAGCCCCAGACGGACCGGCCGAAGCGGCCCTGGGAAGTTAAGGCGAAGGCGCTGGCGGCGAAGAAGAGCCGCGCGTAGGGACGCCAAGATAGTCACGTAGAGGCAGGTGTCCTCACCTGCCTCTTTGAATTTTGTGGTGAGTTCGAAAGAGGTATGAGTGCTTTTGAGGCTGGGCAGGTGAGGACACCTGCCCAGCCGCGATTGATCTTTACCGCTTCACCCGGATTTGCACTCTGGTTCCTTCCGGTAGTTCTCCGTTTTCAATTCTGATTGTTCCGTTCTGCACTATTCCTTCGAATTCCTGAGGCAGCGCCCGCGCAACAGGGGCGGTCGGCGCAACACGTACTCTCCCCATGCCCTTATCCATAGCGGCGTTTGCCAGGCGGTCGGCTTCCTGATTGTGTTCGCGCAGGGCATGGCCGATAGAAAACCAATCCAGTTGCGCAATTAATTCCTTTGCCCTGGCGTGCAGATCTTGCAGCGCCAGATTCTTTACTTTGTAGATGCCCTTGATCTGCTTCACCAGCAATTCGGAGTCGCTGATCAGCTTCAGCGCCTTGTGGTTGTTGGCGACGGCGTATTCAAGCGCGGCGATTAATCCCTGGTATTCGGCGACGTTGTTGGTCTGGTGGCCGAGGTACTCACTGAGTCCGGCGATCTTTTTTCCAGATTGGTCCTCGATAACTACACCGTAGCCGGCGGGACCCGGATTACCGCGGGCACCGCCGTCGCTGTGCGCCACTAAGTAGGACGAAGGGGTACCGCGCGATGGTTGAGGCTCAGGGAAAGGTGCCATAGATTTTATTTTCCGGCGGTGAGTCGTGACGCCAGGCGCTGCGGCAAATTTGCTGCAACGATTCGCTCCTGCGCTTTGCGAACGTCGTAAGGCACGCGATAGAAGGTGATCATGTGCGCCTCGGAATCATAGAGGGCAAAACCCGCGCGCCAGTCGCCGTCGCGCGGTTGGCCGACTGAGCCAGGATTGATCAAGTACGCGGTGTCTTCCAGTTTGAGCTCGCAGGTTTCCAACTGACCAATCGTCGCGTATTGCGGACGAAAACTGCTGTCGGCGGAGAACCCGCCTTGCAGATGCGTGTGGCCGAGAAATGTAAGCGGGACGGCAACATCCTGCAACGTGAGGATCGCGTCTTCTTCGGTGACCACATATTCGTCTTCGTCGTGTGGCGACCCGTGGACGAATTGAACGTTGGCTAGACCTTGGACTTTCAGCGGGCCTGAGGGCAGCGCGCGCAGCCAGTCGGCGTTTTCCTGGCTGAGCTGTTCGCGGGTCCAGAGAGCGGCGAGTCCAGCGACGGGGTTGAAGTCGCGTAGTTCGAGCAGGCCGACGGCGGCTTTGTCGTGATTTCCGCGAACAAACTGCGTGCCCAGTTCACGTGCGCGCGCGACGACTTCGTTAGGACTCGCTCCATAGCCGACGATGTCTCCCAGGTTGACGATGAGGTCATAGGCGGGAGCGGCGGCGAGGCAGGCTTCGAGGGCCTCGAGGTTGCTATGAATATCGCTTAGAAGGAGGATGCGCACGCGACTTTTGGATTATAGCGGCACGTAGGGGCAGGTGTCCTCACCTGCCCGGTTTGGCGGGGAATATAGGACTTTAAGGTCTGTGGTGGGCAGGTGAGGACACCTGCCGCTACGTGGACCGTGGTGGGTTTATTACCGGGCAGCGGGCCACGTGAGCTGGGGCTACTTCTATTAACGGCGGCGGGGCAGTGCGGCATTCGGGGATGCGATAGCTGCAACGCGGCTCGAACAGGCATCCCGGCGGCAGAGCGTGCAGTGGGGGGACGGTTCCTTCTATTGTGGCTAAGGGCTTCGCGCGGTCGGTGGCTAACGTTGGGGCGGAGTTGAGCAGACCCCGCG
>DATBAT010000442.1:0-4103 GCA_036271375.1 Terriglobales bacterium
CACCTCAGCCAAGCCTGACGACTTAGACAAATACCTGGAGTGGTGCCGGTCAGCGGGTCGCTTGAAGGATGTCATCGTCTTCGGACCCGGGCAGGGGACATTTTTCAACTTCCTCGATTATGAAGCGAGTCGCTCTGGCGCTGGAGGGGGCCAGACGGAAGATATCGTCAAGTTCCTGCTGAACATCTCGGAGATCCGCGGGCGGGAGAACTCCAAAGGCGGCGGCGGTGAGAACGCCGAATACTTCGCGAACGCTAAAGAGGAAAGTCTGCGTGCGACTATAGATGTGCTGGCGATGGCGAGACAACGCATCAGCGTCCCGAACATCTACAAAATGATCGCCACCGCTCCAAACAGCATTGAAGAGGCGCGGCACTCGCAGTGGAGGAAGGAGTCGTACTGCTGGGCGTGCCTCTCGGATGCCGCCAATCTGGAAAAGGGTGAAGAGCGCCTCAAGGACCTGGATAACGCGGCCACGTACTGGCTCAGCGCCTATCCGCGCCTCAATGAAAAGACGCGGACCAACATCACCAGTTCGATCACTGGAACGATTGATCTTCTCAACCGTGGCTTGCTGCGCCAGCTTTTCTCGCAAGGCACCAATGTGACACCGGCCGATATTGCCAACGGTAAAATTCTGTTGTTCAGCACTTCGGTTAAGGAGTTTGGGATGACGGGCGCCTTGGCGCAGGTCATTTGGAAATACGCCTTCCAGCGCGATATCGAGCGCCGAAACGTGCAAACCAATCCTCGGCCGGTGTTCCTGCACATTGACGAGTTCCAGCTTCTTACAACCTCTTATGACAGCGAGTTTGCCACGACATGCCGCTCGTCGAAAGTTTGCTTCTTCATTTTGAGTCAATCGCTGCCGACGATCTGGTCGGCGCTGGGGGGCGATGAGAAGGCAAGAACGGATACCGCCAGTCTGCTGGGCAACATGAATCTCAAGATATTCTGCGCCAACAGCGAAGTCGAAACCAACCGCTGGATTGCCGAAACGCTTGGCAAACGAAAGCAATACTTAATTCAGTCGAGCCGCAGCGGCGGAAGTTCACTCGCGCTGCTGAGTGCGATTCAGCCAGAGCAAAACAGCGCGTCGATCAGTGAGCATGTAGATTTCCAAGTCCAAAACTCTGATCTGGCAAGCCTGCGGATGGGTGGGGCGAAAAACAATTACAGCGTCGATGCCATCGTTTACAGAACGGGACAACTATTCAAATCGACCGGGCGAAACTGGATGAAGACGACATTCAAACAAAATGCGAAGCGATGAAACATCGAGGGCTGATCAGGCAATAGGAGGTTGTAGCGCCTGTCTTATGCAGGTGCCAGTCCAGGAGAAATTGCATTATGCAGCAGCAACGCACTCATCAGCAGCGTCCCGATCCTGCCGGCAGGTTAATCGCTGAGATTATTGAAAATGCCGGTCGGTCTCTCGCGTTGTCGGTCGAGGTGTTCCTGCACCGCGGATTTGGCTCTCGCTATATCAGCTGCGGATTCTTCGGGGTGATACTTATGTTTCTGTTCTCGCTCTGGTTTCCCGGACAGAACGTTCAGCCGCTGCTGATGTTCGCTGGCTTGTACGGAGTCTGCTGGCTGGTTGCTGTGTTGAATGCGCTGATTCGGCACTGGCGGGGACAGAACAACATGCACTCTCTTTATACAGGCCGGCCATTCCTTGGCAGCGTTTTGCCACGATGGAAGGAATTGAACGTCAAACAGCTCGAATCATTGGCCGTTGTTGGAGTGGGATTTCTCGTCCGGCAGCTCAATCGACCACTCGGTGACTATCTCCTACTGGCGGCGTCCTTCGTGTTTGTGCGCGGCTACAGCCTCGCGGCTCAGCTTCGCAACCGTGCCGTCCAGATGAATGATTCGGCCGTCGAACAGCAGATGGTCGCTGAGCGGTTTCGTGAAATGCAGGAACTCTGAATTAAATCTTGAAAGGAACTTTCAATGGCAAAAGATCATAACGGTTACCAGAAGATCGGTGCGACGGCAGTATCGGGTTACTTGAAACAGGGCCTGGCGGAACTGCGGGCGGCAGCGCCCTTCGGCGATTCGCCGATTGCTCAACCAACCAACTACGCGATGCCGGGTATGGCAACCCCGGGCGAAATCACGGAAGCCAGGCGGGAGGATTCACTTTTTCCCGACGAGGAATCGCTGAATGGTCGTCAGGCCCTGGTGGAAGTGGGGCGGGGTCAGGATCGTGACGATCCAGCGATGGATCTGTAGTTAAAAAGTTTGCCGCACCAGTCGAGACGCCCCGGGGTTCATCAAAGTGAAAATGAGGTATCAAATGCCCGAGCAAGCCAAAACGAAAATCTCACTCTATCAAAAAATGTGTGGTCTCCTGATTTGGATATCGCGACTGCTAAGCATCCCCCTGGAGATGCTGCTGCACGTCAATGTGGGCGACCGCTACTTTGGCTTCAGCGGATTCCTGTCCTTGGTCGTGATGATCGTCTGGGTGGCCAGCACAAACGATTCAGGCCTCCTTGCGCTGCTGATGGTTGCATACATCATTCGCATTATCATTTACCAGTTCAAACGCGGCGGAGAGCGTGATCGGAGTAGCCCGTTGCGGCACAGTCGCTATGCAGGTCGACCGTTGATCGGCTTCTGGTTTAACAATGTTGAAGAGGAAAAGCTGAAAACATCTGAGGCCGTGTTGACTATGCTGCTCGGCGGAGCCATCAGCTTAGTCAATCACCCGCTCGGGAATTTCTTGTTGTGTTCAGGCTCCGCGATGCTTGCCGCAGCGGGGGTGGCCGCCGCGATCACCCGCGACAAGCTACTGGACAAGCTTGACGCAGAGTTTGAACGTCAAGCGGAGACCGCGGCGTTGCAAAAATACATAAGCGGCCAACCCGAGCGAGGGTTCACACCGGTTTACGTGAATGCACAAGTGCTTTCGTCGAATTCCACTCCTCCGCCGCTTGGCCTGATCGAGTAATTCCCGCTGCGTTGCTTACCGACGAAATAATGCTACCGCCATCGGAGCGGGGACGGACGTTAACGAACTCGTTTCCTCGCTTGTTTTACGAAAAAAAGATTTTCTTACCGGCCATGGATTCATCCAAACAGTCATTCTCGCTGCCAACTCGCGCTTCGAGAACCCCGCGCGTCACCCGCGCGGAGGCTCTGCCGCCGGGCACGCCCGCGTGGATCACGCCGGCGCTCGTGCACCGTACAATCGAAGTGTGGCAACCCCACTATGAAATGCCGCTTACACTTGACGACGCTGTTATAATTCTTCGCGGCGTCGGTCAATTGTTCGGTGTTCTCTTGCGGGATGATTGCCATGAAGAAATACCTCGCCCTGGCTCGGGTCAGCAGTCGTGAACAGGAAAGGGAAGGCTTTTCGCTGGCGGTGCAGGAAGATGCACTGAAGCGTTACGCCACGCAACACGGTGGCACGATTGTCCACCTCTTTTCAGTTGCGGAAACCGCCTCAAAGAAGGCGGAACGCAAAACCTTCCGCGAAATGCTTGACTACGCGAAGCGGAATGCAAAGACACTCGACGGGTTGCTCTTCTATAAAATCGACCGTGCGGCTCGCAACCTATTCGACTTTGTGGAACTTGAACGCCTCGAACTGGATTACGGCGTCCCGTTCATTTCCGTATCGCAGCACACGGACAACAATCCCGCTGGGAAGATGATGCGGCGTACGCTCGCGTCCATGGCTGCGTTCTACACTGATCAATTGTCGGTGGACGTTCGCGAGGGCCATGCACGTCGGGTGCAGGAAGGCTGGTTCTTGGGCAAGGCGCCTTATGGCTACCGCAACATCCGCACGGATGGACGGGGCCTTGTGGAGATCGACTCAGAGGCCGCCGACAACGTGCGGCGCATGTTCACGCTGTTCGCCTATGAGCCATTGACCATCGACGGCTTGGTGGACCGACTGCATAAGGAAGGCCGTCGGTTCCGCCCTACGATGGCAAAGTTTCCTCGAAGCTCGGTCCACAACATCCTGCTGGATCGCGCTTACATCGGTGAACTCGAATACAAGGGTCAATGGTATCCTGGCAAGCATGAACCGCTGGTGGAGCGGGCGGTGTGGAACCGGGTGCAAGTTTTGCTGGGCGGGAAGA
>DATBAT010000443.1:0-5274 GCA_036271375.1 Terriglobales bacterium
CCCACTCTGCCGGAGTACGCGAAGATTGCGCACGATGTGCACATGCTGCTGCTGGATGGGAAACTGCGCTCGCACAACGAAATTCTGAAGTACCTGAAGCCGTTGGCACCGCCGCCACCACCGCCTCCGCCGCCACCGAAGCGTGGGCGGGGAGCGAAAGCCGCCGCGGCTGCGGCGGCAGCTGCAACGCCAGCACCCGTTGCGCCGGCGCCAGCGGGAAAGAAAAAGGGCAAGGGCGCGGCTACGGTCGCAGCCGTCGCAGCACCAGCGGTTGCGGAAAAACCAGCCGCCGTAAAGAGTGCGCCCAAGGCTGAGGCGAAAGTTGCTCCGGTTAAACCGGCTGCAAAGTCTGCGCCCGCAAAACCAGCACCCAAGGTCGTGAAGGCCGCTCCCAAGAAAGCGTCAAAGCCGACGCCTGCGAAGAAAGCTCCAGCCAAGAAGAAGACGGCTCCAAAGAAGAAGGGCCGCTAGACTTCATTTCCTGCTTGTTATATAGGTTCATACCTTTGGTATCGGTTTCCTCCCTTTTCAGATTATGTCTTCCGCCTATCGCTGGCGTTAACGCAACTCAGGGAGTGATTTCGGTTTGAGGGCGCAATGAAGAGAATCCTGCTGCGAGTCGTATTGGTTCTGATTGTTCTGCTTGTCGTCGCGATCAATTTTACGATCGGCTGGCGGCCATTCCTCGGCCCCAAGGCCCGCCCTCTCACCTCACGCAAGTTCGAATCGACTCCAGCGCGCCTGGAGCGCGGCAAATATATTGCAGGAACCCGAGGCTGCCTGGGCTGCCACAGCCCGCACAATTGGACGGTCCGCGGCGCACCCTTTGTGGAGGGCAAACTTGCAAGCGGAGCGCATCTTAATTACGCCGATTTGCCGGGCAAGGTGGTCGCGCCCAATCTCTCGCCCGATCCCAAAACGGGAGCTGGGAACTGGACAGATGACCAGTTCGCGCGCGCGATCCGCGAAGGCATCGGCCACGACGGACGCGCGTTGTTCCCCATGATGCCGTACGAAAAGTTTCGGCACATGTCGGACGAGGACCTGGCCTCGGTGATCGTTTATCTGCGCAGTTTGCCGGCGGTGCGGAATGCGCTGCCGCCGACAGAACTGATTTTCCCGGTCAAATATCTAATCCGTAGCGCTCCCCAACCTGTCACCGAACCCGTGCCGGAGCCCGACCGTTCGGATCAGGTGAAATGGGGAGAGTATTTGGTGACGAACGCCGCCTGCGCGGAATGTCATTCTCCAGCGGTGGGCCATGAACGTCCGGCATCGTTGGCACTGTCGGGCGGCTTTCACCTGGGCGGCCCGTGGGGAGACGTCGCAAGCGCAAATATTACACCTGACGCTTCAGGAATTGGCTACTACGATGAGGCGTTGTTTATTCAGGCGCTGCACACGGGATATGTGAAGGCACGCGCGTTGAATTCGATTATGCCTTTCGGTGAATTCAAATTGTTTCCCGACGACGAATTGAAGGCGATGTTCGCCTATTTGAAGACGGTCAAGCCGGTCCACCATCGCGTCGACAACAGCCTGCCGCCGACCGATTGCAAAGTTTGCCGAGGCAAGCACGGGGGCGGCAATCTTAATTAACGACTGCGGGAAATCTAATCTTGGCGAGGGCCGACTTCTTGCGGCCCTTTGGCATCTATAGCGCCTATGCGGTTTTTCTCCAGAGCTTATGTAGTATCCACCGCCTTTGTTGTGCTTGCGGTGTCTTCCTGCTGTGCTGCCCAGGCTTCGAAAGACGGCACGCAGGTGGAGATGCGCAATATCTCCTACCACTACACCGACATGATCGCAGCGCAGATTCAGCAGATGACGGGTATGCTGCGGCCGACCGAGCCCGGACATGTGCCGGTCTTCGACGACACTAAATCTTTTGACATTGAGGTCACTTCCGCACAGGTCTCCGTGACCGTCGATTCCATGGCCCACGTTCTGAACGATTACGTGCTTGCCCGCAAGGATGCGCCAATCAAGGACATCAGCATTCAGAGCAAAGGCAACAGCCTGGTGGTGAAGGGCAAGAAGGGGGCGATGCCGTTCGAGGCGACGGCAACTTTGAGCGTGAACGCGGATGGCGAAATTGTGCTGCATACCGAGAAAGTTCGAGTGGCGCATCTTCCGGTGAAGGGTCTGATGGATTTCCTCGGTCTGGAAATGGCCGATATGATCAACACGAAGAAGATCCACGGCATTCGCGCCGACGGCGACAATTTGATCCTCAATACGGAAAAGGTCTTGCCTCCGCCGCATATTCAGGGAAAGATTTCGAGCGTGAGAATTGAGGGAAACAACATTGTCGAAACTATCGGGACGCCGGGAAAGTCGGCACCGCTGATGGCAGGGAACTACATGGCGTATCGCGGCGGGTCAATCACTTTTGGCAAGCTGACCATGGCCGACGCCGACCTGATGTTGATCGACATGGACGCGAAAGATCCCTTCGATTTTTATTTCCAACGATACAAAGAGCAGTTGACCGCGGGTTACTCAAAGACCACCAGCAACTTCGGCCTGCGAGTTTATATGCGAGACTTCAACAAGCTGCCGGGAAAGAAGACGGCCAAATAGAGCGTTGTCAACAACCATGTTGACAACGTAAACTCATCGTTCTCGCATACGCAATGCCACTCGACATCGAAAATTTTGGGGACTTGCGCGACTATTTGATCGGGCAGCGGCATTTGCGTTCTGATGAGCAGGTCAGCTTCGAGAAATTGACCGGCGGTATTTCCAACCGCACCGTCAAAGTCACTTGGCCGGATGGTCATGCGTGGATCCTCAAACAGGCCCTTCCGAAATTGCGGGTTAGCGTCGATTGGTTCAGCGATCCTGATCGAATCAAAGTGGAAGCCAAAGCGTTACGCTGGATGAATCGCTGTTCGCCGGGAACGGCGCCCGGCTTTGTTTTCGAGGACGCTCCCAAGTATCTGATGGCGATGGAAGCCATTCCTTACGAGCATGAGAATTGGAAGTCGGCGTTGCTCGCGGGAAACGTATTGACAACTCACTTCAAGCAGTTTGGCCGGTTGCTGGGAACGATTCATCGCAAATCTTCGGAATCTGTGAAAGACCGCGAAGAGTTTTCCGATACGACCTACTTCGAGAACCTTCGGCTTGATCCGTATTACCTCTATACGGCGGAGCAGGTCCCGGAAGCGAATGAGTTCTTGCATGCGCTGGTGGATGAAACACGGCAGCGCAAAGATTGCCTGGTGCATGGTGATTTCAGTCCCAAGAATGTGTTGCTATACCGAAGCAAGTTGATCCTGCTGGACTACGAAGTGTTTCACTGCGGCGAACCGGCGTTCGATATTGGCTTTGCCATGGCGCACTTCTTAAGCAAGATGCATCATCTGCCGCAGCATAGGGCGCAAATCGCGAGTGCGACTCGGGCATTTACGGATGTTTACCGCCGGGAGGTTGCTTCGTTGGCATGGGTTGATACGCTCGAGCCACGTCTGGTGCGTCATGCTCTAGCATGTTCTCTGGCTCGCGTTGCAGGAAAGTCGTTGATGGAATACATGAGTGCGGCAGAAAACGCCCGGCAGCGTGCGGTGGTGCTGCAACTGATGCAAGATCCTCCGGCAAGCATTGCGCAGTTAATTTCCCAATTCATCGAAAAGATTGAGGCCCATGCCTAAGCTTGAAAAAGTTACCGGCCGAGAAATTCTTGATAGCCGCGGCAAGCCCACGGTTTTGGCGACATGTGTTCTGGAAGGCGGAATTTCTGCTTCGGCCTCGGTGCCCTCGGGCGCATCGACTGGGACGGCGGAGGCTTTTGAGTTGCGGGATGGAGACGCCAAAAGATATCAGGGGCTAGGATGCCGCCGTGCCGCCGCGAACGTTGGCGGCGAAATAAACGACGCGCTGGCGGGGCGGGAATTCGACAAACAGTCCGAAGTAGATCGGACGATGATCGAGCTCGACGGAAGCGCGAACAAGGCGCGCCTCGGGGCGAACGCGATTCTTGCCGTGTCAGTCGCGTATGCACGGGCCGAGGCTCTGCAGCTCGGCGTGCCGCTGTACCAGCATTTTTCAGACATGCTGGGGTCGGCTGCGAATGCGCTGCCGCGCCTCACCATTAATCTTTTCAGTGGCGGCAAGCATGCGGGACAGCAGGTGTCCATTCAAGATGTGCTGATCATTCCGATGTCCGCGCGCACCATGGATGAGTCGCTGGTCATGGCTTCTGCGGTATATCAGGCAGCGGCCGATCTCGTATTTAAAAAGTATGGGATGCGGTTGCTGACCGCCGATGAGGGCGGGCTCGCCCCTCCGTTCAAGGCGGTCGAAGAAATGTTTTCGCTGGCGGTGGATGCTATCAGGCAGGCCGGCTTCGCCCCGGGAAAAGATGTTGCACTTGGAGTCGATGTCGCCTCTACGCATTTCTACGACAACGGGCGCTACAAATTGGATTCGGAGAACCTCGACAGCGCGGGAATGATTCGTGCCATTTCCGTATGGTTGGAGAGATTTCCGATTATCAGTGTCGAAGACGGGCTGGCGGAAGATGACTGGACGCATTGGCCGGCGCTTCGCGAGACCATCGCTGATCGTGCCCTAACCTTGGGAGATGATTTGCTTTGTACCAATCCCACGCGTATTCAAAAAGCAATCGACAGCAAGGCATGTAATGCGTTGCTGCTCAAAGTGAATCAGATCGGGACGCTAAGCGAAGCGCTGCAAGCCTACAAGCAAGCGCGGGCTGCGGGGTGGGCGGTGACGCTTAGTGTTCGGAGCGGAGAAACCGAAGACAACTGGGCGGCTGATCTTGCGGTGGGATGGCGAGCCGATCAATTCAAGAATGGATCGGTCCGCCAATCCGAGCGGCTGGCGAAATATAACCGGCTTCTGGAAATTGCTGAGAATACTGGATGGCACCTAGCTCCGTGGTTCTCGGCTAGCTAGCTTGGCTTTCAGTTCCAGAGCGTTCTGCGTGGCAAAACCTAGCGCGGTGTTGTCGAAGATGCACCAGACCTGCTTACTCCTGGCCAGTTCCTTCAATTGAGTTGCCAGAGTTTCTAAAAAATCGCCAGAATACTCCGAATAGTAAAGGCGCGGTGATCCGTGCAGCCGGAAGTAGGCGAGGCTTTCGTTGCCGCCGGGATGCGCGGCATTCGGTACGCATGCCGGATCAGCCGCAACTCGCGCAATTTTGAATTGCTTGAGCATCTCGTTCGCGTTTTCTTCAAACCAGCTGCGGTGGCGAGGCTCGCAAACGACATCACCAGAATAATTTTCACGTAGCAACACTAAAAA
>DATBAT010000444.1:0-21316 GCA_036271375.1 Terriglobales bacterium
TGGATGAGCAGCAGGCTTTGGAGAGTTTGCGATGAATTTTCTGTATGCGGCTTATGGGGCTACCTGGGTGATTCACATTGTCTATCTGGGGAGTTTGGTGCGGCGGTATTTGCGGTTGCGGAAAGAAGTTGATGAACTGAAGGGTTCGTAGCTTTTCACAACCACTGACTGTCATCCCGAAGCGCGATTTTTTGCGCGAGGGACCTTACGATGAGGCCGGGAGTTTCCGGGAAGATTGCAAGACTACGGTGCTTGCGTCGTTACAAATCTTGACCACAGCAACGATTCCTAATCTGTCGTAAGGTCCCTCGCTCCGCTTCGGGATGACAGTTTTGTTTTGGTTACCACAAGTGGTAATAGCCGTCGCGCTCGGCCAACTCTACTTTCATCCCAAATAATGCTGACAGCTTGTCCGAGTTCAGCACTTTTTCTTTGCGGCCATCCGCTGCAATCTTTCCCTTCGACATCAGAACGACCCGCTCGATCTCCGGAACGACATCCGCTAGATCGTGCGTGACCAGCACAATTCCAATCCCAGACTGCGCCAGCATCCGCATCGACTCGCGCAAATAATGTTGTGCGTATAAGTCCAGCGAATTGCTCGGTTCATCAAAGAGCAACGCCCTGGGCTTGTGGACTAATGCGCGGGCGATCAGGACGCGCTTGCCTTCTCCAGAGGACAACTCGAACATGCGGCGGTCGGTCAGGTGGCTTACTTGCATCTGCTCCAGCGCTTCGTCGGCCAGACGCTTGTGTATGGGGTCGATAGTGTGGTGGGGGAAAATTCTGGTGCTGCTGAAAAATCCGGAGATGACCACGTCGCGCCCGGTTACGTCGGTGGTGCAGGCGGTCATCAGGTCGTTCGAGACTATGCCCAGCAGCGAGCGCAGTTCGAAGACATTCCAACGGTCACGGCCGAGGATGGTCATCGACGAACCTTCGCGGACGAACGGGTAGATTTCCCGCGCGATGGTTTTTACCAGCGTCGACTTACCGCATCCGTTGGGGCCGAGGATGGCGACGTGCTCGTTGGGCTGAATCTGTAACGAGAAGTCGTCGAGTACGACTTTTTCTCCGCGCATCACGCGGATATTTCTTAAGTCAAGCAAGGCCGGGCGTTCTTCAGGCATCGTCCCCAAGTGTAAATGCTTTCGGCAATGATGAAGCTGAGGGTCAAGTAAACTGTTCGCAGATGCCGCTACAAGCTTCCCGAGTGCGCCGCTGGTTTGCGATGGGCGCCGTCGCCATGGTTGCCATCGTGCTGGGCACCTACTACTACGCCAAGTGGCGCGTCGATAGTACGCTTCAGCAGGTGAAAGAAAAGATTGGCATCGAAATTAAGCAGAGCGCGCAGGGCTTCACCATTTCGAAATCGGTGGCGGGACGGACGCTGTTCAAGATCCAGGCCAGCAAGGCTGTGCAATATCGCCAGGGCGAACATGCTGAATTGCACGAGGTGAACATCACCTTGTATGGCGACGACTCCAGCCGCTTCGATCAAATCTACGGACAGGATTTTGAATACAACCCACAGTCGGGTGATGTGACCGCAAAAGGTGACGTGCAGATCGATTTACAGGCGAACCCCGAGGGACTGGCGCATGCCGATCAGGCCTTGCCGAAAGAGTTGAAGAATCCGATCCATTTGAAAACTAGTGGGCTCGTCTTCAACCAGAAGACGGGCAACGCCTACACCAAAGAGAAGATCGAGTTCCGGATTCCTGAGGTGCAGGGTTCCGCCCGGGGAGCGACCTACGAATCGAAGTCTGGTGTGTTGACGTTGCAGTCGGAGGTTACGGCGGAATTTCAGGGAACAAATCCGGCGAAGGTTACGGCGGCAAGCGCGACCATTACCAAGCAACCGGGGGTCGTCGTCTTGCAAAAACCGCGGGGGCAGAGTGGAACGGAGAAGTTTGAATCGGAGGAAATCAAATTCTTCCTGCGCCCGGACAATACTCTGGATCACGCTGTCGCTACCGGCCAGGTATCCGCCGAGTCGCGCGGACAACAGCCTTTGCAGGTGTGTTCCAAGCAGTTGGAAGTGAAGATGATGGAAGAGACTAACACCGTGAGCACGGCGAAATTCTCCGGCGAGGTGCGCTGGGAGACTTTGGGCGACCAGCCGATGAAGGGGCGCTCCGGGGTCATGCAATTGGATTTCGCCGGGCAGAACTTCCCGCGGAAAATCCATACTGAGCAGGCGGTTGAACTAAGCCAGCAGCAAGATCAGTCGCAGAATTTCGCTCTGACCGCGCCGGCGATGGATTTATTTCTTGCGAAGAAGCATCTGGAAAGAGCCGAGACTTTGGGGTCAGGCAAGATCGTCATCACCGACAGCTCCCAGCAAACGCGAGCCACTGCCGGCAAGTTTGAAGCGAGGTTCAACCCCAAGGGGCGGCTAGCAACCTTGCATGGCAGTCCCGACGCCCGCATCGAGAGCGGCGATGACCGCGTCAGCACCAGCCAGAATCTCGACGTTGCGTTCGCCGAGAAGGGCGGAGTCCAGTCGATCACCCAGCAGGGAAGCGTCGCGTACTCCGACGGAACGCTGAAGGCTACCGGGGACCAGGCGGTTTACTCGACCACCGACCAGACAGTTTTGCTGACCGGCTCGCCGCGAATAGTCAGCGGCGGCATGACGACTACCGCCGACACTATGAAGGTGAATCGCAAAAGCGGAGACATGTCCGCCGACGGAAACGTAAAGAGCACCTACAGCGATCTCAAGCCCCAACCCAACGGTGCTCTGCTGGCGTCCGGTGATCCCATTCACGTGACGGCGCGAAGTGTGGTCGCCCACAAAGATCCGGGCGCGGCGGTTTATACCGGAGGCGTTCGTCTCTGGCAGCAGGCGAATGTAGTTGAGGCTCCGAGCGTCGAGTTCGATCGCAATCATCGCTCGGTGGAGGCGCATGCTTCGGGAGCAAAAAAGGTCACGACTACGCTAATTCAAGTGGGCAGCAAGGGCCAGACCAAGCCGCTGACCATTATTTCGGGAAGTTTGACCTACAAAGACGACGACAACAAGGTCCACTTTGGTGACGGAGTGGTGGGTCGCGTGGATGACATGGTTCTGACGGCCGAACAGATGGACGCGTTCCGTGAGGCGGGCGGCGCGTCCGAAACGGCCGCCAAGATCGACCGCATAGTCGCGCAAACCCACGTGGTGATCACTCAGCCGGGGCGAAAAGCCAACGGAGAGTTGCTCACGTACACAGCAGCCGACGACAAGTTCGTCCTGAGCGGCGGAATCCCTAGCATTTTTGATGCCGAACGTGGCAAGATTACGGGGGTTTCGTTGACTTTCTTTAGACGCGATGCTAGGGTGCTCGTGGAAGGCAACAATACAGCCCCGGCGGTAAGTCAAACACCAGTGGCACGATAAATGCGTACCCTAGCCACCGATGAAATCGGCAAGTCTTACCGCGGACGACGGGTCGTAAACGGTGTAAGCCTTCGGGTAGGGCAGGGTGAAGTAGTTGGACTGTTGGGCCCGAACGGGGCCGGCAAGACCACCACTTTCTATACCATCGTCGGATTGATCCCCCCGGACACCGGGAGGGTGATGCTGGACGATGAGGATATCACCAACGTTCCCATGTACTTACGGGCACGGCAGTATGGAATAAGTTATCTCCCACAGGAAGCTTCGGTCTTCCGAAAACTGACGGTAGAGGAAAACGTCCTGGCTGTGCTGGAAGCGCAGCCGATTTCCTGGCATGAACGCCGGGAAAAAATGGAGACGTTAATCGATCAACTGGGGTTGGAGCATATTCGCCTGAATAGGGGCTATGCCCTCTCTGGAGGCGAGCGGCGACGTGTGGAAATCGCGCGCGCGCTGTGCATAAACCCGGCTTTTATTCTGTTGGATGAGCCGTTTTCCGGGATCGACCCCATTGCCGTGCTCGACCTGCAGAAGATCATTAATGATCTGAAGGCGAGCGGGATTGGGGTGCTGATCACCGACCACAACGTGCGGGAGACGCTGTCGGTCACCGACCGGGCGTACATCATTAACGAAGGCCGGATATTCCGCCAGGGCAGTCCCGAGCAGTTGGGCAACGATCCGGAAGTGCGGCGGGTGTATTTGGGAGAGAGTTTTAGTTTGGTGTAGGACGACAGACCGGCGACGATTTTTCTATGGTTCTTCTTCAACCCAGGCTGCATTTAAAGGTCTCGCAGAGGCAGATCCTCACGCCGGGACTGGTGCAGATGGTGAGTGTGCTTGCGCTCAACAAGCTTGAGCTCAAGGACATGATCACTTCCGAGATGGTCGAGAATCCGGTTCTTGAAGAGCTGGAAGACTCAGTTCCGCTGATCGACGATGTCAACCGGCGTGAAGAAGAACGTGACCGACTGGCAGCGGCGGCCACCTCCGAGGCCCCGGCTCCCACCGCTGATGAGAAGAAAGATCCGTTTGAAGAGATCGATTTTGGTTCGTTCTTCCAGGAATATCTCGACCCCGGCTATCGCAGCCAGAGCGAAATGGAAGACATCGAGCGTCCGTCGTTTGAGAATTTTCTTTCCAAGCCTTCGAACCTTACCGATCACCTGATGTGGCAGTTGGGCGCTTTGTCGGTAAGCCCTGAAGTGCGGCAGGCGGTCGAGTTGATTCTCGGCAACCTGAACGAAGACGGCTACCTGATTGCCAGCGACGATGAGTTGCTGGGGATCGCCGCCCCAGCATCGCCCGAGGCGGATGCGGCAGCGGTTGAGAAGGTGTTCAAAGAAGCGGCGGCGCTAGGGTTAGACGCTTCTTTACCCTCTGATCTTTCGAGTGATTTTGACGGCGCGTCACTCACAGAAGTATCTACGGCAGCGGAGCCAGCTATCGACCCGGAAGCGGCTTTCCTGGCAGCTATGGGTACACCAGCAGCGGCGGCCCCTGCTCCAGCGCCGGTTCCAATTTTAACTCCGGTTGAACCTCCTGCTGCCGAGAAGAAGAAACCTTCCGTTCCGGTTTTCAAGCCCAGTTTTAATCGCGAGCAGCTTCAGGAAGCGCTCGAGGTGGTCCGGCAGATGGACCCTCCTGGAGTCGGTTGCCGCGATCTGCGTGAGTGTCTTATCTATCAACTGCGCTATCAGAAGCAGCAGTTGGACGCCGAGCATCACATTAATGGAAACGGCAACGGAAACGGTTCGGTTGTGCCTAACGGCGAAGCAACCGGCCAAGTTCTAAGCGATGCCATTGCGGTTGTCGATCATCATCTGAAAGCCGTGCAGCTTAAGCAACACAAGGAAATCGCCAAGGCGATCAATCGTCCGATTGAAGCGGTACAGGCGGCGCTCGAATATTTGCGGACGCTCGATCCGCGACCGGGACAGCAGTACAACAAAACGCAAGCGCGCTTGATCGAGCCCGATGTCGCTTTTGTGAAACATGGCGACGAGTGGCTGGTGATGATGAACGAAGACGACATCCCGCAGCTTCGTTTAAATCCGGCCTATAAGAAGCTGATGACGCGCGAGACCAACGACAAGGACACGCGCAACTACGTCAAAGAGCGCTACAAGAGCGCCATTCAGCTCATCAAAAACATCGAGCAGCGCAAGCAGACTATTACCAAGGTCTGTTATTCGATCCTGGCGCGACAGCAGGATTTCCTCGAACTTGGCATCGACCAGCTCAAGCCGATGATGATCAAGGAAGTGGCGGAAGAGATAGGCGTGCATCCTTCGACCGTGAGCCGGGCGGTGGCCAGCAAGTATGTCCACACTCCGCAGGGCGTGTTTGAGCTGCGCTACTTCTTCAGCGAGAGCGTGAACGGGCCTGAGGGCGGCAACACCTCGCTGCTGATTTTGAAACGGCGGGTGAAGAAGTTGATTGACGACGAAGATACGTCGCGACCGCTGACCGACGAGCAGATCACCCGCATTCTGCAGTCGCAGGGCATTCAGGTGACGCGCCGCACGGTGGCCAAGTATCGCGAAGATATGCGTATTCCCAGTACGCACCAGCGCCGGGTTAAGAAGTAATTTCCCTTTCTCTCTCTAATACAATTCCAGCTGCCGGTAGGACTAGAATTGAGATGTAAGCTGCTTACTTCTTAGTTCGAGGCCCTCATGAACGTGGAATACACCGGCAGGCATTACGAAATTACTCCCGCCATTCGCAAAGAAGTTGAAACCGGTCTGGCGAAAATCCGCAAAATCCTTTCCGATAAATTTGAAACCAAAGTGATCCTGGTGGTGGAGAAACGCCGCCACAAAGCTGAGATCACGCTCAGTCCGCGCAACGGCCCGCTGGTGGCGATTGCGCAGGCTGGGGACATGTCGGTCGCAATTGGAGAAGCGATCGAGCACCTCGAAAAGCAAGCTATCAAATACAAGACCAAATGGCGCACCAAGAAGCGCAAGCCCCACGACAAATGGGAAGATGTTGAGCCGGTGGTGGCGCCGAAGCCGGTAAATGGCAAACGTCCAAATCCGGTAGCACCGATTCTTGTGCACAAGTTTCCGGCGCTGTCGAAATCTACCGAAGCTACGTTGACGCCGAATTCGGATGCGGTGGCGCTTCGTCCGATGACGGTGGAAGAGGCGATTAAGGAAGCGGCTTTCCGTGACCGGGATGTGTTTGTGTTCCGCGATCCGAAAGGGAAGGTGATGGTGCTGCACCGCACGCGCGATGGAAAGATGGAGTTGATCGAAGCGCCATAGAACTTGTCATCCTGAGTGAGGACGAAGTCCGAACGAAGGACCCCATGACGCCTAAAATCCTCGATGGCACAGGGAGTTTGTATTCGGAAATCCCCTGCGGGGTACGTGTCACCGCGAATGCGAGGGGTCCTTCAACTCTGCATCAACACTGCTTCGCAGTATTGATGCTCCGCTCAGGATGACAATGTTTTGTAAGCGTTAGCTTGTCGCTAACTTCTTCTGCATTTCCTCCAGCGACGCGCCCTTGGTTTCTGGATAGATAAACAGCACCACAAAGAATTGGAGCACCATCATCACCGCGAAGAACACGAAGGGATATGCCCCCGACGACGCGGCCATCAGCGGGAAAATTCCAGAGATCAGAGCGTTCATAAACCAATGGGAGAAGCTGCCCAGGCTCTGGCCCTTGGCGCGGACCGCGTTGGGGAAGACTTCCGCCAGATAAACCCAGATGACGGCTCCCTGGGAAAATCCAAAGAAGGCGATGTAGCCCACCAGCAGCCAGACCAGCAAACCCTGGTGAAGCTGGGTAAAGAAAATGTATGAAACGCCAGCAAGACAGATAGCGGTGCCCACCGAGCCGATTAACAACAACGTCTTGCGACCGACTTTGTCGATCACGGTCATGGCAATCATAGTGAACAACAGGTTGGTGCCGCCGATGGCGACTGCCTGCAAGTTGCCGGAAACTTTGCTGTATCCGGCGTGAGCGAAGATGTCGTTGAGATAGTAGAGAATCGCGTTGATGCCCGACAGCTGATTGAACATGCCGATAGTGACGGCGAGAAAAATCGGGAGTCTGTGCTTTCTTGAAAATAGCTTCTCGCCGGTCTGGGCTTTTTCCTGCTGAATAGATTCGATGATGTTCTGCAATTGCTGTTCGTAATTTTCTTCACCACTCATACGCAAAACCGAGCGGGCTTCGTCGATGAATCCTTTCCCGGTAAGCCAACGCGGGCTGCGGGGAATTACGAAGAGGAGAAGGAAGAAAAGAACCGCCGGGACGGCGGTGACGCCCAGTTCATAACGCCATTCGACGGCGCCCAAGCCTGCAAGCCCGATCAGGTAGTTGGAGAAGTACGCCAACAGAATTCCGAAGACTACATTGAACTGAAAGAATCCAACCAGTCTTCCGCGCCATTTCGCTGGAGCAATTTCCGCGATGTACATCGGGCCCAAAACGGAAGACCCGCCGATACCTAAGCCGCCGATGAAACGGAACACCACCAGGGCCGGCCAGTTCCAGGCTAGGGCACAACCGATGGCCGAGACCACATACAGCACCGCTAGTCCGCGAAGGCTGTCGCGCCGGCCATAACGTTCGCCGGGGAATCCGGCGAGCAGAGACCCGATCACCGTTCCCCAAAGCGCGCTGGCGACAGTCATCCCCAGTAGTTCGGGAGAGAGTTGGTAGGTGTTCCGCAGACTGTCGGTGGTGCCGGCGATGACGGCGGTGTCGAAGCCGAACAGCAGGCCTCCCAATGCGGCGACGATGGTGCTCTTCGCCAAAAATGAATTCACGGTCATGCGGGCTCCTGGCGTTGTAGGTTGGTGGTTAGCGTTTCGACTTCTTCAATGCTCCACTGCGGGATCGCGCCGTGCCGGCTGGCGATTAGTGCGCCGACACGGTTGGCGAAGTCGGCGATCTTTGCGGCCGGCCAAGCCGCGCCGAACCCGTGGACGAACCCGGCGGCGAATGCGTCACCGGCGCCGACAGCGTCGGCCACGGTGATGGCATATCCCGGCGCTTCAATAAATTGGTCGCGGATCAAAAGTGAACAGCCTTTTGATCCGCGAGTAATACAGACGGCTTCCCAGCCGAATTTATCGGCATAGTCACGGCAGAATTTCTCTAGCGATTGGTAGGGATATCCGAATAGCTTGGCGATGGTCACGACTTCCTCGTCGTTCATCTTCATGATCGAAGCGCGTGCCATAAGCTCACTGACCAGCGCGGCATCGTAGGCGTTCGGCCGCAGGTTGAGATCATAAAACTTGTGCGCAGAGGGGGCATGGTCTAGCAATAGCGCAGTCAGAGCCTTAGCCGTTTGGCTCACCTGGTGAAGCGTGCCGAAATAAACTAGATCGACGGGTTTGGCAAAGAGCTGATGAAAGTCCGCGTGGGAAAGCTGCGGAAAATCGTAAGCCGCCGGACGGTGCAATATGAACTGCGGTTGCCCGGTCGCGCTTACTTTTACGCTAACTGCGCCAGTTTCATGATCGGGATCGCAGTGAACGTAGCGCGAGGAAAGCCCCATCTCGCGCATGCGGTCGAGGATCCGCTGGCCGCGAATGTCGTTGCCAACGGCGCTGATGAAAGCCACGTCGTGACCGAGTTTGGTGAGATGGGCGGCGAAGTTGAACGAAGCTCCGCCCAGATGTTCCTGGTCGCCGAAGACATCCCACAGGACTTCGCCGATGCAAATGACTTTCACTGATGGTCCCAGAACTGGCGGTGGCAGGCGCCGAGGTTCGCGCCACAGTATACGACAGCGGTTGGACGAAACCCGGCCACTGGTGCAGAATCATGGATCGAGGTGAAAATGGCGGACGGTTTGCCCAAGATTCACGCGGTGATTTTTGATTATGGCGAGGTTCTGTGTTATCCGCCGCATTCTGAGGAAATCGCCCGCATGGCGGACATTTTCAGGGTGGAGCCGAAGTCATTTCCGGCGCTGTGGCAGAAAAATCGTCCGGGATACGATCTTGGCGACTATACTCCGGCGACCTATTGGGAGATGTTGGCCAGCGATGCCAAGGTGAAGGTCACGCCGGAACAATTGGCGGCATTGAGTGATTTAGATTCCGAGATGTGGGGACACGAGAATCCGCGGATGGTTGAGTGGGTGCATCGCATTGCGGCTGCGGGGATCAAGACCGCGTTGCTTTCGAATATGCATCCTGAGATGGTTAGTTACATCCGCAAGAAGTTTGCCTGGCTAAATAACTTTAAGCCTGCGATATTTTCCGCGGATGTGCGGATGGTGAAGCCTGACCCTGCGATCTATCGGCACACTTTGAAGGAGCTTGGCGTGGCCGCGGAGAACACAATGTTCATTGATGACCGCGAAGTGAATATCAAAGCGGCACGGGCGCTGGGGATTCATGCGATACAGATGAAGTCGATGGCGCAGTTGGTGGAAGATGTGAAAGCTTTGGGATTTCCGGTTCTGCCGGTGTTTGGGGCGGGGGATGAGTTGGCGGCTGCGGCGATCAAGATGTAGGGGACGGCTAAATGGGCTGAAACCCTCCCTTCACTTTTGGGTAGAGGCATACGCTTCAGCGCTGCAAAAATTACTCCTCCGGATAAACCATGAAGAAACTTCCCCAAGGGTTGGTGATTGCCGTTGGCTTGATGCTGATCAGCTTGACCATTCTGCGGGTTTCGCAATCCTGGCCTAACGATTCTCATCTGGATCACGTTTCCGGTGCCTGGGTGGCGCTCGCTACCGATCTTCGCAGCGGTGTTTTCTATCGCGCCCCGTTCGGACCGGAGGGCTACGGAGGCACTCGGTTCTTTCCGTTGTTTTTTGTTCTGCACGCGATCGGGATATTTCTCAGCGGTAGCTGGCGGTTCTCGGGATACATACTTTCGACGATTAGCCTTGTGTTGTTGCTGGCAGGTGTTTATGTCCTCTTGCGAAGGCTTGGAGTTCATCGTTGGCTTTCCATTGCCGGTTGCGCCGCTGTCTTAGCGGGATCCAGCGTGCAGGATGCGTTCCTAACCATCCGCGAAGACGGATTGGCAGCGGCATTCAATGTTTGGGGACTTACGCTTTGCATGGGCTCGATGTCTCGGAGAAAACTCTACGCGGCTGCCTTGCTGTTCTCTCTAGCGTTCGCGACCAAGGAAACTTCTGTCTTCGGCGCGGGCGCTATCTTTCTTTATTTACTACTGACCAAGAAATTCAAAGACGCATTGCACCTGGGCGTCGCGACGTCCTTGGGATACGTCGCCGTCATCTCGACGATGTACGCGGCGAGTGCGGGACGCGCGTTCGAAGGGCTTCGACTCACCCTGGCAACAGGCAGCGGATTGAAGCCGCTGCTGAACAGTCCAATCACTATGGTTGAAGCCATGAACGGCTATCGCGAAGAGATGATGCTGCTCGCGCTGGCGCTTACCGCGTTTGCCATCGGACGCGAACGTCTGACATCCCTGCTTTTTCTTTGCACGCTGGCAGTTACTCTGGTGATCTTCAGTTCCGAGGGCACAGCCGGAAATCACTTGATCGATCTGCTGGTCGCCTCGGTGGTGATCTTCACCGTCTGGATTTCTCAATATCAGGAGATCGGCCTTTGCCTGCTGGCATGCGGGTCGCTGGTCGCGTGGCTCGGACTGATGGTCCAGCACCGCTACGATGATCTAGTCCCTGTCCACGCGCAGTTGCAAGAGATCGTGAGTGCGTGCGGAAATTCCGGAAAGCCCATCCTTTCGGACAATCCTCTAGTGCCTTTAACCGCCGGGCAGCACCCTTACGTGCTCGATGCTTTCATGTTCCGAGTGTTGGAAGAGCGCGAGGCGAACTTCGGCGACCCCATGTGGAGGATGCTTAAAGAGCGGCGATTCGGGGCAGTCGTTTTCGTGGACAATCCGGACAACGAAGAAGGTAAGGACACCTACGACAACTTCCATTTCGGTGACGACTTCATGGAAGTGATGCGGCAAAACTACGAGCCGGCGGGCAGCGCCGGGACGGAATACATCTTTCTTCCCAAGAAAACTCCGCAAGCTACCTCGCCCTGACAATCGGCATCAAAGGTTCAGCGCGAGGATTTGTGCGCGAATTTCGCAATCTTAGGAAATCGAAATGGTAAGAAGACCACGTGGTGACAACGAAGCAAGGCTCGATGAGATTGGCACCGACCCGGGACAAGTTGGGACCGACAGCGCCGGCCAATCCGGTGACACGCAGCAGCTTTCCGATATAGCGGATGCGTCCGAAGAAAGTGTCGAGGAACTAGTCGAGACCGATCAGGCCTGGGAAGCGGCGGAGGTCGAAGGCGTTGAAGATGCCGCTGACCATCCGGAGCGGCCAGTGCATACGCACCTGGAATACGGACGCCCCGATGACCTTCCGCCAAAGCGCGGCTCCAGGTAGCATGAGTGCGCTCTTACCTTACCGACTGCATGTGTGAAGAACTGTACGCGGCAGCGGCACGGCTCTTCAGCGCCGGACGTGACGTGAAGTGATTCACGAATAACCCGGCGCTAATGCCTCGCGCCAAGACTCGGCGCGCTTTGCTGAGAGCCTCGGGAGTGTCCTGGGTTTTGACCATTTCCCAAATTTCGCGCATGTAGGGAACGTCGACGTAGGTTTCGGCGGCTCCCGTCTCCAATTCGACAAGCGCCTGGTCGACTTGCGCAGCTGACGCACGAAGCCGGGGAACCAAGTCTGAGGCTTGCTGGCCACGCCGCCGGTTGAGTCGGACTTCTTCCGGAAGGCGACCTTTCATGGCTTCCCGAATCAACCATCGATTGGTCGCGGTTTGCGGATCGATATAGATCTCGTCGGGAACCGATAGCGCGAACTCAAGTACCCGGATGTCTGCGGTTGGATCGCGAACCTCCAAACCGTGGGCTGCTGCGAGTTCAGCGTAAGTCGCGCCAACCGTCGAGCGGCCTGGCTGAAGGATTCGATATCTCTGCTCCAGGGGGCCGCGCGACGGCATGTCGTGGGGATCGCTTAGCCGCTGCTCCAATAAATTAAGGCGCTGCGCGAAGTCGAGGCGGATTGCCGAGCGGCGGTACCATTGACGACGTTCTTCGCGACGCACTCGCACGTCCTTGAATGCGCTGGCGTGGCTGAGTTGGTCCTTTAGGGTTTTGAATTGCGCTCTCGACCATTCGCCCAACTGCATCTGACGAAGTTGTACGGCAAGCGGCTGCGATAGCGGGTCGCCGGTCCACGACATTCCGGCATTACCTTGTTGGCCGGTGAGCAGCACGCGAAATCCCTGTGCGCGAGCCAGGCGCATGGTTTCCAAAATCCAGTAGGCGTTGCCCGCTCCGTGGTTGGGTTCATCCAATATCTCGAGTTGCCGTCGGATGCCGGCAATCGGGGATAGGTTCTCTGCGAGGACCGCGTACAGGTCAACGTTTCCTGCCGCTTGTGCGGTGGCTGCGGCGAATGGATACTCGTCGCCAAAGTGGTCGCCAGTGTATTGCGTAGAGTCGGTCAACGGCACGGAAATGAATGCGCCGAGGTGGCGACTCTCTTCCTCCAACATCCCGGCTGCGGTTGCTGTGACCGAACTGGAATCAAGGCCACCGCTTAGTGCGACGGCCACACCGGGCGCGCGATCAGGCGCGCGCAAGCGAGCGCGAACCGACTGGTCAAAAACTGAAGTAAATGCCTGTACATAATCCTGACGGCGCGGCCAGCGCACCTCCTGGATATCTTCCATCCTCCAGTATTGGTGTACGTCGAGCCCCGTTGCGGTGATGGTGAGGGTATGCGCGGGCGGCAAACGGAAAATAGAACGGTGAACGGTGCGCTCGCCGTGATACGCGGGCCACGCCACCAGGACCTGGGCGAGATAGAGTTCGTCCAATTCCGGCGAAGATAGATTTAGATTCAGCAGCGCCTGCCGAGTGGGCGCAAACGCAAATGTATTCGCGTCGGCATAATAGAAGAGAGAAGTGATTCCGAAGTGATCGCGTGCCAGAAACAGCGAGCGGGACGCCGGGTTCCAGGCTGCGAATGCCCAATCCCCCAACAGATGCTCAGGGGCTTGTGTCGCCCATCGCGAATAGGCTTTCAGCATCAACTCTCCATCGGAGAGCTTTGCCATGTCATTGGGAGTGATGTCGAGAGTGCGGGCCAAGTCAGCGCGGTTATCGAGTCTCCCCGAGGCGGTGAAACCGGTGCCCGTTAACTTATCGCCTCGTGGTAAACATTCGTTGCTGCTTTCAGAGGTACTGCACAACGCCGCGACGCCCAAGCCGATGGAGTGGGTGCCCCAGGTACGAATCGTGTGACTTTCCCAGGGCGCGAGACTGCGCGCCATGTTGTCCAGGGCGGGAGTTGCGAGAGGCGCACCGTTCCGACTGAGGATTCCGAAAATACCGCTCATCAAGCCGCCTCGGGTGGCTTCCAACGAAAGAGATCTGCAGGAGTACGTCGGAAGAACAAACGCGGCTAACCCCGCGCTGAAATTTCTATCGGCAGGGAGAAAGATGACTTTAGCTCCAGTCGTGCCGCGGGACGTCAGGCGAGGAAAACTTCGGCCATCACCTCATCAAGCAGGCGAGCCCGAAGGGTATACCGGAGAATGGATTTCTCCAATTGCTTTCAGGGGAGCTAGTTGTCGCCCAATTCACGAATCCAAATGTTCCGGTAGCGGACGGTGTTGCCGTGGTTCTGCAGAGTTAGCGGAAGCTTGGCGGCGTGCGCTTTGTAAGGAGGGCGCACTCCATTCGCGGTCGGACCGGTGAGTTCGACGTTGTCCTGGGTCAACACGCCGTTGTGCAACACGGTGATGTGCGCCGGTCGCAATAGCTTTCCGGCGGCATCGAAATGCGGGCCGTGAAAGATGATGTCGTAAGCCTGCCACTCACCCGGTGGCAATGCCGCGTTTACCAATGGTGGGTATTGGCCATAGACGGCTGACGCCTGGCCATCGGCATAGGTCCGGTTGTTGTAGGAGTCGAGGACTTGAATTTCATAAAGTCCCATGGGGAAGATTCCGCTGTTGCCGCGCTCCTGGCTTTCACCTTGGGCGGGAACCGGTTCGGCAAATTCGACGTGCAACTGGCAATCCCCGAAAGCCTGCTTGGTCGAGATGGACCCGGTATCGGGTTTGACTTCGATGTAGCCATCCGCCACGGTCCACTGCGCCGGACCGCCACCTTTCTCCGCCTGCCAATTGGAAAGATCTTTCCCGTTGAGCAAAACCTTTGCGTCAGAGGGCGCTTGTCCGGGCTTCGCCGGGGTGATCACCGCTGGAACCGGACGCTGCATGTCGTGAATCTTCCAGGGCATGGGCGCTTGCGCAATCGAAAGCGCAGAGATACAGAGAAGGGCGAAGCAATAAGGAAGTCGTCGCATTAAGAGCCTCTTTCTTGAGGCGACTATCTTAAAGTGCCGCGACGCTCAACGGGAAGTGCTGGGTCGCAAACAGCGAGCCTGCGGATTATGGCATTATCTAAGGTTGCGTTTGCGAAGTTAATTATTGCTTAGGGGCCACTCATTGAAGATACGGAGCGCAGAAAGTAAGTGGGATTTGGTAAGTCTGGGCGAGGTCATGCTGCGCCTCGATCCGGGCGAGGGACGGGTTGCTACCACGCGCCAGTTCCAGGCGTGGGAAGGCGGTGGGGAATACAACGTCGCCCGCGGGCTGAAGCGTTGTTTTCGCTTGAACACCTCGATTGTCACGGCGTTGGCTGACAATCCCGTGGGACGGCTGGTCGAAGATCTCATGTTTCAGGGCGGCGTCGATCAGAGTCATGTTCGTTGGGTTGGTTATGACGGAGTGGGCAGGGAAGTGCGCAATGGATTGAATTTCACCGAGCGTGGATTTGGCGTTCGAGGCGCTGTGGGATGCTCCGACCGCGGCCACACCGCGGCTTCACAGTTGAAGCCGGGCGATATCGATTGGAAGCAGATTTTCAGCAAAGAGGGCGCGAAGTGGTTTCATACCGGCGGTATTTTCGCCGCGCTCTCTGAATCTACTCCACTGGTCGCGAAAGAAGCCATGGAAGCGGCCAAGAGTGCGGGGACGATTATTTCCTACGATCTCAACTACCGCTCGTCGTTATGGAAGTCGATTGGCGGCAAAGAGAAGGCGCAGTCGGTGAATCGAACGCTGGCTCCTTTCATAGACGTCATGCTGGGCAATGAAGAAGACTTCACTGCTGCGCTTGGCTTCAGCGTATCCGGCGTGGATGAAGGGCACTCGCAGCTTGATCCGGCAAACTTCAAGTTGATGATCGAAAAAGTCGTGAAGGAGTTTCCGAATCTTGCGGTGGTTGCCACAACTCTGCGAAATGCGCGGACTGCAACGGTCAACGATTGGGGAGCCGTCTGCTATGAAGGGGGCAAGTTCTATCAGGCGACGAACCGCGAAGGGCTTGAGATTTTCGATCGGGTAGGCGGCGGCGATTCATTCGCCTCCGGGCTGATTTATGGGTTCCTTACCGGCAAGGGCGCGCAGTGGGCGGTGGAATGCGGTGCGGCGCATGGCGCGTTGGCGATGACCACTCCGGGCGACACGACCATGGCGACGCTGTCGGAAGTTCTGAACGCAATGAAATCTAAAACTGCTCGCATCGAGCGCTAGGGGCTAAATGACACTGGAAGAAGTTCAAAAGCGAATTGCCGAAGTGGGGATCGTTCCCGTGGTGCGTGCGCCGCATGTGGATGAAGCGGCGCGCGCCGTCGAGTTGATTTACGAAGGCGGGATTCCAGTCGCGGAAATTACCATGACCATTCCCAACGCGCCTGCGGCGATTCGGCAGGTGGTGCAGAAGTTTGGGGACAAGATCCTAGTGGGGGCCGGCACCGTGTTGACCGCCGCGCAGGCCGAAGAGTGCTTTGATGCGGGCGCGCAATTTTTGGTCAGCCCCGGCCTGTCCTTGCCGGTGTTGCAAGCCGCCAAAGCCCGCAAGAAATTGGCCATCCCAGGGACGCTAACGCCCACCGAATTGATGGCGGCGCTGGCAGAGGGCATTCGCCTGGTCAAAGTGTTTCCGTGCGGAAATCTGGGCGGAGCGAAATATTTGAAATCGCTGAAAGGACCCTTTCCCGACGTTTTGATGATTCCCACCGGCGGAGTGAACGCCGGCAACGCGGCCGACTATTTTGCCGCCGGCGCTTACGCTCTCGGTATCGGCTCCGATCTCGTGGACAACAAGGCGATTCGCGAGGGACACACGGAAAAGGTAATCGCGGCCGCGCGCGAGTTGGTGGAGGCTGTGAAGACTGCGCGAGCGAAATAATTGACGCGCAACGGGAAGACCACTGCTGAAAGCGTGCTTTTGTTGTCCTATTTTCGTAGCTCAAACGAGAGCTTCCTGTTCGGGGAAGCCTCTGCTCAACTGATATTCTGAACTATCACCCGGAGACTCCATACCGTTGCCGCCTATAGTCAATGCCCAAGACATATCCAAAGCTTTCGGGGCGAATCCGCTGTTTCAGAATGTCTCGTTCACCATCTCCGAAGGTGACCGCATTGGCCTGATCGGTCCTAACGGCTCGGGCAAATCGACGCTGCTCAAAATTCTTGGCGGATCGGTCGACACCGATAGCGGCAATCTGGCTTTTCGGAAGCACGTTCGTCTCAGCTACGTTGAGCAGGATTCGACCTTCGAACCCGGAGACACCGTTCGATCTGTAATCGAAGCCGCAATGGAAGACAGCCGCGTCGCGGAATCAGAACGCGGTACCCGCTTTGCCGAAACTCTGGGGCGGGCAGGTTTCGACAATCTTGAAGTCGAAGCGAAGGCGCTCTCAGGGGGATGGCAGAAGCGCCTCGCGATCGTGCAAGCGCTGGTCAAAGGTCCCGACATTTTGTTGTTGGACGAACCTACCAATCATCTCGACCTGGCGGGAATTCAGTGGCTGGAAGATTTACTGCAGCAATCTTCGTTTGCCAGCGTGATCGTCAGCCATGATCGTTATTTCCTGGAGAACATCGCCACCGAGATGGCGGAGTTGAGTCGAATTTATCCCGATGGAGTTTTGCGCGTGCGCGGCAACTACAGCACCTTCCTGGAGAAGAAAGAGGAATTCCTGCATGCGCAGTCGAAGCGTCAGGAAGCCTTGGAGAACTTAGTCCACACCGAGATCGAATGGCTGCGTCGCGGTCCGAAAGCGCGCACTACGAAATCCAAAGCGAGAATCGATAAAGCCCACGAATTGATGGGCGAGTTGTCCGATCTAAATATCAGAACGCGCACCGGAACGGCGCAAGTAGATTTCTCAGCGACCGATCGTAAAACCAAACGACTGATCGAACTCGACGAAATTTCTTACCAGATCGGCGACCGTAAACTCTTCTCGAACCTCAACTTCGTGCTCTCGGCGGGAATGCGCGTTGGATTGGTCGGTCCCAACGGCAGCGGCAAGACAACTCTGTTGCGTTTATTGCGCGGGGAACTCGAACCAACAGGTGGCAACATCAGCCGTGCCGAATGGCTGCGTATCGTTTATTTCGACCAACGGCGTGAGCTTGATCCTGACCTCACGCTGAAGCGTGCGCTGGCTGCCGAAGGCGATTCCGTCGTCTATCAAGATCGCGTCATTCACGTCGCCTCGTGGGCGGCAAGATTTCTTTTTACCAGCGAACAGCTCTTTCAGCCGGTTAGCCGCCTCTCCGGGGGCGAGCGCGCTCGCGTGTTGATTGCGCAACTCATGCTTCAACCGGCCGATGTCCTGTTACTCGACGAACCGACAAACGATCTCGATATTCCGACGCTCGAAATATTAGAAGAAAGCCTGCTCGAATTTCGCGGATCACTGGTGTTGGTCACCCACGACCGCTACATGCTTGATCGTGTTTCCACAATCGTTCTAGGACTCGACGGTCAAGGCGGCGCCGACAGCTTTGCCGACTACTCACAGTGGGAAGCCTGGCAGGCGGAGCGCACCAAGCCGGTATCGCGTCCCGGCGTTCCGTCGAAGCCTTCGACTTCTACGAAGAAGAGCAAGCTGTCGTATCTGGAAGCGCGCGAGTACGCCACGATCGAGCAGCGCATTGAAGACGCGGAGCAACTTGTGCAAAGCAAGCGGGAAGTTTTCGAAGCTCCGGCGATCGCCACCGATGCCGCCGGCTTGCTGGCCGCGCAAACTGCAATGGACCAGGCCCAGGAAAAGTTGGACGCTCTTTACACCCGCTGGGCAGAGCTAGAAAAGAAAAACGCCTGATGAATTCCGCGTAGAGACGTAGCTCCGTTACCTCTTGCTGGCGGCGGCACTGTAGTCAACACAGACGTTGCGAAGCAACGTCTGTACAGGTGAAATCACCGCGCCAGCGCGAACGCAATAATTGTTTCTCCGCGCGCACCCGTACCTTTTTCCAACTCCTCCAGCAATGCGTCTTCCTTATGCTCCGGGTCGGGAATCATTTCGCAGGCCGTAACTTCATCGTCCGTCGCCCCGTCGAAACACAAATCACAAACTGTCAGGTCGTCGGTGTCCTCATCGCACTTCACCGGAGGTCCAAAGGTTCGGCACAACATGGGGCGTGATGAATAAATCTCGCAGGTTCCATTTTCCGTGTGCAGTGCAGGGCAGGGAACGTCATTGGCGAAGTCATTCCAGCGCTGCTTGGCCTCTTCCGATTCATCTTCCGAAATAATTCCGGTCACTGGGTCGCCGGGAAAGTCCGCGGTTAAGTTGGCCACGGTCGCTTTGGCGCGGGTGCGAATACGCGCGGCCCGCTCTGGGTCTTCCATATCCATCGCCGCTAAACCCCGTTGCAGGCGAAGCGCGTCGAGTTGATTGATGGCGAAAACGCCCACGCAACACTGCGAACATCCGGGCTTGCAGGCCAGCCACTTGCCACTACGGCGAGCGGAGTCGGCAAGCGCCGCATCCGCAATCTGAACTAGTTGCTGGTCTCGCTCAACCGGGTAAATGTATTGCATGCTGATTCAGCATACCCCGGTTGCGGCGAGAATTTGCCATAGAAATAAAAAATCGCCGTCATCATTTTGACGGAGCATAATATGCGGCTCGTGGAGGTCTTATGAATAAACGAATTCTGCTGGCTGGCTTGTTGGGTGGAGTCGCGCTGTTTGCCTGGGGATCGTTTTCGCACATCGTGCTTCGTCTTCCCTCGATTGGAATCGAGGATTTTCCTCAAGCGCAAGAAGAAGGAGTAAAGAGCGTCCTGAGCGGCGCACTGACGCATCCCGGATTTTATTTTTTCCCCGGTATGGGAGAGGCTCCGGGAATGTCAGCTCAGGAAAGATCCGCCGCCAATAAAGCCTTTGAAGCCAAATATAAGCGGGGACCGCATGGCATCCTGATCTTTGAACCGGCTGGGGCGGACGTCATGACCCCGAAGCAGCTGATCATTCAGTTTGTGCTCGTCGTCGTCGAAGCTTTGCTGGCAGCGTGGTTATTGTCGTTGACTACCCTTACCAGCTTTGCGTCGCGAGTGGGTTTCGTGGTCGGTTTAGGCGTTCTGATGGCCCTGGCCACCAACGTCGAATATTGGGATTGGTATGGATTCCCCGGCAACTATACCGCTGCATACATGCTCGACAAAGTCATAGGCATGCTGATCGTGGGATTGGTTGTCGCCGCGATGACCCGCAAGCGGATGGCGGCCCCGGTCCTGCAAACGACCAGAGCGGCGTAACCTGAGTAGGGGCGCGCAGAGGCGGGTGTCCTCACCTGCCGAGCAACTTTCGTCACAGACTTTAAGGACGTGGGTAGATATTAAGGCCGGGCAGGTGAGAACACCTGCCTTTACGTGCCCTACGCGCTCGCCCCGTGTGGTATGCTTTCCGGCGTCATGCGGATGCCGAGCCTGCTGCGCAAAATCCTCTTGCTGGACCTGCTTCAGGGGATGAAGGTCACGTTCCTTTATCAGAATCCCAAGGAGCTTTACACCGAGCAGTACCCGATGCAACGGCCGCAGGTGGCCGAACGCTACCGCGGCGCACCCAGACTCAACGTCAACGCCGATACCGATGAGACGCTCTGCATCTCCTGTGATCTTTGCGCGTTAGCCTGCCCCGAACACCTGATTGTTGTTACCAGCGAACGCAACGAAAAGACCCGCCGCAAAGAACTCACGACTTTTACCTACGACCTGAGCCGCTGCATGTTCTGTGGACTCTGCGAAGATGCCTGCCCCACTGACGCCCTCGAGTTGACCCAGGATTTCGAACTGGCCAGCTACACTCGCGAAGGCGCCATCTGGAACCGCGAGATGCTGGAAAAGGGGCCACAGCCTACGCAGTACCGGAAGTAAAGCTAATCGTCGGTTTCTCCAGTTGGAATCGGTCTGGTTTGTGTCTTGCGCGGGGTCTTCCGCGCGGCTTTCGGAAAGCTTAATCTTCCTGCGCTGTAGCGGCCCTTCTTTTCGACATCGTAGTTCTTCGGCATCGGCGGAATGTGGGGCAGGTCTCCGGTAAGTTGGCTTGATTCCCGTAAAACAATTTCCGCGCGCCCGTCGTATTCCTTAACTGGCCCATGAATTTCCACCACGCTGCCCTTCAAACTGCGGACGTCGCCGACATGTTTAAGGTCTCCGCGGAAAATGACGACAGTAAAAGGGCAAACCCGGTAGTCGGAGCAGAAGTCGAGGTAGTGATCGCCGCCCACTCCCTGTTGGACATTGAACACCTTGCCGGTAATGCAGCGTTCCTCGCCGATATGCTTTCCGGCCTCGGAGAAGGGAATGCAGTCGGCAGCGGCGATGCTGGTGAGCATCAGCCCAAACGGTATGACGGCGGTAAAGAAATTTTTCAAAACTGCACTTCGGACGTACCGGCAGGCGTCCACAGCTGCCCACGACGAACCTTGAGGTCTGTGACAGGCAGGTGAGGACACCTGCCGCTACGCTATTCCAGGCACACCTCCGCCTTCCAGCAAAAAGGCAGAAAAATGCCTGCAGATTCCCAATACGAGAAATTCTTAGGAGAGAAAAACTGCGCGGGGCAGCTCACGCCACCCCGGTTCCGGGGAAGGAAATTTAGGTGAAC
>DATBAT010000445.1:0-10971 GCA_036271375.1 Terriglobales bacterium
GGTCATACCGTCCACGAGCTGAGAATTTGGGAAGACCCTGCCGACCGTTCGCTGATGCTTGCACAACTCCAAAAGGGCGCTCCCATTCGAAACGCTGTGGCACGACTCCGCACCAAATCAGGCGATCTCAAGCTCACCGCCTATTCAGCCGACAGGATCCGCTTTGATGGACAGGACTGCATTCTGGCCGTCTCCGAAGACATTTCACAGTATGAAAGGCAACGGATCAATTGAGGGGCGCAACTCGGGCAGCGACCCTCATCTCTTAAAGTGTCCGGCATCTGGGTTCGGAATTAGGGGGTCTGAGGTTCAAATCCTCCCTTCCCGACCATTGATTCAACACTTAAACTTCCAAAAGGAAATAACCGTTCCCCGAAGCTATCCGCCCTTTCGAGAGTAGACTTCAGAAATGTTAGTGAACTTCGCGCAATTCGTTCTGCAGGTCATCGTTCAAGACCTTTCCAAACCTGCTACAGACCTAGGAGCCATTCTAAAAACTAATATCCCGAATGTTCAGGTTTCCTATACGCTTCCCCGATCGCCGGTTGATGTTGAACCGACCCTCGTATTTGTTGCACCGGAAGGCGAGTATGACGCTAGCGAGCTATTCGCCCTCATTGAGCAAAACACGGAGAAATGGTTCGACTCTCGCACCGACAGCGTAACAGTAGAAGTTCGTAAACCAGACGGCCACGTTCAGGTTCTTGCTAGGTAGCGAAAATAGCGCAACTGCGACCGAATCTGCTCCAAACGACCTGCATAATTGGGCGCTTTGAAATGCCGTGGTAGGTTTGTCCGGTGAAAATATTCCAGATTTTGGTTGAAAATCCACGAGCTTCTTTCTAGAGAGTTTGCTGCCTGTCGAGTTCGATTTGGAAACGGCGCCATTGCAACTCGAAAGGGTGCAGGTTTCACATGCTCTTATTCCCTGGGATGATCCCAACTTTGGCCTCGATGCGAATTGGATTTCGTCCTACCTTTATCGCCAAAGCTGTTCCCCGGGGAGCGGGTTACGATCGAGGCAAGAATCTATAACCATTCAAATATGCCCCGCATTGCGAGAGTCGAATTGGAGACGCCCGACGGGTGGAGTGCCGAGACGAGAGTGGAAGCGACTATTCCTCCGCACTCCGAAGGGAAATTGAGGTTAGGCGCAACCTCGCCAAAAAATCCTTCCATACGCCGTCAGGTATTGGGTCTAAACGTTTGGTTTAACAACCTGCATCTCGGCGAAATGGCCGAGGCGATTGTTGATTATTTAGGCTGACACGCTGCTGACATCTGATGTAGAGGCACGATCATTCTGCGTATGCGTATTGTCCACGCTATCCTTATCGCCATCTGTCTCCCGGCCCACTGTTCTGTAAGCCAAACCGTTCCTGGCGGATTGGAGTCTATCCAGCGGTAAAGCGCGGAACGCTCTACATGTATAGCCGCCCGGGAGGCGGACTAAAATCGCGCTATGGAGGTAGGCTTATATCCGGATTTCCAAGATGCGATTCCGGCCTATGCAAAAACGATCGCGGATTTGTGCTCGTCGTCGTCAACAGAGGCAACCCCAAGAATCCATGGGTTCGGCAAGTGATGGTGAACATGCGAAGCCTACTTAGAGGATGTTGGGGCGCGGAGCCGCCTTCGGGCGGTCTACTACTGTCTGGTTTACGAGATATTATGAAGAGAGAATGAAATCTTTGGACCAAACACATCGCTTATGTCGCCGTCAGGTCCTGCGAAACCTTGGGTTCTGCGCAAGCGCTTTGGTTTGTGGCTTTACTCTTCCACGGCAAGCGGTCGGCGAGTCGGCCGATCCTACAATCCAAGTCGGAAGCTTTGACAAGATCTACGATCCATCGGTGGGCGAAAAAGAAAAGTGGTATATCAACGACCATACTTTTATCCGGGGCGAGGATGGGCAGTGGCATCTCTTTGGCATCACTCATCGCGAGCCGGCTAATGCACAGAAGGAAAAATTCTTTGCTCATGCCACTGCGCCTGACCTGCGCGGTCCGTGGAGCAAGCAGGCGGCGGTTCTGCATGTCGATGAACAGGCTGGCGAAACTGTCGTATGGGCTCCGTATGTTCTAAAGCACGCCGGGATGTATTGGATGTACTTTTGCGCTGGTGGGATGGAGCACACGAAATATCACATCCATCTTGCCACCTCGCGGGATCTCTTCCATTGGGACCGGCATGCAGCGAATCCGATGGTTGTAGACGGATATGATGCTCGCGACCCGATGGTAGCGCGGCTCCGAGACAGTTGGGTGCTGTACTATGCGGCGACCGATAAACCCGAGGGCGGCAATCATACGGTGCACGCGGTCACCAGCAAGGATCTGGTGCATTGGTCCGGCAAGAAGGAAATTTTTCGCGACGCTGAAATCGGAACTTACGGCGGACCGACTGAGTCTCCGTTCGTCGTCGCACGGGATGGGAAGTATTTTCTCTTTCTCTGCACCAACCATGGGTACAACGAGACCGCAGTTTATGAAAGCGAGACACCGTTTCACTGGGATGCCTCGCGCCTCGTGGGCAGGTTTCCCGCGCATGCCGCTGAAGTAATCCAGACACCGGAAGGGAAGTGGTTTGTCTCCCGCGCGGGCTGGGGACAGGGCGGAGTCTACCTCGCAGAACTAACCTGGAGCAGATGATCAAGTCCAAGCTGAGTCTGTTTTGGGTGGCTTTCCTTGCAGTCGGTACGGTTTCCTTATTCGCTTCGACTCATGCTGACACGGAAACGGTTCGAAACATTGCCTCCGCTTTGCGGCAGAACGAGAATGACGCTGCCCTCAATCTCCTAAAACCTGCGCTGATTGCATTTCCGGGCGACGCGAAGCTGTGGACGATGCAAGGCTTCGTGCTCAACAAATTGCATCGTGCGAATGACGCTCTCTCCGCATACCAGCATGCTCTGAGCATTTCCCCCAACAATATAGGCGCGCTCGAAGGTGCGGCTCAGATCGAGTATGAACGGGATAGCAAAAACGCTCTCCCGTTTTTAGAGCGAATTTTGAAGCTGCGTCCTGAGGATGCCACCAGCCATGCCATGATGGGATCCCTGGCGTACAAGCAAGGTGATTGTTCCGCCGCGGAAAAGAATTTCGCGCTGAGCGGAAAGCTTCTCGCCTCTCAGCCGGTGGCGCTGGCGCAATACGGGTCGTGTCTGGTCAAACTCGGTCAGCCGGACCAGGCGATGCCGATATTTCAAAAGCTTCTAGAACTGACGCCTGACGACGCCGACACCCGGATACGGCTGGCTTCGCTGCAATTAAAGCTCAACGTACCGAAAGAGGCGATTGCGACTCTGCAACCTTTATTAGAGGGAAAGCCTGACAGCCGGATGTCGGAGCTGGCAGCAGCGGGTTATGAGGCAGACGGGCAGACGCAAGAGGCCGCGAATACGCTGAACCGGGCGGTGCGCGCCGATCCCCGCAATGTCGACCTTTATATCGATCTCGCGACGCTCGCTTTTGATCATCACTCGTTCGCGTCGGGGATTGAATTGATGACGTCGGGATTGCAGTTCGTTCCAGATTCGGCGGTGCTTTATCTGGAGCGGGGAATTTTGTATGTCCAGATTGCGGACTACGAAAAAGCTGACGCCGATTTTGAAAAGGCGAGCGAGTTGGATCCGAACCAATCCTTCAGCCAGGTCGCGCAAGGCAAGGTCGCCGAGCAACACGGGGACTACGCTACGGCGCTGGCTGCGGTGCAGAAAAAGCTGGCGAGGAAGCCGGACGACCCTTTCCTGCTTTACACGCAAGCGGAAATTCTGGCGCAGAAATGGCTGGAGCCGGGGACGCCACAGTTCAAGCTGGCGGTAGAGTCGGCGCGCCGGGCAGCGGCTGCGAAGCCCGACATGATTGCTGCCCACGACATTTTGGGGACACTCTACCTCAGGTCGGGCGAATATCCATTGGCGATCCAACAGTCTCGCGAGGTATTGCGCCTTGAACCCAAAGATGAGGCAGCACTCTACCGCCTGATGATGGCTCTGCGCAAAACCGGTGATCGCAAGGAACTGCCCGCTCTGCTTCAGCAATTGGCGCAGTTGCACCAGGAGAAAGCCAAAGCCCGATCGTTTCAGCATCGAGAGGAATAATTCACCCAAGCGTTGCGAAACTGCGGACGCGTTCGGAATTCCGAAACGTTCCGCAATCGATTTGATTCTGCAATCCTGACGTTTCCCATCAGACAAAGCAAACCTATTAAAAGCTGTATTCCTTATATATTTCTTCATAATCTTTCAAAATCTTCCGAACCGGGCTGCAATAAAGCGGGAAACGCAACGTTTCGATTGAAAAAGACAGCGGAGCTTGTATATAGTGATCCCCACTTTCCAGACGGCCACGTCACCGTTCCGGGAGATCCGAAAATCTTGTGGGGGAAACGATGAAGCGTTCTGTTCTTGCGTCCTTTTTCATGTTGGTGCTTGCCGCATGTACAACCAGTTGGGCGCAGTTCAACAGCAGTGTTCAAGGTACGGTGCGGGATGGCAGTGGCGCGTCGGTAGCCAACGCGAAAATCGTTTTAAACGATGTGGCGACGGGGGTCTCTAATGTGGCCTCTACGAATTCGGAAGGTTTTTATCGTTTCAACAGTCTGCCGGTTGGCAGATACAGCGTCACGGTTGACGCCAAGGGATTCCGTCCCCAGTCGGTTGACGTGAGCGTCACCGCCGGACAGTCGCGCGACGTGGACGTGACCATCGAGATCGCGGCGATGAATGAATCGGTGAAGGTGACGGGCGAGGCCGCGCTGGTTGATACCACGGAGACGAGAGTCCATCTCAGCATCGACGCCGAAAAGCTTCAGAACCTGCCGGTGCTCAACAACAATTTGATCAGCCTGATGAGCATGGCTCCGGGCGTGGTGGGCAACAACGCTTCTCAGGGCGACAACTTCACCAACGAGTATTTCCCAGGAATGAGCGCCAACGGACGCAGTTTTGCCGGGAACCAGTTCAACATGGACGGCATTTCGGTGACCAGCAACGTCTCGACAGGAACGCTGAACTGGGCGCCCAACCCGGATGCGATCGAGGAACTGACGATCGAGACCGACACCTTCAAGGTCGACCAGGGCATCGGCAGCTCGCTGGTGGTGAACATGATTTCCAAAGCCGGCAGCAACCAGTTTCACGGCAGCGGCAAATATCTTTTCAACAATCAGGACATGTGGGCGAAGACGCACTTCACCGATCCCTCGGGCTACCCTGGATTCAAGAAGCACGACATCAGCGGAACCTTCGGCGGGCCAATCGTGAAGGGCAAGACATTTTTCTTTGCGTCGGTCGAAGCGCTTCGATCGCTGTCTTCCTCCGGCCACCAGGGAACGACTTTTGAGAGTCCGGAATTTGTGCAGTGGGCGCAGCAGAATTTTCCCGACACGATTGGCACCAAGGTCCTAAGCCAATATCCCGCAGAAGGCCTGAACAACTTTAGCGTCAACAGCACGGCACTCGACTATTTTGGAAACGACAGCAACAATCAGCCGCTGTGCGGTACGCCTGCGACCTATAACATCCCTTGCGGCATGCCGGTGGTCACCAATGGCACCTATGACCTCAGCCCCTATCGCAATGGGTTGCAGTATTCGTTGAGAGGCGATCAGTATCTCAACGGCGGCAAGGACAGAATCTTTGGCAGCTATTTGAACATGGATGAAGGCGACGAGAATGCGGCCACCAGAAAGGGCTTCGGCTCGACCAACTCGACCAACTCATGGGCGACGGAAGCAAGCTGGACACACACGTTCTCGACCACGCTGTTGAACGAATTCAGTTTCAACGCAGACCACGTTTTTGGCTGGAGCGTGAAGGCGGCCCCGTTCGAAGTTCCCACGATTTCGGTGGATGGAATCGGGCTTACGGTTGATCCTGGCTGGTCAGGACTATACGCGCAACACAACTACAACTGGCGCGACGTGGTGAGCTGGGTGAAGGGATCGCACTCGTTCCGCATGGGCGGTGGTTTCTTCAAGGACGATGACTCGGCCGATTTCCGGAATGCGCAGGGGCGTCCGCAATTCGGCTTTAACAATCTGATTGATCTGGTCACCGATAATCCTTTTTCCGAATCTGGTGTGGCCTATGACGCGCTTACCGGAACGCCGAAGCCGTTTGTCTTCGGGGCGAAAGGCAACGGCGCGAACCTGTTCTTCCAGGATGAATGGAAGGTCCGCCACAATCTGACGTTGACCATGGGAATTCGCTGGGACGATTTCGGCAATCCGGTGGGCATCGACGGCTACCACTACAGCAATCTGTTTTTGGGCAGTGGCACAACGGACCAGCAATTCGCCGGCGCCAGCGTGAAGAGCGTGGACTCACCGTTTGCGCACCGCTTAAACCGCAATTTTTCACCGCGCTTCGGCTACGCGTGGTCGCCGGGGAGCAATGGCAAGACCAGCTTCCGCGGGGGCATCGGACTTTATCAGAACTGGGTAAACCTGGGAGAAACGGTGGATCTGCTGCGGATCAACCCTCCGGGATTTTTGTTCCCCGGATTCACGCAGGACACTCCCATCAAGCCGCTGTTTTCCTTAGGAACGCAAAGCACTACTTGGCCTTTCGGTTTCACGTTGCCGGATATTCCGACTGGGGAAGTCAACCCGGTTGGTGGATTGGTGGGAGTGCAATCGGACGTGGCCGGCATCAATCGCAACCTGAGGGTCCCGCTTACCTTGAATTGGGTGTTCGGAGTGGAGCGGGAATTGCCGTGGCACCTGGTGGGATCGGCAAACTACAGCGGATCACGGACATGGTCAGGGCTTTCTGGAACAGACTTCAACCGCTTCGCGGGCGACGTGCTGGATGGAAACCTGGACCGGCTTACCAGCAATTTTGGATCGATGACTTACATCGGGAATTTTAACCAGATGTGGTATAAGGCGCTTTTGGTTACGGTTCGACGGTCATTTGGTTCGCTGGTAACTTTCCAGGGTTCTTACAACCTGGCGAGTTCCACCGACCTGGGCCAGGGCGGCGACCGCACTACCGCCTATGACCGATTCGACGATCAGCACGTGCTGGCGCGCAAAGGGCCGTCGGCATGGGATGTTCGTAACCGAATATCCGCTTCGGGCTTGCTCAATGTGCCGGCGCCCTTCGCGTCTTCGGGCATCAGCAAAGCGGTGCTTGGAGGGTGGGAGCTGGGCTTCACGGTCAGCGCCGAGAGCGGGACGCCTTACAGCGTGTACAACACCAACGCATACGAGAATGGCGGAGACTACAATGCCGACGGATATGACTTCGATTATCCGAATGCGCCGACGACAAACCTTAACCGGAGTTATTCGCGGCAGCAGTACCTGGCGGGAATATTTACTCCAGCGGACTTCACGGCTCCGGCGGTGGGCACGGTGGGAGATTTCAAACGCGACTCGCTCAGAAACCCCGGGTTCTTTGGGGTTAACACCAGCCTGATTAAAGAGAACAAGCTGCCGTTCTTTGGGGAACGTGGGACGCTGCAACTGCGATTCGATTTCTTCAACCTAGTTAACCGCACCAACCTGGGACCGGTGAAGAACGATTTGTCGGACTCGGCTTTCGGGACGGTGCAATCGCAACTGGATCCGCGAGTGCTTCAGGTGGGGGCGAAGCTGATCTTCTAGACTGGCTTTGGCACTTTAAACGCCGCCGGATGTCCGGCGGCGTTTTTTTGCTTCCGTGAGAGGAGCGGGTTATTTTATGCGGCCACGCAGGACGACCACAGAGGCTTTTGGAATTTCATAGGTGCCGCCTGTGATTTCAGCCTGGAGGGCTGGCCCGTCGGGATCGGGGTATCCGTTTTCTTCGTGGCTATGCCATTGGTATTGGGCTGATCCAAAGGTGATTTGGGTGACGGGCCCGGAGAAATGACGTTGGACATTTTCATCTTTAAAGGTCAGCTTCACCGAGTGCGGCTGATCGTGATCGCGATTGACTACCAGCAGTGACCACTGACCATCTGGCCGAAGGACCGCGTATGCAGTCACGGGTTGCTGACCGTTGTCTTCAGGAAGAGTACTCGACACGCGAAAGAGCCGGTGCGGCTGATCGATCGGCTGCACCCACTCGCGGGTGATGAGTTGGGTCGCGAAGTATTGGGAAAGATGCGCTTTGGGTTTGAAATCCTTGTCGACCTGAATGTTGCTGAAGGTTCCGCCGCCGGCGTCACAGCCGCGCCAGAGCGGTTCTGGAATCGAGTGGTAGAAATAGCTGGCGCTTCCGCCCGCGGATAGAAATGCTCCTTCGAAATCGGCCAGCCAGAGTGCTCCCATAATGTCGGGGAACATGCCTCCGCTGCCGCCCGACATGTTGCCTTCGGTCATCATGAACGGAATATTTTTGGGGACGCCATCATTTCGCCAAACGTCGAGAATGTGGCTAATGAGTTGCGGCTCACGGTAGAGTTCGTTCCATTTGGAGCGGCAGTCGTAGGGATAGTGTTCGAAGGACATGAAGGCGAGGTCGGAGATGCGTCCATGGGATTTGAGGTAGTCGAGGAAGCGTCCCAGCCAGGAGACGCGACCATCGGAGGTTGGCCAGACTTCGATGTCTTCATTAACGCCTTCAAAGGAGGGACCGCCCAACTTTAAGGTTGGATCGACTTTGTGCAGCGCAGCCGCAAATTGCAGGTAGAGAGCGGCGTAGTCTTCCGGTTGCATGTTTTGGCCGTCGGCTTCTTCGCCCATCTCGACGTAGGAAATCGGATAGTGGCGGTTTTTTAGAAATGCCATTTGCGCGGCGGCATCTTCGGGGATGCTGTAGATCATGGCGATCGGGACCATGGTGGGAAGGCCGCGGGTGATGCCGCTTTTGAAGAAGCGGTCGAATCCGATTTGCTCGCGGCCGTTGTTGACGATGTCCGAGGCGGAGTGCCAGGGATCGACGGAGGAACAAACGGAGCGAGTCTGGCCTGGACCTTTGGCGTGGGTAACTACATCGCTGAAGGTGCCGTTGCCCCTTGTGATGCCGGCATAAATTTCCCGGATGGCATAGCCGACGCAGTTGCGCACATCGGCGGGACCATGAGTGTCGCAGGTGTTGGAGGAGGCGGTCATCCAGACGCGAATGTAGCGGGCGGAAATTGGCACGCCAGTCAGCGGGAGAGTGAGGGTACCGCCGTGACCGTCATCGACGATTCCGTTCTGGAAAGTTTGCCAGATTCCGCGCGTGGCGAAGTGGCGGGGATTGTCTTCTCCGGCAGTCCAGAATTGGACGGTGTACTTTGACGCGTAGGGTTCTCCCCAGGCAATTCGAATCGCATTCAACTTTTGCATGGAGCCCAAGTCGAGCATGATCCACTGGGGCAGGAGGGCGTCGTCCTCGCCGGTGAAATGTCGAGTCAAATAAGGATTGCTCTTCCAGTAGCTTTCGGTGTCGCCGTCAGTGACCATCGCGTAGTGGAAACCTTGCTCTGCGCTGTCCATGGTCATGCCACGGTGCGGGAGAGCGTAGCCGAACGAGTGATCGATGTCGGCGGAGGGTGTGGACTGGCCGATGAAATAACCTTTTTGCGAATCGCTCCAAGCGCCGGCGGGGTTCCAATGCCAGGCTTCGGCTTCGAGTTCTGTGTTTTGGCGGTAGGACATGACCTGCCAGCCGGCGTTCAGGATTTCACCAAGCAGGGGTTGGGTCAGAGCGCTGTCAGCGGCTTTGCTCTCGACCCGGTCGACGGTGCCACCGAGCGCGCGGACGGGGCTGAATTGGTTCACGGAGTGGGAGGAATCGACAATGAGTTCCTGGCCTGCAACGGCATTTGCAACGAAGCAGATTGCGCCGGCGACAGCCAGCGTGGCGATTCTGGAAACTGCCGAATTTCGTATTTTCATGGAATTTTTTGGGATCGATGTGCCGGGGAATACTGGGTTTTTCGCTGCGACATTCCGGGATGCTGAAAGATAGACCGTTTCTATCAACCTTGCGAATGTATGTCAATCCTCTTGCTTTCTTTCGGTTCCGCGTTTTTAGCATTTAGTATGGTGCCCATGAAAAATTCAATTCGGTCGGTAGAAAGACGCATTAAGTGCGCGTTGCTGTTGCTGATGGCGTGCTTGATTGGCGGTTTACCAGCGCGGGCGCAAACTAATAATCCGCTTTTGGAAGACCTCTACCGAATCGACCACCTCGCGCGGCTCCGTCCGTTTGTGAAGGTGGGTTCGTTTTCCAGCTACGACCGCACGGGAGGAAATGACGACGGATTTTCCGGAAGATATTCATTTATCCGAAAGGAAGAGGACGCGCTAGTCATAGCAGAACTTCAGGGGCCGGGGGTGATCACTCGCATCTGGACGCCGACGCCGAACGATTCTCCCATGGAATTTTTCTTCGACGGGGAGAGTACACCTCGCATGGTTCTGCCTTTCCGAGAAATTTTTACAGGTGACCACGCACCTTTTCTCGCGCCGGTGGCGGGTTCTGGTGGTGGAGGATTTTATAGCTACATCCCTTTGCCGTTCGAGCGCTACTGCAAGATACGCTTGCGGGGATCGAAGATGCAGTTTTTTCAGATCAACTATGGCCTCTATGAGGCAGGCACGAAGGTGATCACGTTTGACCCGAAGGACGATTCTCTTCGCGCCGGTGTCGCGAAAGTAAAGGCGCTGTGGACGTCTCCCGATCGCATCATCCCAAACGGTTCACAAACACTGCGCAAAGAACACGTACTGGCGGCGGGCAAGAGCGTACCGTTATATGACTCCTCGGAACCTGGGCGGGTGTTAGGAATTCGACTGTCTCCGGCGTCGGCGTTCGCCGGACCAGATCGCAGGCTGGTGCTCAAGGCATCCTGGGAGGGTGATTCAAAACCAGCCGTGCTTGTGCCGGTTGGAGATTTCTTCGGCAATAGTTTCGGCGATCCCAGCGCGCGTTCCCTTCTTGTCGGCACAACTTACGACACGGCATACGCCTATTTCCCCATGCCTTACGATCACGCCGCGCGAATTGAGATTGTTTCCGAGCGGGGCGCCGGGCCACCGGTGAAATTT
>DATBAT010000446.1:0-2415 GCA_036271375.1 Terriglobales bacterium
TATTTCCCCGCAGCATCCGTCAATGCGCATTGCCTCCATCTGCCAGTGGTTCTTTTCTTCGTCGGGAGTGATGCTCAGCCTCTGTTCACGGCCACGCAGTGTATTTACCTCCGTCGCAACGCTGCATTTCAGCCTGCCGTCACTGTCCAATGTTAGCGTGCGCGGCAAGGACATCAATCCCGACCAGCCTGCGGCCTTGTATTGCTCCAGCGATCGCGTCTCCTGAATCCAACCCCAAAGGATGCGATTTCCCGCTTTATCCAACTGAGTCTTGGGAGCGTAATAGGAGCCGTAATCCAGAATGCCGGCATGTTCGAGATTAAACTGCATCGCTTCCGGGTCGAAGACTCCGCTCTGCCAGTACGCTTTTCCTCCCGTAGACAAAATCAGCACATGTTTGTCGGCCAAGGGGAAGAATTCAGGACACTCCCACACCTCCCAGGGATTGTACGGATCAAACCGATTCCCGTCCTGTCATTTCGGCCCGCCAGGACATGCACGTACTCCCAGTCGCGCAGATCTTTCGATCTGTAGAGAAGAACGACACCACCGCGGTTCGCGATTCCCGCGCCCAGCACCATGTACCACCAATCGCCCAGGCGCCATGGCGACGGATCGCGAAAACCATTGACCTGTAGGCCTACTGGGGGTTCTGCAATAATCGGCGACGGCAGCTTTGTCCAAGCTTTGAGTTCAGGGTCGATTGATGTCGCCAGACACTGAGTTTCACGAAGGCTCTGCGGTCCGCCCTTACTGGTGGCCTGATCTGGCGGCACAGCAACGACGCCCGTATACAGAACGACGACCTTGCCATCCTGAACTACGGACGTCCCGGTGAAGCAGCCGTCCGCATCGGGCCCACCAGGAGTTGGCAGCAACGCTAATGGCAGATGCTTCCAGTGAACCATGTCCGTGCTGATTGCGTGGCCCCCAGTGCATGTCGCCCCAATAGGCACCATTGGGGTTGTACTGGTAGAACATGTGGTAATTGTCCTTCCAATAAATAGGTGCCTTTGGGTCGTTTATCCAGTTCGCCGCCGGCAGCAGATGGAATTGCGGGCGCAGAGGATCTCTATCGAGTGCACTTTGCAATGTCGCGGTGGATGCCGATGCAAGCGACCTGTGAAATGTAGAAGCGACGACTGCGGTCGACGCGGTAGCGACTAAGAATTTCCTGCGGTCCATCTTCATAGCTACCCTTATTGACTGCGGCGACCTATCACGGCCGTTGAACATATGCCAGACTGCCCCTCCCAGCTTCCCGCCCAAGGCTGCTCCTGATGGGCCGTCTGAGCGATCTCGCCGAGCGAACTCCTCAGACAAAACGCGGAAAGCGCTGTCACTCTCATTGTCTGTTGAACACCGGTTGTTTTCCTCATGACGACGGCACCTGCCGTCTCCTACTCCGCATCTTTGACACAGCGAAAGCCGAGTGTTCCCGAGCGATCATAGCTGGGAGCCATCATCAGTAGCTTGCCGTGTTCGTCGTTGCGATAGGCCTGCGGAAAATACCAGATGGACCCGAGGGGTTGATAGTGACTTCCACCCCGCAGAATGCCTGCCCGCGTATGTTCGTCGGTGTACTCGTCGGTCCATTGCCATACATTGCCCACCATATCCATAACACCGAACGGGGCTTGCGCCTGATGGATGCGCGCCCACATTATCCGGCTCGTTCAGAACGCGATCGTGACTAGGAGTTGGCACAGCATCGGCCTTCCAGCTATTACCCCATGGATAGGCGCGATCGTCGGTGCCTTGTGCAGCATATTGCCATTCCCATTCGTGGGGAAGGCGCTTCCCCGCCCATTTCGCGTAGGCGCGTGCATCCTCGAGCGAGACCCAGGTGACAGGCACGTTTGCCCTGCCATCCGGATAGGTTCCGTTCTTCCAGTCGCGAAGGAAGTTCAGATCATTTTGTGGATGGTAGTTCGATGCGTCCAGAAACTTCTTAAATTCGGCATTCGTGACCGGGTACTTATCGACATAGAAGGGCTTTATTTCCATCTTGTGTTCATGAAAACGACGCGGCATATCCTCCCACGGATATTGCACATCGACTTCAACGTCGTTTGAGCCTTCAATCTCAATACCTCTGACTTTGAAGACAAAGGACGCTGCCGGAATCTTGATCATGCCTTCTGGCGAGTTCGATGTCGCTTTAGTCGACGATATCTCGACGAGATGCTGTGGAATGGGCTTCCATACGCCATCGAAGCTGGAGAGCGGCTTTGCGGTCATCGCCTTCATCCGTATCATCAGATCCTGCATGTGCGCATCGGGCGCACCGCTGGTTGCGAGGACGGCACCGAAGGCGTGAGCCTCGACCGGAAAGGACAAAACATCCTTGTCGTTTTCATGATCCGGCTTGAGTTCGACGCCGTGATAGAGATCGAAGTAGCGAACGCCGGCTTT
>DATBAT010000447.1:0-16410 GCA_036271375.1 Terriglobales bacterium
CTTCACCTAAACGAAGCGGATAACTTTTGCGGAATCAACAGTTTTGATAAAGCTACTGTGAGTTAAGCGCCCAACGATTTCTATTCAAGCAGCTATGGCGAATGGCGTCAACTTCGTGAGCGACCCCAGAACACTGATCGCAAAGTGGAAATTTATTCTTCCTGCTTCCAATCCAGGTGTCGACCGCTCCAATACAACAGCCCCCCGCCTTCGTCCGCAATGATCAGCGCGATCCCATCCACCCTGATAGATGGATAAATAGAAAGATGCTCACTGCTTTTTCGTATCAGCATCCACGAGTCGAAAGGCCAAGCAGCGTCCCTATCTAAAACCTCGTTTGGAATTCCGGCGCCCCAGATCACACGCTTGCCGTTCGGATTTACTCCGCCGATTTGGGTTTGAGAAACCGATTGTCCCATCAAAGCGCAATAAAATGTCATAACTCCGAGCAACACCAAAAGAGTTTTCATCTCTTCATGCCCCTAAGCACTTGAACCCTTTCGGAAGATGATTTCGGACTCGAATTCAGAATTGGCAATGCTTGAACGACAAATCGCCGCGGCGAAGACGGTGCGTGTCCGAAGGGATAGCAGGTAATCAGCGTTATCTCTTCCTCCGCGGACGGAGCAAGCATCGTGACATCCTCGGGATCGACAACGCGGACCAGATTCACAGAATATCTTCTGGAATGTGGGACCGCCTTACCGTCAAACCACTCAAGCTTGACCTCATCGCCCTGCTCAATGCTCTGCAAAGGGCGAAACCAACTGGTGCGATGGCCGGCGATCACCAGGTTGCCGGCTTCGCCGGAAGCAGCACCACTCATCAGGCGAGCGGGACCAAAAGCCAGAGTCCGCGGAGTTGCGCCTTCCAACACGATCTCGTCGTAGTGTAGCCGCGAAATTTGCAGGCGCGCTATCGGATGCATGTCAGCCCGAGGCCAGGGCGCGTAGGGCTTGCCCGTCCTGAGGCTCTGCTTCCACGCGCGGCGAATCAGAATTCCGGCCAGTTCGGCTTTTGCGTGCATGTAAAGAGCGCGGCTCGTCAGCGCTGCTCCCACCAGCAGAAGCAGCGCGGCCAGAACGCGGAGCGCTCTCACAGCGCTCCAACTTTCCGCTTCCCCATGACCGCCAGCAGAGCCAGGCCGGTAAGGAGTAAGGCGATTCCCATCGCCTCAAGAAAATCGTCAGCCGTGCCGGTGGCGGGAGCGCCGACTACTTTCTCCAGTTGCCATCCAGCGGGCAATTCGGTGGGGACAGGGGCGGTATTCGATTGCCCACTGGTATTTACGACGACTTCTTCCACCGCGACCAGTGAAGTGAACCGCGTCAGCAGCCGGTAGCGAATAGCGTGCGCGACGATGCTGGCGCGGATCTCGTCTTGTCCCTTTTGGTCGGAGTGGCGCCAGTGGTCCATTAGGTCTTCTACCCGCTGACGTGCCCACAGAGTGGTGATGGCAGGATGGAATGCCGCTTGCGAAGCGTCGACGGCGATACTGGCCTCGTACGGCTCGCTGCCCTCGCGCGCTGTGAGGTGGATCGTTCCCTTCTGGCCTTTGGTGATGCGTCCGAAGATCAGCAGTGGCTGGCGAATGAACAAGTCGGGTAGACGAGCGGGATAGACATCCTGCACCTCGACGCCGGAGAAAGTCAGCTTCACATCGGTTAGAACGGCGCTATCGATGCTCTCGAGAAGGCGACCCATCTGTTCCTGAATTTCGCTGATGTCGGCGATGTGGGTGAACGTTCCGCGACCGAATTGCGCCATCTTGGTAGCGAGAAAAAGATTGGGAGCGCTGCCAATCGCCACGGTGAACAGGCGCGCGTTGCCCAAGTTACCGCGCATGGCGGAGAAGATTTCTTCTTCGTTGCCGAGGTCGCCATCGGTGAGAAGGATGATGTGGCGAAGATATCCAGGGATCTCCGGCTTGGACATCAGGTGCTGCAATGCGGGAAGCATCTCGGTACCGCCACCGGCCTGAAGGCCTTCAACATATCGGCGAGCGGCCGCGAGATTTTCGGCGGTCGCAGGCAGCGGTTCCTGGGCAAATTCCTGGAAGCCGCTGCTGAAGGCGAGGATTCCGAAGCGATCGCCTGCGCCTAACCGGTCAAGCGCTTGCAGCAACGCGCCGCGAGCCTGCTGAATTGAGGTGCCTTCCATCGAGCCGGAGACATCGATCATGTAGAGCATCTCAACCGGCATGCGCTCGCGGGGCTGAACGGTCGGCGGATAGGTCGCAAGCAGAAAATGGGTTTCTCCGGAATCACCGGCGGGTGAAAGGAACAGGGCGGTTGTCGGCTGCTTGCTCTCTGCCTGCTGGACCTCGAGGATGAAGTCCTTGTTGGGCAAAGTTGCGCCTGACGCTAGTTCGACTTGCTGATGGCCGTTGGGCATGCGGCTGGTGTTGATCTGGTGTGACACCGACTTCACGGGCGCAGCGTTGAAGCCGGTATCAAGATCGACTTGCAATGAGATGTCGTGACCCGAGCGGCTTTCGGGATTCCTGATCAGCGGCGTGATTCGGGACGCATCGGCAACCGCATTGGTGTCGAAACTCCATCCGGTTCCAATGTGTCCGTTGGCTTGAGTTCCGGGAATGTAGCGCGTGCCTACGACCATCGGGAAAACTAGCCGCATTTTCCCAGCGTCCCAGCGCAGCGGTTCCACGTAGCGCAGGCGGACGTCGACGTGATCTCCCGGCATGATGTTGGCGACCGACGTCGTGAAGATATTGGGCCGCTCTTCTTCCACCAGCGCGGCATGTTTGCCGGCGGACTTGGCCGCTTCGTAGACCTTTTTGGCTTCCGCGCGCTCGCGGATGACGCTTCGAATCACCCGGTTGCCGATACGGATTTCCATGTCGTAGACCGCGGCGTCGTGCGGTAAGGGGAAGATATAGACAGCCTCAATGGGCTGCGTGCTTGAGTTGGCATATTGCTGCGTGACCACGCCGTCGGCCATCAGCCCCTGCACGCTCAGCTTGACGTCGGTGTGAAGCAGCGGCACGGCCTCATAGCGGCCAGAGACCGGCGAGCGGTAGAGAAGCGAGCCCTCTCCAACTTCGGGACGGCGGTCGTTCTTTTGGCCAACGCAAGCGACAACGGTAGCGATAGCCAGCACAACCAATAGAAATTTTTTGCCAAGCTGGTTGAGGCGATCTAACGAGGATTGAGCCATGGTGTTCTCCTGAGCAGCAATGTTTCATGATCAGGAAAAGCAAGCTGGAGACCATGTCCGGCAGGCAAGGTAAGAGATTGATGGCCAATGAGTTAGAGCTAGCACGCCTGATGGGACGCGTGTTTTTCCAGCCACGCCTGTGGCAAGACAGCAACAATGTTGGCCGCTATCTCCTAGCAAATAAACCGAGTCGCGGCGCATTGAGTGCGTGATAGCCTACTCCGGTTAGCTCCTTGGGGCGGGCTGGCATCGCTGGAGCCGGAATATGCCTCAAACAGGCGTAATGGTATTCGACCCCAAGCCGGATGAGACCGCTGTAAACCCTTCTGAAGACGGGACTTCCGAGCCAAATAATGGCCAGGAAGAGACGCAACTTTCAGATGCGGACGGGGTTAACTCTGATGTGGGCAGTTTAGCCATCGATCGGGGCATGTTCGCCGGAGCGGCGGCCGCAGACGGCGCAGGCGAAACCGATGCTGACGTAATGCTGCGAGCGAAGGCCGGGGACGATTCGGCTTTCGAATACCTGGTGCAAAAGTATCGCCGCCCGATGGTGAATTTCATGTACCGCATGGCGCACAATGCGGCGGCGGCGGAAGACTTGGCGCAGGACGTTTTCTTGAGGGTTTATCGTTCGCGCGAAGGCTACGAGGCAAGCGCGAAGTTTACGACCTGGCTTTACCGGATTGCGACGAATCTAGCTGTCAATCATGCGCGCGATACGCGGCATGAGCGTCCGGAAAACATGGCCAGCCTGGACGAGCCAGACCAGGAAACCGGTTCGACCATGGATGTGGCCGACGCGCACCCGACCGCGGAGCAGACAATTCTGCAGCGTGAGCGGCTGGCGGCGATCCGGCAGAAGGTGCAGGCATTGCCGGAACGGCAGCGCATGGCCGTGGTGATGCACAAGTATCAGCAGATGGATTACAAACAGATTGCCGATGTATTGAAGCTGAGTGAATCCGCCACCAAGTCACTGCTGTTTCGCGCTTACGAAGCTTTGCGTGGACAGCTCAAAGAATTTATTTAAGGAACTGTTATGAAGTGCAAAGACATTTACGAGACCATGCCGGACCTGGCCGCCGGCTTGACTGCGCTTACTCCGGAGACCGATAAACATCTGCGGAGTTGCGAGTCTTGCGCGACCAAGTTACAAGAATTCCGCCAGACCATGGCGCTGCTTGACGAGTGGAAGGCGCCCGAGCCTTCCGCGTATTTCGATACGCGTTTCCAGGCTCGCCTGCGTGAAGAGAAAGCCAAGCAGCCGGTGGGATGGTTGCAGTGGGTGCGCCGCCCTTTGCTGGCGGTTTCGTTGACCATCATGATGGTGGGCGGGATTTCGTTATACCGCAATCGCATGACGCCCGATAACACGGCGGTCAGCACGGTGCCGGGAACGGCCGTGGGAGACTTGCAGGCACTCGACAAGAACAACGATTTGTATTCTGATTTCGATGTGCTGGACGATTTGCAAGTACAGCCGGATGTGACGGCCAATCCGTAATTGGCTGGCACAATGAGCAGGGACAACGAAACATGTGGGGGTTTAAGAGCAAAACGATAGCGGCGCTAAGCCTCGCCTGCGCGATGGCTTTTGCACAGCTGTCGTTTGCCGGGGAAAATAAAGTTCCCCGCCCTCCGCAAGTCAATCAGCAACAACAGCAACAGCACCACGCCGGGCAGTGGCTGAAGCGCTATAAAGATCTGCCTCCCGACCAGCAGAAGCGGGCACTCGACTCCGACCCGCAGTTCCGCACTCTTCCTCAGCAGCGTCAGCAGATGTTACGTGATCGCTTGCAGCGCTTCAACAGCCTGCCGCCGCAACAGCAACAGCGCATCCTGAACCGGATGGAAACTTGGGAACACCTGACGCCGCAGCAGAAAACTGAGGCTCGCGATGTTTATTCGCGGATCAGACAGCTTCCTCCGGAGCGGCGGCGAGCCATGCAGAATGCGATTAACGCGCTACGGGCCATGCCTCCCGATGCCCGGCAGCGGTCGATCGAGTCGGGACGTTTTAGCCAGTATTCGCCGCAAGAGCGCGAAATGTTGAATGGAGTGACGCAGCTTCCGCTGGCGCCTGCGGAAGGGCCGCCCGCGCAGTAGAGAAACACAAGGTCCCTCGGCTTCGCTCGGGATGACAGAGTTGTGGTGAGGACGTTTGCTTAGTGCCACCCGCCGAAACAAGTTGTCCGTCCCACATCACAGGTCTGTCATCTCGAGCGAAGCCGAGGGACCGTGTGTTTCTCACCTACCTACGAAAGAGGTTCTTCGCGATGAATAGCGCGTTGGCCGGGCGTTCCGCCAGCCGCCGCATAAGGTAGGGATACCACTCAGTTCCGAACGGAATGTACACCCGCATGCCCCAACCATCGCGGACGAGTTGCCGCTGCAAATCGCGGCGAATTCCGAAGAGCATTTGGAATTCAAACGCTTCGCGAGGAACCTTCTCGCTGATCGCGAATTGCTTTGCCTGGTTAATGATCTTCTCGTCGTGAGTCGCCAACCCGTGGTAGACGCCGCTTTTCAGCAAGATCTTCAACAACTTCACGTAGTTTGCATCGACTTCTGATTTTTCCTGGAAGGCGATCTCCTCCGGCTCTTTGTAGGCGCCTTTACAGAGCCGGATGCGAATGCGTTCGGCCAGCAATCCTTCCACATCTTTTTCGGCGCTTCGCATGTAGGACTGAATCACTGCGCCGACGCATCCTTTGTTCTCCGGTTTGCGGTGCAGTGCGTGGACGAAATCCAGCGTCCGTTGCGTGTAGGCTGAGCCTTCCATGTCGACGCGCACAAAATTAGGAGGCTTCATACTGGCGGCTTTGTCGATGAGCCCAGTTACCAGTCGTTCCGCAACGGCCGGATCGACGTCCAAACCCATGTGTGTAAGTTTTAGGCTGGCGTTGGCGTTGAGTTCCTGGGCGGCGATTTGGTCCAGCAACTGGTGGTAGAGAGCAGCGCTGGCGCGCGCTTCCTCAAGGTTAGTAACGCTTTCGCCCAGATTGTCGACCGAGACCGACATGCCCGCCTGATTCGTCCTGCGGGCGGCGGCGAGAACATCTTCCGGATGAGTGCCGGCCACGAACCGGCTGGAGAGGCGTTGTCCAATAGATGATTTCTCTGCCCACGAACGCAGGCTGCGGCTCTCAGAAAGCGAAAGGAAGAATCCCCTCAGCAAGGTGCGCCCTTAGTTTGAGTGAGTTTCTGGACGCGCATGAGGTGCCCAGAATTTTGTATCACAAGCAGCAGATTATTTCGCCGAAGTGTATTGTGGGTAAAACGTGACTTCGATAGGCTCTTTGGTCTCGTGGGCACTCGGTTCCCATCGCCAGTTGCGCACTGCATTGACCGCAGCCTGCACCAAGACGGGATGGCCACCTTTCACCTCGACGAGCTTGGGCCGGCCGTCATTCCCAACCGTAGCTTCTATCTTGACAACACCGGCAATGCTCATGGTCCGGGCAATTTGCGGATAGAGTGGCGGCCCTTGATTGACAATTTTCCGCTTGCCGTCGACAGGATGGTCGGCAGCATGGACGCAGATGGGCGCAGACATCGCGGCCAGAGCGAGTAAAGAGATGGCAGTCCAGCGAATCATTGGGGTGAAGCATGGTTAGCCTAGCGAAAATCAGCGGCCGGAAGAAGATTACCTTGGTTACAAACAGCGTTTGTTATCTAAGTCACATACGGAATGGAGTGGTTCCTCACATCGGCGACTTGTCAGAAAAGAGTCAGGCAATCCCTCAGGGGACGTCTGTTGCGGGAATCCACCAGCAAAACCGGCAACTCTCGCATGCATCTGGCTCTTGACCTACGGAAGTGATAACAAGCACGGGCCGGCTTTAGTTTGCATCGGTGTCGAAGGTGGCGGCGTCGCCCAAGGAGCGTTCACGAAGTCAAAGAATTCCGTCGACATATCGATCTGTGCTTTGTCTCTCTCAGTAAGGTTGGTAAGGCCAAAACGTGTCTCGATGAACTTAAGAATTGCGGTGTGGTCGGCAACGGCGTGCGAAACATAGTTCTTCTTGGCAAAAGGCGAGATCAACATCATAGGCACGCGATAGCCGGTGTGCTTGAATCCGCAAGTCGGTCCGTCGACCACGCTGCAAATGTCCCCGGGCATAAAATCTTGGACCGCGACATTGTCGGGCGCGACTGCGGGCTGAGGAGCCACGTGGTCGTAGAAGCCACCGTGCTCGTCCCAGCTAAGGATGAAAACCGAGTCCTTCCAGGAAGGACTATTAATCAGAGGATCGATATAGGCGTGCTGGACGTAATCAGCACCCTGCTGAACGCTGCCACCCGGCATGCTGGGATCGTCTGCGGGATGTTCATCCTTACCGCTGAATGAACCGGCGTCGATGAACGAAACTTGCGCCAGGGTACCGTTGTTGACGTCATCTTTGAATGTTTCGGCCAGGACGAAGTTGTTGGGATGCTGATTGGAGAAGGGAAACATCACCATCTCGCTGCCTTCAATGAGGGTCGGGTGGGCCTCAGGTACATAGACCCTCCACGTGATTCCCTTTTCTTCCAGCAGTTCGAAAATCGTTTTGCGGTTGACCTTTGTTCCGAAGGCCGGCGGATAAACGTGTCCGTCAGAAGTCGCGGCCACCATGTAGAGGCGGTTCGGCTGCGTTCTCGACATCATGGGAGCGAACCATCTGTCCGACATGGCAAAGTTGGTCGCCAAAAAGTAGTAGTAGTTCAGGTCGTTGCCATCGTAGTAACCCATCGCGCGAATTCCCAGGGTGTCGGCCATACCCGTGTTGATGGCGTCGTGGGCAGCGGTGCGGACGAACCCGTTTCCTTGGAATGTGCCGGAAACCGGATTGTCGCGGTTGAAGTCTACATGACTTTCATTCCACGAGGGGCTGGGATTTTCCACACACTTGCTGTGCATGTGAAACGGTTCCACCGTCGACATCTGGTCATAACTCGGGTTCGACGCATTGCCCGGCGTTCCGTCGACGTCCGGATCGAGACCGAGATTCTGTCGGTAGTCATTCATGTGTCCGAAGTAGTGATCGAATGAACGGTTTTCCTGAAAGGTGAAGATGATGTGATTGATCGACTGCAGGGTCGCGGTGAAAGTGACGTTCGCGGTCGCGGTTGAACCTGCGGGAATTACGCATGTCAGGTCAGTGCCAGTGCATGCCCCAGACCAACCCGTGAACACGAAGCTCGGGCCCGGAGCGGCGGTCAGCGTGATATCGCCGTCAGCAAATTTGGCGGTGCAAGTAGAGCCGCAGTCGATGCCCGCAGGAGTGCTGGTCACGCCGCCGGAACCAGAGCCATCCTCGGTTATGGTCACAGTACTGGGTTTAGCCGCCGGAGGGGGCGGTGGCGGAGGCGTTACGGGCGGAGGCGTCACCGGTGGCGTTACCGGGCCACCCCCGGCTACCAGACCCTGGCAACCACTTAGGAAAAAAATTGCAGCCAGCGTGAGCGAAGCGAGGAACACCCTGGAAAGGTACTTCATGACCTGGTTGAACTCCTGGGGGGAGGTTACTCTGGGAAACTTTGGTTTGGATGATACGCCAAGTTTCTAAGTTGGCCAAACTCGCTAGTGCATATTTTTGCATCGCGAGTTTGGCCAAGTTTGCGCCGTTCTACTTAGGCTTGGTGATCGCGCCTTCCGACGCCGAGGAGACCAACGCGGCATATTTGCCGAAAACGCCGCCGGGGTAGCGGGGCTTTGGGGCTTTCCAGCCTGACATGCGGCGCTTGAGTTCGGCGTCGCTGATCTCAGCCTCGACAAGTCGTTGATTTACATCAATATGTATCATGTCGCCTTCATGCACTGCCGCAATTGGGCCGCCCAGCGCGGCTTCTGGGGAGATGTGCCCCAGCATGAGGCCGTGGCTGGCGCCGCTGAACCGGCCGTCTGTAATGAGCGCGACAGTGCTGCCCAAGCCTTCGCCCACGATGGCTCCAGTGACGCTGAGCATCTCGCGCATGCCCGGGCCACCCTTGGGGCCTTCGTTGCGGATAACAACAACGTCCCCGGCTTTGATCCGCTTAGAGGTGACGGCAGCCATAGCATCTTCTTCGGATTCAAAGACACGGGCTGGACCGCGATGAGTCAATCGTTCGTGGCCGCTGATTTTTGCCACACATCCTTCCGGAGAAATATTTCCCTTGAGGATTACGAGGCCGCCGGTTTTCTTGAGCGGCTTGGCAAGAGGCGCAATGACCTCCTGGCCCGGAGTTTCGGCCGGGGCAGAGTTGGCCTCTTCCGCAAAAGTTTTCCCCGTGATGGTGAGGGTTGATCCGTCCGCGATTTTTCCTTCCAGCAAGCGCTTGGCAAAAATTGGAATGCCGCCGGCTTTGAAAACATCGGTTGCAACAAAACGTCCGGAAGGCTTCAGATCGGCCAACAGCGGCGTACGCTCGCTGACCTTCTGGAAGTCGTCAATCTGCAACGGAACACCGGCTTCGCGAGAGATTGCGAGCAGGTGAAGAACCGCGTTGGTGGAGCCTCCGGTGCACGCTACGCCAGCGATGGCGTTTTCGAAAGCTTTGCGAGTCAGGATATCGCGAGGTAGCAATCCGTTATTCAGGGCGTTCATGATGACTTCGCCGCAACGAAATGCGACCTCATCTTTCTTCTGATCCATTGCCGGCACGCCGTTGAATCCCATTGGGGACAACCCGATCAGTTCCATCACGGTCGACATGGTGTTGGCCGTGTATTGTCCGCCGCAAGCACCCGCTCCAGGGCAAGCCACGTTTTCCAGTTCCAGCAAATCCGCGTCAGACATTTTTCCCGCCGCGTTCGCGCCGACGGCTTCGAACACGTCCTGAATAGTGACGTCTTTGCCCTTGAAATTTCCCGGCGCGATGGTGCCGCCGTACAACACCAAGCCTGGAATATTCATGCGCGCTACGGCCATGGCGGCGGCGGGGATAGTCTTGTCGCATCCCACGACGCAGACGACGGCGTCGAACATTTGTCCGCGGCAGACCAGCTCGATAGAGTCGGCGACTACTTCGCGGCTGACCAGCGAGGCGCGCATGCCTTCGGTGCCCATGGTTTCGCCGTCGGAGATGGCGATGGTGTTGAACTCCATGGGCGTACCGCCCGCTGCGCGAATGCCTTCTTTCACCTTCGCCGAAAGCCGGCGCAGATGAAAATTGCACGGCATGGTTTCGATCCAGGTGTTGGCGACGCCGATGATGGGCTGCTTGAGGTCTTTGTCGGTAAAGCCGATGCCTTTGAACATGGCGCGGGACGGGGCGCGATCACGTCCGTCGGTGATGCCATGACTGCGATGTTTGGGATCCATAGGAGTAAGAATTATTACACGTTGCGAGCGCCGCGTGGGGAGCAGCCTGCGCGACTTTGCTATTCTTTTTCAGATGAACATCGAAAACTTTTTTGACCTAGCGCCGCTCTTGTCTCGGCGCAGCGCCGTCGGCAAGCGATACCTCGAATTCCTTCGAGTTTCCTCCATGAGCGCGGGAGTTTACGTGCTGCCGGTCGGGGGTACCGACCCGCAACGTCCACACACCGAAGACGAAATGTATTACGTTGTCCGCGGACGGGCGCGCATGACGGTTCGGGACCAGCAGCAATATATCCAAGAAGGAAGCGTGATCTACGTCGAGGCAAAAGCCCAGCACCGCTTTCACGACATCGAAGAAGAACTGGTAGTGCTGGTATTTTTCGCGCCTGCGGAAAGTTGAACACCGGGCAGGACAACCTTCACGCGGCAGCCGCGGGTACCCGTACGATTGGTTAATTCAATCGTGCCACCGTGGGTTTCAACAATCTGCCGCGAGAGAACCAATCCGATTCCGCTACCGCCGGGCTTGGTGGTATAGAAGGGCACGAACACGTTGGCGGGATTCATCAAGCCGGGCCCGTTGTCTTCGACGCTTAGCACCAGATCTTTCTCGGCGGTCTCCCAGCGCACGCTGACTTGCGGATCGGGCTGTCCCGACTCGAGGACGGCATCCGTAGCGTTCTTCACCAGGTTGATGAGCATCTGCTCGAACTGATCGGAATCGAGCATTAGGTTTACGTCGGGCCCGGCGATCACCGATACGCGGACTCTGGTTTCCAGTCCTGCAACGCGGTCGACGATGGGCGGGAGGCTCACTTTGCTCAACGAAGGCGGCGGCATCTGCGCGAGTTTTCTGTATGCCTGAAGAAACCGATTCAACGATGCGGCGCGAGTTTCGATGATGTCGAGCCCGCGTTCGAAGTCATGCTTCTGCTCGGCGGTCATTTCGATTTCCGAAATGCGGGCGCTCAAGCTTCCGGCAATCGATTTAATCGGCGCCATCGAGTTGTTGAGTTCGTGGCCCAGAACGCGGATCAGCCGCTGCCATGCGCTGCGTTCTTCTTCTCTTAAGGCGCGGCTCACATCGGACAAGACAACGAGGGTGTGCGGTAATCCCTTCTGGCGGAAAATGCTTCTACGGACCAGCCAACGGGCGGTGGGACTCGACGCCATTTGAATCAGCGCTTCACGCGGCGCGGTCATGCAGCTTAACAGTCCAATCTCGGTGGCATTGCGTCCCAGCAAACGCACCGATGGCTGCTGCAATAATTTTACTCCGGCCGAATTCACCAGCCGAAGAACCTGATCGCGATCGAATGCGAATAGCGGGACTTCCACTTCTTCGACTACGCGCCGCAACAACGCGGTGGCTTCGATGGCGCTGATGCGCCGGTCGGCAAGCAGGTCGGCCAATCCGTTGACTTCGATAGATAGCTCGCCGAGCGCGTCGTCTGCGGCGGCACCACGGGCACGGAAGGAATAGTCTTCTTCCCTCAGCGCCGCCACTACGTTGGCCAGTGTTTGCAACGGGCGCGTGACTTGTTCCTGCAAGGCCATCGCCAGTAACCAGCAAGCGAACACTTCCACGAAGCAGAGAATTAATTTTGATTCGAGCGTCCAGGGCTGGAGCCAAATGAATATGCCACTGACCAGAAGTCCAGGCAACGCGAGCAGAAGCGAATAAACATTAACGCGGCGTTCGTAAAGGAGACGGACTTTTTTGGGCTTCGGTCTTGCCACCTAGGGATTTTGGCCTCCGGAAGGCTTAGAGTCCATACTTTTCCATGCGGCGATAGAGAGCACCCCGGCTCAAGCCCAACGCATCCGCCGCCTGGCTGACATTTCCCTGGAAGCGCTGAAGCGCTTTGCGAATCAGAATGGCCTCGACCGCTTCAAGACTGAGCTCTTCGAGATTCTGGCTGTTGGTTCGCGACAAATTCAGCCCAAGATCAGCGGCGTGCAGCTCGTCGCTCCGCGCCATCAGCACGGCGCGTTCCAAGGTATGTTCGAGCTCCCGCACGTTCCCCGGCCAGGAATATTGCATCATCAACTGCAACGCGGAGGGATGAAAGCCGTGTACCGGGCGGCGGTAGCGTCCCGCGTAGACCGAAAGAAAATGGGCGGCGAGAGCAGGAATATCTTCCAGGCGTTCGCGAAGCGGCGGCAGGTGGATTTCGACGGTGTTGAGGCGGAAAAGCAAATCTTCGCGGAATTCTCCGGCGGCGCAGGCAGCCGGCAAATCGGCGTTGGTCGCGGAGATCACACGCACGTCTACCCGCTTGGTGCGTGAGGAGCCGACACGTTCGATTTCACCCGACTCCAATACGCGCAGCAGTTTCGCCTGCTGCCGCATCGGAACATTGCCGATTTCATCGAGAAAGATTGTGCCGCCGTCGGCGAGTTCGAAACGCCCGATACGGTCGGTGCGCGCGTCGGTGAACGCGCCTTTGATGTGGCCGAAGAGTTCGCTCTCGAAAATTCCTTCCGGTAGGCCACCAGTGTTTACGGCTACCAGTGGGCGCGAAGCGCGTCCCGACAACGCATGTACCGTCTGCGCGACAACTTCCTTGCCGGTGCCGTGATCGCCGCTGATCAAAATGTTGGCGTCAGACGGGCCGATGCGAGTGATGGCGTCGAGCACCGGCCGCATGGAGGACGCCGACGCAATGAACTTTGGCGCAGCGTCCAGGCGATGAAGGCGGTTCTCGGCCTCGAGTCGTTCACTATGTTGCAAGGCGCGATGCAATTCCACCTGTGTGCGAAGTATGGCGAGAAGCCGCTCGTTCTCCCACGGCTTCTGGATGAAGTCGCGCGCGCCGCGCTGCATGGCTTCGACCGCGAGTTCCACGTTTCCCCACGCAGTCATCACAATCACCGGCAGCGTGCGGTCGATAGAGACCACTTCCGAAAGAAGGTCGAGGCCTTCCCTGCCCGAGGTGGTGTCCCGCGTGTAGTTGAGATCGATCAGCAGCGCGTCGTAGGCACCGATGGCCAGAGCTTCGCGCACCTGCACTGGAGACTTCGCCAGGTGGACTTCATAGCCCTGCGGCCGCAGCAGTAGATCAATCGCGTCGAGAATATGCTGCTGATCGTCAGCGGCTAGAATGCGCGCGGCACGGCGCTCCCCGCGCCGGGCGGAGAGGTACGGTGCTTCCGGTCTGGTAGAAGTTTGCATCCGTGATTATGGCGCCGCAGTAGTGACCGTGCCGTTGATCGCATCCTGAAGCTGGATGCCATTATGTTCCAATGTCGTCCCGGTTGCACGGTCAAGTTCGACGCGGGCCTTGGCGTAAATCGTCATGGCCGTAACCAGATCGAGTTCAGCGACCGCCGCATCGCGCTGCGCAGTCATGGTCTGGAAGGTTGAACCGGCGCCCAGATCTTTTTCCTTCTGCATGATTTCGAAAGTACGTTGCGCCAGGTCACGCGCCTTGCGCGCAGAGCCGACGCGCGCACCCGTCTGCTCCAGAGCATATTGGGCGTTGCGCACCTCGATGCGAATCTGTTTCTTTAATTGTTCACGCCGCAACTCGGCCTGACGATTTTCCAACTCGGAGCGGAACTGATCGGCTTTCGCCACGCGATTTCTAATCGGAATATTCAGGCTGAGACCGATGTAGTAATCCGGGGAAGTATTGTTGAAGGCATTTCCCAACGCGCCCGCGAAATCGGTGGGAACCGTGGAAGAGTTCGGAGTCGGGAGATTGTAGATGGGATTCAGCGGCCCGGCGAGACCCGAGCCTCCATAGAATCCGACCAAGGAAAGCGATGGCAGCAAAGCGTTTCTTGCGGCCCGCCCGCTGATTTGGCGGTTGGCAAGGTCGATGTCCGACTCCATCAACTCGGAGCGGCCTTTCACAGCTTCGCTGATGAGGTCCTGTACCGAGCCACCGGCGGCCACTTCAGCGGACTGCAACCGGTCGGTAGGCACCACCGGCATCGCTTCCAGCACGGGATCGTCCAGGCTCTTGGTCAGCGCGTTCTTGATGAGAAGTTCCTGCAACTGCAAAGTGGTACGTGCCTGCGTGAGGTCCTGATCGCGTTTTGAAACTTCCGCTTCCGCGCGCAGGACGTCCATTTCGGGGATACTCTCCAGCTTCAGTTGCTTCTGTGCGTTATCCAGGGATTGTTGTGCGAAGTTCAACGATTGCTCATTCACCCGCGATTGCTCGTAGGCATTGACCAGGTCCCAGTAAATATTTTCGATCTGAGTGACCGTCGCGATCACCTGATCTTTAAACGCAATGTCGGAGATCTTCTTGTTATTTTTCGCGATGCGCAAGAAGCGAAGGTTCGGACCGAAGCCGAATCCCGCCAGAAGCTCCTGCTGGAAGGCGAATCGGAACATCGAATTGTCCACCGGATTCAAATTGAAGAATGGGCTGTTCGCCGTCTGCCGGTTGTTGTTGAACTCGACAGTGAAGCTGGTGCCGGTGGGAAATGCCTGCGCGAAGGACAGCGTCGATTGACCGATGTTCGACTGTAACGATGGCACACCGTAAATCTGTTGGTTCGCCAATGGCGTAGTTTGGTGTTCTCCGCCAATGGTTCCGCTGATCAGCGGATCATACGATTGCACCTGTGTTCCAGTGCCCAACGTCGATTGCACTAGTCCGGACGCGCCGGCGCCCGCGCCACCCGCGCCGCTGCTGGTTCCGCCAGCGCCCGCTCCCGGCGCGCCCGAGCCGAATCCGCCGACGCCGCCACCAGGGGTTCCTTGCACCACGCCGGTGTTGACGCCGCGGAATGAGCCGCCCGCTTTGGTGCGCAGGATATCGGTGTTCGCGATCGGCAGGTTGTAACGCGCGATTGCAAGATCGAGATTGTTTTCGAGGGCGAGCGAAATGGCGTCGCGCAAAGAAATGTAGAGCTTGCCGTCGCGAATGAGCTGATCGAGACGTGGCGAGTTCGTCAGAACCGGCACCGGAACACTCGCCGGCATGTAGGCGTTAAACGGATTGGGAGACTTGGGTAACTCCAACGGAATGGGAGTACCGGTCTGGCTCGACGCCAGCGTAGTCGCAAAAATCAAAAGCCAGGTGAACCACCGCGCGAACCAATTCATTGCGTGACCACCTCCGCCGGAGCGCCGATCGAAGGGTTCGAGGTATCGCCAACCAGCCAGCCATCGCGCAACTGAATGGTGCGGCTCCCATAGCTGGCGTTGACTTCAGAGTGCGTGACCTGGACGATGGTCGTCCCTGACTGATTCAAATCGCGAAAGAGTTCCATGATTTCCTTGGCCTGTGAAGAATGCAGATTGCCGGTAGGCTCGTCGGCCAGCAACAGCAGAGGTTTGTGAATGACGGCGCGCGCAATGCCGACAAGCTGTTGCTGTCCGCCAGAAAGCTGACTGGGATAGAGGTCCTTCTTCCCGACAATCTGGAAGCGATCGAGTGTGTCGGCGACCAACCCCTGGCGCTGGTTGCGTGGAATGTCCTTGTAGGATAGAGGCAGGTCGATGTTCTCGCGGACTGTGAGGTCGTCGAGAAGGTGATAGCTCTGGAAGACCACTCCAATATTCTTCTTGGCGACTTCGCTGCGTTGCTTGCGCTTCATCTCATGCACCGCCTGGTCGCGAAACCAATATTCACCGGCCCATTGATCGTCAAGCAACGCGAGAGCGTTAAGTAGAGAAGACTTACCCGCACCCGAAGGCCCCATGATGGTGATGAACTCACCTTCTTTAATGTCAAGGTTGATGCGGCGCAGCACCCAGGTTTGGCCGGCAGCGGTTTTATAACTGCGTTCGATATTTTTTAGTTGGATCATAAGTTTGACTCGTTCTATTCCGTACGTAGAGCCTCCATGGGTTCGATGGAAGCGGCGCGGGAAGCGGGCAACAAGAGGGCAATTGCGCTGGCAAAAACTACCAGAGCGCCAGCGACTATGTAGGTCAACAGATCGTGCGCGGTAGTACCAAACAGGAAGGTGCGAATCC
>DATBAT010000448.1:0-5991 GCA_036271375.1 Terriglobales bacterium
CGTATCCGCTGGTATCAAATGCGTCGATCGTAGCAATGCCGCTGACGCCGTTTTTAAGATTGGACCAAAACGTCTCAAGGCCGTTGCCAACTGGCGTGACAACACCCATACCAGTGATGACTACTCTGCGTTCGGGCATGACGATATAGCGTTAAGGTTGAAACCTGGAAGCGTCAGTTGGTTCCCATGCCGACGTTTTGCACGGTCTGGAAGAGTTTTCCTTCCGTCCGGATCGAAGGCGCAATGATAATTTCAGTTTGCTGAAACTCAGGGAGATTGCGTGTCCCTACGTTGCCCATGCAAGTGGTGATTGCGCCGACGAGATTCTGGCTGCCGTCGTCAACCTCGGCGGGCCCGAATAGAATTTGCTTCAATGAACCGGTCGCGCCCACCTTGATGCGCGTGCCACGAGGAAGATTGGCGTGCGGAGTAGCCATGCCCCAATGATAGCCGCGTCCTGGCGCTTCGTGTGCCTTGGCAAACGCGCTGCCCACCATGACCGCGTCTGCGCCGCAAGCCAGCGCCTTGCAAACGTCACCGCCTCTGCTCATGCCGCCGTCGGTGATGATCGGCACATAGCGTGATGTTTTTTTGAAGTAAGCGTCGCGCGCTGCCGCGCAATCGACCGTAGCAGTCACCTGCGGAACCCCGAGTCCGAGCACACCACGCGAAGTGCAAGCAGCCCCGGGCCCGACACCAACAAGGACCGCAGCCGGCCCGCACTCCATTATCTCGAGAGTCACATCGTACCCCACTGTGTTTCCCACGATCACAGGGATACGCATCTCGCGGCAAAATTTTTCAAGATCAAGCGACTTATACTCCGACGAAATGTGACGGACGGTAGAAACTGTGCTCTGCACAACGAAAACGTCCGCGCCAGCTTCTTGCGCAATTCTGCCAAATTCCGCTGCACGCTGAGGAATGGAACTAACGGCGGCTACAACACCGGCGTCCTTGATTTGGCGCACGCGCGCTGCAATGAGATCCTGCTGGATGGGTTCCTGGTAAATTCGCTGCAGCAACGCAGTAATCTCCGATTTACTCGCTTCGACGATTTTTTGCAGCACTTCCTGCGGGTTCTTGTAGCGCGTCTGCACTCCTTCCAAGTTCAAAACGGCAAGTCCACCCAGTTTGTTCATGGCGATGGCGAAGCCGACATCGACGACGCCATCCATCGCGCTGGCCAGGATCGGAATCTTCAACTCAAGCGGTTCCGCTGCTTTGCGGGGCAAACGAAACGTGATGTCCACTTCGTTCGGGTTGATCGTCACGCGGCCGGGCACAAGCGCGATCTCGTCGAAACCATAAGTCACGCGCGCCTTGCGGTTCCGGCCTATCCACATTCCCATGTTAAATGTTCTCCATCCTGAATCGTTCGTTTAAACTTCCGCAGTGTGGGCACCGGGGAAGCAGCGCATCCGTGCGATCCTCAAATTCGAATGCGCAAATCACGCAACGCAACCGGTGCTGAAGAGACCGTCGCTCTCGCCGCCGCCGGTTCCATTCTCCCACTATCCAGAATAGAAACACCGCCGCAAGAAAAAGCAGCAGGTAAATCGTGACCAGAGTAGCAAGACTGACGCGAATCACGGCGTGACGGTGGCTGCCGGTGCTTGCTGCGGGTGTGCGACGTCGCTGCCCCATTGAATCGTAGCCACACCCCAAACGAAAGAAGAGCCAGGTTTGGCGCCGGTTTGTCTGTTTTGTGAGAAACGGCTACGGACGACCTGTAAGCGCGCTTGTTCGTCCAGCCCTGGATCACCTGATGAGTTGATTGGAAAGCAGTAGCGAATTTCACCTAAATCGTTTACTGCGACGCGAAACCGAAGTGTCTCAGGTGTTTCTTCGTTCGACGTTGCGAATCCGGATTGTGGGACGGTCGGAGTTCCGAATTGATCGAGTTCCTTGGAAAAAGAGATGTATGTCCCTGAGGCGCCTCTGGCGGAAGCCGTTTTCCGGCCGATAAAGTGTACGGCACTTGGTGGCCGGGAACTGGGAATCCTGAGATCCGGCTTCAACGGTGGAAGTTCCTTGAGAATTGGTTTTACCGAAGAATAGGACGGCAAATGCTCAGTCATTGGAAGGGCAGCAAGCCTTGCTCCCGGCGCCGGATGAGTTGTGAAAGCAACCGCAGGATCTTCTGCATCAATCCAACGAAGCAGCGTGCGGCCTTCTTCGGAGTCGGGCGCTATAAATGTAACGCGGGCCGGCGGCGGCAGAAGCGCTACCGGAGTGGGGTAAACAATTTGGAAAACATAAAAGCACAGGGCGTGGGCCATCAGCGACAGCACCAGGAAAGCCGCGATCATCGTCCTTCGCCGTCGAGGGGAATCCCAGCTGAAAAGAAGCGGTTCGGCTGCAATCTCAGAAGCGACGCTATTCATCGTGGCGGAGTTGCAGCGAGCGCAACCGACGTGATGCCGTGCTCGAGCGCAGCGTTCGTCACTTCAGCGACTGTTTCATACGAAACAGAACGGTCAGCCTTGATGATAATAGATTGGTCCTTGCGCTTGGCTGCATCGAGTAATGGGCCGAGCTGCTCCATGGTAACTCGCTGGTCCTGAAAATAAATCGCGGGAACTGCCCCGCCCGTAATACTGATGATTTGTTGGTTGTTCTGCGGACCGAGCGAAAAACGCGAGAATGGCATCGAGATTGAGATGCCTTGTTGCAGGATGAAATTCGAACTCAGCAACAGAAAAAAAGCGAGGAGGAAAGCGAGATCGACTAGGCCGATCAGCAAAAGCCAGCTGAAGTTATAGTTTGTTGTTCGGCTGAGTTTCACACTTAAATGCCTGGACGTTTTCCGGCTGCAACGGCCACAACCAAATGAAGCCTTTGGCCGTCAAAGGTCCTGCCGTGCTTCAATCTCACGCACCGTCTCATCAGGTTGTTGGAAACTGATGATGCCACTAATTGGACGGCTTTCGGTCAACATGTGGACAATCTCAATGCCTGCGCGCTCCATGTCATGCATCATGGTATTTACGCGGGACGAAAGATAACTGTAGGCGACAAATGTCGGTGTCGCTACAACAAGCCCAGCCGCAGTCGTCAGCAAACTCTTGTAAACACCACCGGAAAGCTCCGTCACCGTCGCATAACCACCGCTCGAGGCGATCGTTCCGAAAGCGTCGATCATCCCTGCGACGGTCCCAAGCAGCCCGAGCAACGGCGTCAGGAAGGCAATGGTAGCAAGCACAGGAAGAAACCGCTCGAGCTTTGGAACTTCGAGTTGTGCGGCTTCCTGCACGATGTCGCGTAATTCCCTCCGAGGCGCATCGTGCCGGATAATCGCAGCATGAATCACTCGCGCCACCGGGCCGGGCGTGCCGGCGGACTCGTGCAAAGCCTCAGCAAAATTGCGACGGCGAATCAGGTTCGACAGTCCTTTCAAGAATTCGCCTACATGAATGGTCGCGCGATGAAAATAAAAAAGGCGCTCAGCAAAAACAGCAATTGAAATAATGCTGCAAGCCAGAATCGGCCACATCAATAATCCGCCTTTTTGGATGTAATCAATCACGCCGAGTTTTGTACCTCTCTTTGCGCCCTGTGGCAAGGGACTTTCCGTGTTTGGCTTGTCACACTGGTGCTAGGATTTTGCAGCGGTATAAATTGTGACGATCCCTCCAGTCAAACGTTCAAAGCTTGGAGAAACGTAACCGGTTCCCCGCATCAATTCGCACATTGCGTTGCCACTCGGAAACTCCTCGATTGAATCACCGAGGTAGTCATAGGCGCTTTTCTTTTGTGTTAGAAAAGAGCCAAGCAATGGGAGACAGCGATGCAAATAAAAGCGATATACGGCGCGCAGGATCGGCGTTGTCGGCAACGAGAACTCCAGCACGAGCAGGTGACCCCTGGCGTTAAGCACGCGCCACATTTCGGTAAGTGCGACTGAGCAGTTTTCCAGGTTGCGCAGGCCAAAGGCGATAGTGACACAGTCGAACGACGCATCGTCAAACGGGAGTTTCATCGCATCAGCCAGTACCACCCGCCGCACGCCTTTGCGCCGCGCAAGCTCCAGCATTTCCGGCAGGAAATCGACGCCGGTAAGTTCCGCATGCGGCAATTTGTTTTGCATTGCCAGCGCTAGATCTCCCGTGCCGGTTGCAAGATCAGCGATCGTATGTGGATGCCAGGCGTCGACGATCTCAGCCGCGCGCGCTCGCCAGTAGAAATCGAGACCGCAGCTAAGCACGTGGTTTGCGAGATCATAGCGCGTCGCAATCGACCCGAACATTTCGCGAACGTGCGCAGGTTTGGTACTCATGTCAGAAATCTCATTGAAACATTAGCGCGCCTTAGTTAAGGCGCTCCGTCTTGTGACTCATGGCATAGCTAACAAGCTCACGTGGAGGAACAAGGCTGGAAACTCGCCATAAAATTACTGATTGCCATCCGCGGCAACTACGGCTATCTACCAGCATGGACATATCTGTTAAAGATCTACAGGAAGCGATCTCAATTCGCCAGCAAATCGATAATCTGCAACGACGCCTTTCCTCTCTTTTGCGAGGTGCACCTCAAAGGCCAACGAGTCCAACGGCTCCCACCGCGGCCGGACGATTCTTCTCGCCTGCAACAAGAGCGAAGCTTGCGGCGGCCGCCCGAGCTCGTTGGGCAAGGAGGCGAGGCACTGGAGGAGCAGCTCCTGCTAAGAGCACCGGAGCAGCAGCCCCTGGTAAGAGAAAAGGTCAGCTTACACCGGCCGGTCGAAGGAAGCTTTCCCAGCTAATGAAAGCTCGCTGGGCGGCAAGAAGGAAAGCCGGAGGAAAACAAAAAGCCTCGACGCGGAAAAAGGGCGCGCTTACACCTGCTGGCCGAAAGAGACTTTCCGAGCTAATGAAAGCACGCTGGGCAGCCAGAAGGAAAGCCGGCTCGAAATAAGTAACTGGAATCGCTACCAACATTGGGCGGTTGCTGGTAGATCTAAAAGTCGGTTTTTGTAGCTTTGCCGATAATTTGTCGGCTTTTCGGATGTCCCATGTCCGAAACACATTCACCTGGTCAGGCAGACACACTGCATCGAAAATCCAGCGCTCTTGAAATTCACTCCAATGGTATTGCAGCAACGAGTACGTGACGCTCCTTAGGTCGTCTTTCGTAGGGCGTCTTTCGATCGTTTGATGGTTGCAAAAGAGCGCTCGCTTGAGCCGTCGGTAGTGCAGAGCGCTTTGAGTCAATTATCGGAAGCCTATTCCGCACTACCCTTTAGGGATTTTGATGAGTCGTCACTAGACGGAGATCGCGAGAACGCGCTCCGAGCGCTGTTGATCGATGGATGGAACAAATGCGGCGAAAAAGCCTTCACAAAGTTCCGTAGCGAATGTCTTAAAACCCTAGCGCACCTGGCTGGATTTTGAAGTGCCCGCCGCAGCTTGGCCAGGGTCAGCATGGCCGAGAAATTGGCAACCTGTAAAGGGTTTGGGCTTCGCACTTCGCACCTTTGGCATTTGACGGATAATTTGTCTGCTTTGGTCGCCACAAATGTCCGAGAAATGTCGGCCTTCGCTCGTTAGCTGGCTTTAAAATACTTCGCACTTTTCCTGGCTAACACGGACATCAGGCGCGAACAACTTATCTTGGCTCGGACAAGTTATCGGTCGCGGCGATTCCCTTTTTGCGCTGTGTAAGTGCGTGCTGTTTAGGCTAATTCGACCTATTTCGGCTTCCTTCGGGCTCCCGGCCGATTCCAAGCAATTTATCAGCCAAGGGACATTTTGCGACAAGCGTAACTGCTCGCGAGAGGACTCGAACCTCCACGGGTTGCCCCATACGGTCCTGAGCCGTACGCGTCTGCCAGTTCCGCCACGCGAGCAAAAAAACGGGTCTTACAATGCGAGGGTGCCAGCGTGCCTGCAAGCTGAATCAAGCGATTCCTGGGAATAGATCAGCCCGCCAGTTTCTTGCGTGCGCGCACCTCTAATTGATGCGCTTTGCGCACTTGCCCAAGGGAACGCAAGAGATCGGCATAATTGGAAA
>DATBAT010000449.1:0-7317 GCA_036271375.1 Terriglobales bacterium
CAGTCTCGCGCCGTCGAACTCGATGTCCTCACCTCGACCGCCGCCCGCGACCTGCTTCACCACGAGGGAATCGACCTCATTTCCTACCGCGATTTGGTCTAAATCACGTATTTCACCCTACAGAACAGGTACTTCGGGCACCTCCGAGCCCCAGCTTAGTAACAAAACTGGCGACGGAGCGGGTTATCATGATGCAACCAATGGAGAACGGGACCAAAGAAAGGGTGGAAGAGGTTGTCGTCCGCATCTGGGGCATGAACGCCCTAGGGAAGGCCTTCTCTCAGAGCGCCTACGCGCGGAATCTGCTGCTAGACGGAGCGTTGCTTTCTGGCGTAGACCACGCGCTGACTCCGTCTGACACCATCGGCGTGCAATATAAGGACAAGAAGGCTCGCTGCCGCGTCGTCAGCACCCGCGACGCCGGCTTGCCGCAGAAAATTCAGGTGGAAGTTCGCCTCGTGCAAGGGCAGGAATGTCCCTGGGCGCAGCATGTTTCCGCCGCGCCCGCGAAGCGCAGCCTGCCGAATGTACCCAATAGCAAGCGGCGTTTCGAGCGGCTGCGTATTCCATTTCCCATGGAAGTTCGCGATGATCGTGGCGGCACGGCCATGCAGACTAGTCCATCGGATGTAAGCGGCCGCGGTTGTTATATCGAATCGCTGGTGCCCTTGCCATTGGGAACCAATCTGGTTGTCACCTTCTGGCTCGACATGGATAAGATCGTCACTCCCGCCTCTGTGCGCACCAGCGACCCCGGCGTGGGCATGGGGATCGAGTTCACCGGCCTCTCGCCGCAGAACCAGGATCGCCTTCAAGTAACGCTCGAAAAGCTGAAAGAAGCCGCCAGAGACATCAAGTAGCGTTTTAGACCGACACATCCCTCAAGACTGATTTTCGCACTTTCTGAATCCCAATCATCTCGCTTCCAATCGAATGGAAGGCGCATCTAAGCCAAGACATGAACATTGGGATTACCTGTTATCCAACGTATGGCGGCAGTGGCGTGGTCGCTACCGAGCTTGGACTCGAGCTCGCCCAACGCGGCCACGAAATTCACTTTATTACTTATGCGCCGCCCTTTCGCCTGACCCCCCATCCCAACATTCATTACCACGAAGTTGAGGTGTCTAGTTATCCGCTATTCGATTTTCCGCCCTACGATCTGGCACTGGCGACGCGGATGGCGGAGGTTTCCGAGTTCTACGATCTTGATCTGCTGCACGTTCACTACGCGATCCCGCATTCGGTGAGCGCGATGCTGGCTCGCCAAATGCTGGCCGCCGCCGACAAGCCGCGCCGCCTACCGTTTGTGACCACGCTGCACGGAACCGACATCACCCTCGTGGGGAAAGACCCCTCGTATCTGCCGATCACCCGCTTTTCCATCATGGAAAGCGACGGCGTGACCGCCATTTCGCAGTATCTTCGCGAACGCACCCAGCGCGAGTTCAACATCAAGAACCACATTGAGGTGATTTACAACTTCGTCAACTGCGAAATGTATTGCCGCGACGCCGGATGGGCCGACCGTCGTAAAGAGTACGCTCCTGACGGCGAACGAATTCTGGTTCATCTTTCCAATTTTCGCCCGGTAAAGCGCATCGGCGACACCATCGAAATTTTCGACCGTGTGCGCAAGCAGGTTAAGTCCAAGTTGCTTTTGATCGGAGACGGCCCCGAACGCTCGCGTGCGGAATGGCTGGCCACGCAAAAGGGAATCGAAGACGACGTTCTTTTCCTGGGTAAGCAGGACTCCATCCGCGAAAAGCTCGGCCTCGCAGACATCATGCTTTTGCCCAGCGAATTGGAATCCTTCGGACTGGCGGCGCTCGAGGCCATGGCCTGCGAGGTTGTTCCGATTGTTACCCGCGTAGGTGGATTGCCGGAAGTTGTCGAGGAAGGGAAGACTGGTTACCTGGCCGATGTTGGGGACATCGACACCATGGCGCGCCATGCCATCGATTTGCTCAACGACGATAGCAAGCTGCGAAGCATGGGTAAAGCCTGCCGCGCGTGGGCGCAAGAACATTTCAGTGCCAGCAAGATTATTCCCCAGTATGAAGACTTCTACCGCCGGGTGCTGGAGCGCTCTTCGTAGAGAAGCGCCGGAATGCTGCCTTCACTTTGCAACACGGGCATCTGGATCTTCACCAGCGTTCCTTTTCCGTCCTGGCTGCCTACAGTCATCCGCGCCGTATCTCCGTAGAGAACATTAAGCCGCTCCGCCACGTTGGCCATGCCGATGCCGTTGCCTTGCATGCCGGAAGGTTTCTCCGCGTTCATGCCAACCCCGTCATCACCCACTTCGATCACCAGATTTGTCTCGACCAATCGGCTGCGCAGGAAAATACTGCCGCCATCGATCTTTCCCGATAGTCCGTGCTTGATGGAATTTTCCACCAGCGGCTGCAACAGCATGGCGGGAACCATCACATCGAGTGAATCAGTCTCCAACTCCTTCACCACGTGCAGCTTGTCCCGCCCGAATCGCACTACCTCGATATCGAGATAGTTGTCGATGAATTCCATCTCTTCGCGCAACGGGACGAAAGCGTCGGTGCTGTTGAGCAGCCGCCGAAGAATATTCGCCAGCTTGATGATCATTTCGCGCGCCGTGTCAGGATCAAACCGCACCAGGGACGAAACAGAATTCAAGGTATTAAACAGAAAGTGCGGATTGATCTGGTTCTGCAACGCTTCCATCCGGGCGTGCAACAACATGCGTTCCTGCTCTTCCAGCTTGATCTGGATGCGCACGCTGTTCCATATCTTCAGCACGGTTCCGACCACCATTACCGACGCCGCGTAGGTCGCGACCTTCACCCAGAAGCTACTGCTCTCCATGCTGAAGGTGCTACCGGGTAAATAGCGCGCCAGTTCCATGTGGATGAAGCGCAGCACCACAATCGTGGTGAAAAACATCATCTGCCAGCCGAAGAGCTTTGGCGTCGGGAGATTGCGGCGAATCCAGCGGTACAAGCTCAGGTCGATGAACGGCGAGAACGACCAAATATCTTCACGGTCGGGTGCCACCTTGCGTAACTGCCCAGCCAAGAATCCGCAAAGTAGAGCGAACGGCAACGTAGCCCACTCGCCATGCAACAGAGCAGGGAAGGCCAGTAACGCTCCGCCCAGCATGCCGCCGAAACGCCCAGCTACTACGCCAAGAAGAATCGCGGTCTCGAGAGTGAGATCGCCGGCGCTAAAGGTTTTCACACTGAAGCGGATCCACACTCCCAACGCCAGTGGAATCGAAACCCACAGCACCAGATAGACCGTCTGGCGAATCGAGCGCTCCTCACGAAACAGCAGCCTCTTGAATTCAATGGAGCGCACCAGCGCGCTCGCCAGCGCAGCCGCCACGCCCAGCTTGACCAATAAATTAATGAGGATGACGCGAGGTTCCATGCTTTGGGAAATGTAGCACGAAGCGTGCTGAAGTCGTTTTTAACGAATAAGGCAAATTTAATCCTCAGCCCGAAAGCCTTGATGGCTGCCTTCCGGCAGCAGCATGCCGTCAGCAAATCCGCATTAGCCACTCAAGGTTCGGCATAACTCTGACGATCAACCTAATCAGAAGTTGAAAAGCCGGAAGCAGCGGCTTCCACCTTCGGTTGGAACGGTCCCTATGCGTGCAAAAGTAGTGCAGATCGCGTTGGTTATCGGCTGTCTGGTGGTGTTTACGCGAGCAGGGCTTGCGACCACCGCCCCCGGCACCCTCGGAGTGACCGCAACCGTGGACAGTTCCATGAATCTGGTCTTCTCCACCGACGCCAGCGGCATAACTCTGGGCGGCAGCGGCACGTCCGCGGCAACCATCGCCTTCGGCAACGTGCAGGCTTTCGGCGGAACGGTGCCCACCGGAGTGACCCGAACCGTGAATGCGCTTACCAATTGGAGGCTGGCGACGCCGTTTGACGTTCTTGTCGAAATTGCCAATCAGACTAGTTCCAATTACACGCTGACGGCACAGTTGCAGACCTCCGATTCGACCAACACCTGGCAGTTGGGAAGCACGACCATCACCAGTGCGAGCGCGGCAACGCTGACCTCCACCGGCACATATGGCACCACGGTTTACATACTGAATTTGACGATCCCATTTTCCGAAGCGGCTGGCGCCATCAGCAACACGCTCAATTTCGTAGCCACCGCAAACTAGGGCCCCAAAATTATTGTTGAGGTGAAGCATGAGAACTCAGAAATTGCTTCTTGTAGCTGTGCTATGCGTGATTGGATTTACGTCGTCCACGGCCCATGGCCAGATCAGCTTGCTCATGACGTTCACCACCGATGCTTCGGGAATCACACTGGGAGGACTGGGCATTGGCAGCGCGTCTGTCGCTTTCGGGAATGTTCGCGCCTTTGGAGGAACCGTACCGACCGGTGTAACCAAGACCAGGGTTGGCAATACTTTCGTCTTGAGCACGCCGATCGACATTCAGGTCACCGGGGTCGGAATCGTGACTCCCACTTACACTCTGGCGGTCAAAGAAGCCACCGCCGATCCTCTCGACGTTTTTAAATGGGGAGGCGCCACGGTGAACAGCACAGGTTTCGTTACTCTTACCACCACCGCCGCCTATCTTACTTTCATCCCCTGGACATTCAGTATCGCCGTGCCCTTTTCGAACCCACCGGGAGCGATGAGCAATACGTTGAATTTTGTCGCGACAGGAAACTAAGGGGTAGATATGTTCAATTCAAAATGCTTTCGTACCTTTTCGCTTCTGGCCTTATCAACCTGTCTTTCGATAATGGCACCACGCGCTTTTGCAGTGGATGGGCCATTGCAGGCTTCGATCACGCTGACTCCAGCCGTCATCATGCTCGAGGCTCGTCAAGGGCAAAGCGCCACGCAAACCCTCACCGTCGACAATCGCACCAACGGCCGGTTTGCCTTCGAAATGGAAGCGCTCGACGTCACCATTCGCGACGGCAAGCGCACCTTCGTTCAGGCCGGCGAACTTCCCGGCGGCATTGCGCGAACGGCGGTTTTTACTCCCCGCGTGATCGACCTGCAACCCGGGGAGTCCACTTCCGTCCAGGTTACGGTGACAGTGCCGGAAAATCCTGAGGTCAGGGCGATTGTGGCGCTCTTCCATGGCACGACGGAAGTCGCCAACATTGGCGGTATTGCGATGACCGGCTCGATCGGGGCCTTGATCACCTTCACGCTCTCCAAGGAATTCCGCGTGGAGAATATTTCTGGCGGAGAAATAAAACTGTCGCCGGAAAATAGCCTCACTCTTTTGCAATCCTTGATTAACACCGGCAGCGAACCGGTAATTCCCAAGGGCATCCTGGCGATTCTGAACTCAGCAGGCGGACTGGTCGGCAAAGTGGCCGTCTCAGGACAGCGCTTGTTGCCAGGCGAAACCGTCGCCTTCAAGACCGATTATCCAATGCCGCTGAAACCAGGAAAATATCGCGCACTTACGTCGATGAAATATGAAGGTAAAGTCCTTACCACGTCCGCTGACTTCGTTGTGCCATGAACCCTGCCTGTTGCTGCCTCTTGATGGTCCTAGCGGCAACCATCGAAGGGGGGCAGCATCGAACTATTACAGTCGAACCCGGTAAGCGGATTGAAGTCGATGTTCCCGGCGCCTTGATGGCGTTTGCCCGCGACTACTCCAACGCCTCCGTTCTTGCTGAAGACGGCGAGATACTTATCCTTGCCAAAAAACCCGGCAAAACAGAAATCGTCGTGATCACCGGCTCGGAGGTGGTGAAGTTCGATCTCCTGGTTACCGGAGAGAGACGCCGCATCGCCACGTCGACGCTGGTCCCCATACGGCCTGAGCCCGTAGTGAACGATGAGGCCGTAGTGAATCCTTCGGAGTTGAAGGGAACGACCTCGACCGAGGAGGGACCGGCTCGCGTCGTGGCTGAGGAACAAGCAGCGGAGGGTACGTCGAACGGTGAGCGCCGGATGGCGGCGCCTTCGCGCGGACAGCAGATTGCATCCACGGAGCCGCGAAAGGCACCCGTATCGGCCCAACCCAGGATCATCGCTAAGAACCGGCCAGCGGAGCCGATTGCGAAGGAACCATCGTCCGCGGGAGAACCGCCAACGGCAAGCAAGTCTGCGCAAACGTTAACGGAGCGGGATCTTCCGCCGGAGACTCGGAACAAGCCGCAGGCTCCCAAAACTAACGACGAGACTGAAATTGCGCAACCAATCCGGGGCGGGCCAACCGTCCAGCCTGCAACGCCAAGCAACCAGGTTCCCATGCAGACCGAGAACAACCCAACGGCAGAAACTCCCGGCGAGACTCAAGGACCGCGGAGTATTCCGGCTGGATCGCGCATGAATCCCAGTGCACCGTCTCCTCCTCCGACACAGGCCCTATCGCCCAATCCGTCTCCCGTCTCGCCGAAGCCCAAGTCTACCCAACAACTTGGCGGAGAGAGGCAGCAGCCGGCACCCGTCTCCAGCGACGATGTCGAAGATCGCATCAAGCCTCGAATTCCGGACGAAACGGTCGAGGTCAAATCAACTTTTCAGGAAGTTTCGGTAAGCCCACTCGGGCTTTTCAATAACTTCATCCAGCTTCGCGAGGGCCGCGCCACGGCGATGCAAATTCCCGGACTCACCGCGGCTGTGTCCGACGATCCGAGCGTCGTGGACGTGGTGGTCAGCCGCGAGACGCTGACCGTGCTTGGCAAGTCTCCAGGCCGCGCCGATATTCTGGTGATGACGCCTGACGGCACCAGGATCGTTCCGGTCGAAATTACCCGGGCGCCTCCGATGTTTCCCCACGGCTTCGTCGCGCCAGTTTCCGAGCGAGCTGAAAACGAGAGCGGAGAATATGAATTTCGCTTCAACTCGGATCGCGATCAAATCCAAAACCGATTGCACTTCACCGTGCACCGTCCCGGACGGACGACAGAACTCGGCATTGTCACCACCAAGTTTCTCGACACCACCGCCGGATACAACTCCACAACCCTGCCCTCGGCGTATTACCGCATCACCACGCCCGGCTGGAAAGTTGGCCTGTTGGACGAGATGGTCGACAATTCTCCGCTGACTGTGAATCAGTCGATTCTGCGCGGCCTCCATCTCGACATCGGTCACTGGACGCTGCATGCGGGATACTCTCCGATGGCGACGTTCGATAATTTTCTGGTCCCCACCCAACGCGAACTTGCCGGTGGACTGGGCTATACCGAAGACCTGACCGAGCACTCGCACCTCACAGAAAGCTTCTACTATTTCCACCTGCCGGATGAGTCGTTTAATGTTGGGCGGTCCGGCGGGGTTGGCTCAATCGTCTACCGTTTGCAGAGGCCCGATGGATGGGACATCTC
>DATBAT010000450.1:0-3036 GCA_036271375.1 Terriglobales bacterium
GAATTGTTCAGGTGGATGAACGCGTTGCACTCATGTTGCAGCCTGGGCAATTCCAGAAAGCCGTCCCAGGTCTTATAGCCTTTCACGATGAAGCGGTCGATACCGTAAATCATCCGTTTCGCCAGATTCGCATTCGCCAGCAGGTTGCGGCTCAACGGAGGCAGCCATATGTCCGCATCAAGATGCACCACCCAATCCCGCTTGCTCAGGCGGGCCAGCCCCTCGTTGATGCCGGCGCCTTTGCAGAACTGCTTCCAGCGCGAGCGCAACGCGTCAGTCAGCACGCACTCCACGTGATAGAACTCGCAAATGCGTTGCGTCTCGCGGTCTTCCGGAGAAGTCACTACCACCATCTTGTCGAATAGAAATTTGTTTTGCGGCAGGGTGCAACGCAGAAAGTCGTGATAGCGGTCGCACACCACCACCGCCTCCAGCTTAAAATTCGGGTCAGGGACATGTGGCACCACCGTTACACCTGGATCATTCTCGTAAGTCATGGTTCTCATTCACCTTTTCGGGCAATAAAAAAGGCGCAGCGGATGGGCTGCGCCTTTCGTTGCTTCTAAGCTTCTATATCCAGAATAGCAAATTGGATAGGGCAAATGGGACATTTGGAGCAACGATATTTTTCCCAGCGAATGAAGGGGTTAGCGGGAATTCGCTGATTTTAGGGGCTTGACAAGATTTCTGCCAAAACGAATTCCCCCACTACCACGAACCTTATCGCTGCGAGGTCGTAGTCGATAAGCGTCCTTTTTTCTGAATTTTGCAGCGCCATCCCCGAATCCGAACAAGAGAACGAAGGCCTCAACCGCCCCGCATCGCGTGCTACAATCAACCGCTAGCCTTCTTCTGGCTGACGCAAATCCAGCGGATTTCCCCATTTTATCGTTTACAGGCGGACTGATCTTTTGCCCGACGAAGCCCCAAAAACTGCGATCACCTACGCCGACGCCGGTGTGGATATCGAGCGCGGCAATCGCACCAAGAAGCGGATCAAATATCTCGCCCACAAGACGTTCACCAAGGGCGTGCTTAGCGAGATCGGCGGCTTCGGCAGCCTGTTTGCCATCGACAAAGAAAAATTCCTCGATCCCGTCCTGGTATCCAGTGTGGATGGCGTCGGCACCAAGCTAAAAGTCGCCTTCGAAATGAACGTCCACTCGACCGTGGGCGCGGACCTGGTCAACCACTGCGTCAACGACATTGCCGTACAGGGCGCGACCCCCATGTTCTTCATGGACTACCTCGCCACCGGCAAACTGGATTCCGATATCGCCGAGAAAGTGGTCGAAGGCCTCTCCACCGCGTGCAAGCACAACGGATGCGCCCTGATCGGCGGAGAGACCGCCGAAATGCCCGGCTTTTATCCCGACGGCGAATATGATCTCGCGGGATTCATCGTTGGCGTGGTCGATCGCGACAAAGTAATTACCGGTGCAACCGTCGAAGCCGGGGACGTGATTCTGGGACTGCCCTCAAACGGACTGCACACCAACGGCTATTCGCTGGCCCGTAAGCTGCTCTTCGAAATCGCGCAATACACGCCCGAAACTTACGTCAACGAGTTAAAGGGAAAAGTCGGCAACGAGTTGATGCGCACTCATAAAAGCTACTGGCCGATCATCAAGAAAATGATCGCCGGAGAATGCGTAGCCGCCCTGGCCCACGTCACCGGCGGAGGCATTACCGAGAATCTGCCGCGGGTGTTGCCGCGCGGCGTAGCCGCGGTGATCGAAGTAGGATCATGGCCGGTGCTCCCCATCTTTCAACACCTGCAAAAGTTGGGCAACGTTCCGCAAGACGAAATGCTGCGTACCTTCAACATGGGCATCGGCATGCTGCTGGTAATCCCCTCGAAGAAATTCAAGAAAGCCCAGACGGTTCTGGATCGCGCGGGAGAGAAAGCCTACACGGTGGGAAGAATCGTCAAGGGCGACCGCAAGGTGATGTACACGTAAGAACGTGGACCGACAGCTTAGCAACCAGCCTTACGTCGATGCCGACATCACGATGCCTGTGGCATTAACGCAGCCTTACCAGTCGCAAGCCCTCAACTAAGCCGAAATGCTTTTGATTTCTAGTCAATAGCGGCAGGTCGTTTGAGAGAGCAATTCCTGCGATCAGGCTGTCAGCCATTGGAACAGTAATGCCACGGGAGGCGAGCTCGACACTCAGATCAGCCGCTCGACTCGCGGCCTCGCGATTTAAAGAAAGTGAGGTCAAACTCTCCACTAGAGCGCGTGCCGCGCTCCCGCGCCGTCCCATCCCCGCCCCGCTAAGCAGTTCGAAGCATGAGATCGCCGTTGTTTGTAGATTGTCCGATGCAATCTGCTTGCGAACCAGATCGGACATTGGCGAAATGTCGTTCAGGTAGTCAATGAGTACGTCTGTGTCGGCAAGGATCAACGCCAGTTCTCCCGCAATTTTTTTACGGCTGACCGCAGACGTGCGGCTTCCCGCGAGGAAATCGAACCCTGCAACTCCAATAGCCTCTTCCTACGTTCCGCCCGCTTTTGCGCGTCATCCAGGTAGCGTTCAATCGCTTCCGACAATACCGAGGAGAACCCTTTCTGGCCACGATCCGCTGCGAGCGCCAGCAATGCGCTGCGGTGTTCCTTCTTCATTTCGACAGTGGTCCTCATGGTGGCATTTTATCATGCATGTGCATGCATATGCATGCATGGAAGGTTTTATCCCGCCCGGCGGACGGCATGGAACCCCCGCCTGGTTGAACGGACCCGCTTTCACTCCGGGGACGCGATTCGCGAAATACAAATTTGCCGCTGCCGGCAGGCGGACAAGAGTGTCCGCCCTACATTAGCGTTTCAGGAGATCTACCGGCTGGCGCACATCACACACCCGGAAATATTTCGCCAGCGCTGGATGCTTTGCCGCTACCGCCTCATACATGGCATACGCGACGTTGCGGTAAGAGAAGTGTCCGGCGGGTCCGCTGCGCAGTTCGGAAATATAGACTGCTTCGGAGAAGTCCATCTTGAAGAGAGTGCGTTTGCGGAAGCCCAGCGGGATGGC
>DATBAT010000451.1:0-9647 GCA_036271375.1 Terriglobales bacterium
CAGCCGCGAATAAATTTCGTTGCGATGTTCAATCAGATATCCCAACGTCGCCAGGCCCGCTGCCATCGCCAGCGGATTCCCCGACAGCGTCCCCGCCTGGTACATCGGTCCTAGCGGCGCAACCAGGTCCATAATCTCCGCCGGTCCACCATAAGCCCCCACCGGCAACCCTCCACCGATGATCTTGCCCAGAGTAGTCAAGTCAGGCTGTACTGCGTAAAGTTCCTGGGCTCCGCCGAGCGCCAGCCGGAACCCGGTCATGACTTCGTCGAAGATCAGCACCGTCCCGTGATACTTGGTGATCTTGCGGAGCGCCTTGAGATATCCCTCCGCCGGAGGCACGCACCCCATATTCCCCACCACCGGCTCGACGATTACGCACGCGATCTGATCTTTAAATTTCGCAAACGCATGTTCCAGCGCATCGACCGAATTGAACGGCAACGCCAAAGTGAACTGCGTGAACTCCTCGAGAACGCCTGCCGAACCCGGCATCCCGAGCGTCGCCAGCCCGGAGCCAGCCTTTACCAGCAGAGCGTCGGCGTGTCCGTGATAGCAGCCCTCAAACTTCACAATGTATTTGCGCTTGGTATAAGCCCGCGCCAGCCGGATGGCCGACATCGTCGCCTCGGTACCCGAACTTACAAAACGGACTTTTTCGATGTGGGGAAACGCCGCGCCCACCATCTCGGCCAAATCGGCTTCCGCCGGCGTCGACGCGCCGAAACTGGTGCCGTTGCGCGCCGCCTCGATGATCGCCTCGATCACCTCTGGCGCGGCATGCCCCAGAATCAACGGCCCCCACGATCCCAAATACTCTATATATTCGTTGCCGTCAGCGTCCCAGATGCGCGAACCCGCGCCGCGCACGATGAACGGCGCATCGCCGCCAACCGCGCGGAATGCCCGCACCGGCGAATTCACTCCGCCGGGGATCAGTTTCTCCGCGCGCTTCTGCAAACGCCGCGAAATCTCAAGCTTTCTCGGGACCATGCCAAGAATTCTAATTCACCGGATATTCACCCGGCCGCAACATGCTTGAAACATGCGGCTACTACTCTCGCAACAGTGACATGCCCTTCTAACCGGGAGGGTTTAGGGCAGCTTCGGGGGGCTCCGAGCTGCCTTTACTCATTTAGAATTGAATCGTGGCGGACTTAGGCAAACTACTGGTAGCGTTTGGGTTGTTAATGCTAGTCGGGGGACTGGTCCTGATCGCGCTGGGACGAGTCAATGTCCCCATCGGCCGCCTGCCCGGTGACATCGTCTACCGCGGCAAGAACGCGACCGTTTATTTCCCGCTGGTCACGTCGATCCTGCTAAGCGTAGTTCTCTCCGGCGTCTTCTACCTCATCAATCACTTCCGCCGCTAGCCTTTCCATGCCCCCAGCAATCGCCGAACATCGATAATCTGCGCCACGTGATAGGCATTGTGATCGGCCGCCAACAAAACCTGACGCAGCAGCGTCTGTCCATCGCCCCACGGAATCTTCGCCGTTAGATCTCCCTTCATCGCCAACGCCTCCAGATCTTTTAGGTCCTTGCGAAATTTCTTAATAGTCTTGTCCCAGGCTTTCGCGTCAGGCGGAGCAACCGTCTTCGGCCAATATCCTTCCGGCCATTTCGGCGACTTATGGTCTTTATTGCGGCTGAATTCCAGGATGTCCCACAGCGCTATGCGCAGATGTTCCACCAGCATCCACGGAGAATGCGGAAAGCCCTTGGGCTTTTCTCCGCGCAATTTCACCGGAAGCCCTGCGATCGCGTCGTCAAAAGAGGTATGCGCGCTGTTCCCCTTCAAAGTCTCCACCAATTGTTTGCGTAAAGCCGATTCCAATTTGTCGCTCATGTCCGCATTGGATGCAGGAGAAATGTTTCCGGATGAACAATGAATACTCCGATGTGGGGCGGGCACTCTTGTCCGCCGGGCCACTGCGTTCAGGTATCCCGCCGGGGTGCGTTATGTTTTGTGTCCATCATCAAGGAATCGCCAGCAATCGACTGCTGTCGATGTACATCTGCTGCCGACACGTCGTCACCAAGGCAAACGCGTCTCGCATTCCCGCATCTCTGCACACAAAATGCACCAACTTGAGACCTTCCCCCTGTGCAAAAAATAAACGCAGGAATCGCACGAATGCGAATGGCCGTATGCACCCGCTTATTCCTTGACAAACTTTCGGCCCCTGCATAAAGTTCGATAAAGTCTTAATACGCAGGTATCAACTTATGAGAAATGTGTACGAAGTGCTTCGGCAAAAGGAACTTGAACTTTCGAAGCTGGAAAAGGAAGTAGAAGCCTTGCGCGTAGCCGCGCCTCTCCTGTCCGACGACAAAGAGATTGCCGCCGATGCCGCCAACAACAAGCCCACTCTGGCTACTCCGTCGATTCCGTCGCAGCCCATTCGGATTCCGCAGCCCGCCATCAACCAGACTCCGCAGCCTGCTGCCCGCGCCGCCGGTTGGGAAGACACCGCCAAGCGCTGGCCCTAGAAATCAAGTTTCGGGTTTCTAGTTTCCAGTTTCACGAAACCAGAAACCCGAAACTTGAAACTCGCCTCTAGCGCAGGTCTGATCCGTCAGGGTTGTAGTAGAAGTGGAAGCGCAACGCCAGATACTGCCCGCCGAACTCTGTCGGCAGCGGTGGGAATGGGTTTGACGCGGTAATCCCTCCCCAGGCCGCTCGATCCAGAGAGATGTCGCCGGAAGGCCCCGTTAACTGAAGTCCCGCAACTTTCCCGTCTTTCAGAATCGCAAACTCAATCGAAACTTTGCCCTTCTTCATCAGCGGTGCCCGTGCCGCCTCAGGAATCAGGTTGTACCAATTCTGCCGCACGTCGTGCAGTACCCGCGACAGATAAGGACCGAAGTCCACACCCATGGTGTCGCTGAGGACGTCAAGATTGCCGACCGCCTTTGCCGCCTGGCGGCCCTGGCCAAGACCATAATCGGCATCGGAGTCGCCGCCGTATCCACCGCGGTTGGTTGCCGCCGCTCGCGCCGCTTGCGCGATGGCTGATCCCGCTGACAAAGAGCCTGTACTGAAATTTGGTTTAGGAGCCGGCTGTTGCGTCTGCAACTTGGCAATTTGATTGGTCGGCTCGGGCTGTTGCGGCTCTTCGCTTTGCGGCTGTTGCTGCTGCGGCGCTGGAGAAGCTTGCGCAGGCGCAGCCTGAGGTTGCGGCGCTGTGCTCGCCGCAGGCGATCCTGCCCGCCGGCTGCCCAGCATTTTCTGCAACTCTTTGGTATCGAGCTGCGGCGTCCGCGACATTGCAATGCGGTCTTTGTCGGAAATCTTATCGGTCTTCGGCCGCTTGGTGATCTTCTGCATATCTGGAGGCATGTCCAGATAAGTAAGCTGCTTCTGCCGCATCAGGTCATTGGGGCTCACCAGCAGTACCTGATGTTGCGGAAACCACTTTTCGAATCGCTTGGAATTCCAAAGCAGAATGATGACGACGAAATGTACGATGACTGACAGCCACAACGACTCTCGCTTGCGCGAACGCGTGAGGTCATCCTGCAACTGCACCAGCAGAGTGGGAGTGTCATGCAGTTCGGTATAAGCAGATTCCCATCGTCCGCTGTCGTAGAGGTCGCTTCCATCGAGACGGGGGCCCGTGGGTGGCGGCGCGGCTGGTGCGCCCGGCGGTATTTGCGTTGTCGACATCGACTGCTTGATTAGAAACAAACCGCTGGCGATAGTTGCCTAAGATCGCGGCCCAAAGTTCACCCCAACAGAGATTGGCGCTCTGGTGTTTCTATTTTCGCATTTTTGCGCGAATTCAGCGAAAACCCATGGTGACGAAGGTGTAGCTTCGGTACCGGCATGGTCAATAATGCGTCGCTATGAAAAGGGTATCGGAAAAAGCCAGCGGGAACGTCAAGAAATGTAAACCCTAAAGCCACGGATTCCGCCGCATCGACACAGAAAAACGTTCTTGCTTTAGATCAGTGCAAATCCGTGAAAATCAGTGGCTAAAGCATTTGAGTTAATACTTTATTGCCATGGCGCTCAATGGTTGAAGTCACATCAAGCGCAAGTTTCAAAGCCCGGCGGCCCTCTTCCAGCGGCACTACTGGAGTAGACCGCGAACGAACCGCGTCGATAAACGCGGTGATCTCCGCACGTAGCGGCTCCTCGGCAGTGATAGGCGGCTTGAACATTTTGATCTGCGGATTCGCCGAAGGCGTTCCCGGCGTCGAAGGATCTCCCACGCTGAACACGATCACGTCCTGCCGCCCGTAATCGAGCGAAACATATTGCTTAGGCTGGAAAAACCGCAGCTTGCGCACCCGCTCGGTTGAAACCCGGCTAGCAGTCAGGTTGGCCACGCAGCCAGATTCGAATTCCAGGCGAACGTTGGCGATGTCCACTTTGTTCGACAGAATCGGCAAGCCCACCGCGCGAATCTCTTTCACCGGAGAATTTACGAACGCCAGCACCACGTCGAGATCGTGGATCATCAGGTCGAGCACCACATCCACATCAAGCGACCGCGGGGTGAAAATGCTGAGCCGGTGAATCTCGAAAAACATGGGCTGAGTAATCAGGGGAAGGGTAGCTCGGACCGCGGGATTAAATCGTTCGAGGTGCCCAACCTGTGCGATGCGATTTTTGCCTGCGGCCAGCGCGATCAGTTCGTCGGCTTCCGCCAGCGAAGTAGTCAAAGGCTTTTCGATGAGCACGTCGACGCCACAATTCATCAAAGACCGCGCGACTTCCAGATGCGAAACCGTTGGTACCGCTATCGAAGCAGCGCACACTTCGCCGTGAGTCGTTACCAGTTGTTCGACAGAACCAAATCCCCGGCAGCCAAACTCCCGCGCAACCACGTCGGCCCGCGCCGGATCGGAATCGACAACCCCCACTAACCGGACAGGTTTGCCCTCGTCCGCCAACTGTTTGTAAACCCGCGCATGGTTGTGCCCAAACGCGCCAGCGCCAACCACCGCAACCTGAACAAGTTTTTCCAACGATCTCCTCGAAGCGCTCTGTATAGCCCTGTGGCTAAGCCTTTTGAAACTTCTTCAGCAGAACGATCTGGCCGCCGTGATAAAGCTCGTGCTGCACAATCCCGCTGAACATGTAATAGAAGTCGTAGTAGCTTTCCTTCTTCCCGGGTACCCGTTCCTGCAACCGCGAATCCGGAAACGCTGCCACGGTCTTCACTAGTTCATCGTGTGTCCTCATCACGCGTTCAATCGCGGCCCGCCACGCTGCTTCGCTGGTATCGCTAATCGCGGGGAAATTCTCCTCGTCGCTGAGATTGACCACGTTCCCTTGCGATCGCCGGATTACGGCATCATCCCAGGCCGCGATATGCAACAGAATCTCCCAGATACTGTGCGCGTTCGGCACCGGCTTGGCCGCTGCGGTCTTGGCGTCGATACCTTTCAAGACCTCGAGCACAGCATCGCCCACCCAGGCCTCACCTTCAAACGCCCGGCGAATCTGGTCGGCAAGACGAGCAGATTCAGACATAGTTCACCCTCCTGCGACAATTGCAATTCCAAAATCGTTGGCCGCTTCGATGATCGCGTCTCGTTCCAACAGTAAACATCGGCCGGCATCAATCGCTAAACAAGTCGCTCCAGCGCTATGCATCACCTGAATCGTCTTGAGCCCAATTACCGGCACGTCGAAGCGCATGTCCTGGTTGGGCTTGGCGATCTTTACCACGGTAAGCGACCGGCTCAACGTCGAAGCTGGGGAATCCAGCGACTTCATCAACTGTCCGGCCCGGTCGATGGTGGCGTCGGTGCCTTCCATAGCTTCGACCGCGACACACGCCGAAGCGGCAACCACCACGGTCTGTCCAATATCGAATTGCGCAAGCTGCCCGGCAGCGTTGCGTCCGTACTGAATATCTTTCTCTTCCTCTTCCGTAGGCGCGCGGCGCGTGACCACTCCCGCTTTCGCCAGCAGAGGCTCAAGAAATGCAGTCGAATTTTCCAGAATGATGCCTTCGTCGCCCAGAACCTTGGCCACTGCCCCGAGCAACGCATCAGTATTTCGCGTCGCCAGTGAAAGCAAAAGCTTGGCCAACCGCCAATCCGGACGAATCGCCGAAAAAATCTGCTTATGCTTGACCTGCCCGGCCATCACCGCGCGAGTTACATTTTCTTTCTGAAAAGTCTCAATCAGTTTGGAAAGCTCTCCTAAGGAGAGCCAGTGAACCGCCGCCGCCCCGTGCGCTTCAATGTCTGAAGAAGTCTCTTCCTTGATGGCAGCGACGACCACGTCAAACCCCTGCGCCTTGGCAGCGTCCAGCACCAGGAACGGAAACCGCCCGTTGCCCGCGATAAGTCCAAGTCGAGGTTTGGAGGAGGGAAGCATTCAGCACTCAGCCAACGAGATCTCTGACTGTCCCACCACCCCGCCGCAGGGACTGAATGCTGACTGCTACTTAATCACCCCGCGCTCCGAAGTCTCAATAAACCGGATCAGCATATCCACATCCTCACCACGGTCCGGCTCAGCCTTCAGCTTTTCCAGCGCCTGGGAAGTGTTCAGCTTCGAAGCCTGCAAAACTTTGTAAGCGTGGTGAATCTTCTGGATGCGTTCTTTAGAAAATCCGCGGCGTTCGAGCCCCACGGAATTCATTCCATAGGCGTGCGTGTCGCGCGCAGCCGCGGTTTTCGAAAACGGCAGCACATCGCGCGTGATCGTGGTTCCGCCGCCGATGTAAGAGTGCGTCCCAATCCGTACAAACTGATGCACCGGACACAACGCCCCCACCATCGCCCAATCTTCCACGGTAATATGCCCGCCCAGCGTGGCCGCGTTCGCCAGAATCACGTGGTCGCCAATCTGGCAATCATGCGCGACGTGCGTGTAAGCCATCACCAGTGTGTGGCTGCCGATGCGGGTCACCCCTCCGCCCTTCACCGTCCCGCGATTGATGGTGACGAATTCGCGAATCTCGTTGTGGTCGCCGATTTCGAGCCGCGTCGGCTCGCCCGCGTAGGTAAGGTCCTGCGGCGCCATCCCAATCGACGCGAAAGGAAAAATCCCCACGTCCTTGCCGATCTTGGTCGGCCCTTCGATGGCCACGTGCGAAACTAGGTGGCAACCTTCGCCCAGCTCGACATCCGGCCCAACCACGCAATATGGACCAATCTTGCAGGAAGGATGAACTTTCGCAGCGGGATCGACGATCGCGGTGGCGTGGAAACTCATCCGTGGCTATTCGCTGTCAGGAGCATCGTCCGCGGAGGAACTGCGCGCGCGCGAAGTGTCGACCAGTCGGCAAGTTACCAGCGCCTCGGCCACCTTCTTCTCGCCCACGTACGCAATTCCCACCATGCGGACCGCAGTCATCCGCCAGGCCTTGACCTCGACCTCAATGCGAATCTGATCGCCCGGCACCACTGGACGCCGGAAGCGCGCCCGCTCGATGCCGGTAAAAAACATTAGCTTGGTCGCCCGGTCGGGAATTTCCATCAGCAGCAGAGCGCCGCCCGCTTGCGCGATGGCCTCCACAATCAGCACGCCCGGCATCACCGGAGCCCCCGGAAAATGCCCGGCAAAAAACGGCTCATTAATAGTGACGTTTTTAATTGCCGTGATGCGCTCTTTGCGAACGTAATCGGTGACCCGGTCGATCAGCAGAAAAGGGAAGCGATGCGGCAGCAACTCGCAGATCTGGTTCACGTCCAGCGTGTTCTTCGCGGGCGCTGGAGTCTCGGTCACGGGCGTAGCGGTATCGGTCATTCGGCTCTCGTTCTGGAACGACGATTATACTGTAACGAAAAAATGTCTATAACTGATTTGCAACCCTTCGAAGCCCGCCGCGACGCCATGGTTTCGACCATCCAAGAACTGGTAGAGATTGAATCTCCCAGCGACAACAAAAAAGCCGTCGACGCAATCGCCGAGCTCATCGCTGAAAAATTCGAAGCTCTTGGCGGCAAGCCCAACTTCCACATGGCGCAGGATTACGGAAGCCATCTGCAAGTCGACTTCGAGGGTGCCAGCAAATCCAAACCAATCCTGCTTCTGGGACACTACGACACCGTCTACCCGCTGGGAACCCTGGCCACCATGTCCTGCCGCGTAGCCGACGGACGCCTCTGGGGACCAGGCGCGCTCGACATGAAATCCGGCATCGTCCTGATGTTAGAGGCCCTGCGCTCTTACCAGGGCAAGCTCCCGCATCCGGTAACCGTTCTTTTGGTGTCGGACGAAGAAGTAGGCAGTGACTCGTCGCGCGCCATTACCGAATCGCTGGCGAAAAAATCGTCGGCGGTCCTTGTCTGCGAGCCTTCCTACGGACTGCACGGTGCAGTCAAGACCGCAAGAAAAGGCGTAGGCGAATACACCCTAAAAGTCGTCGGCAAAGCCTCCCACGCCGGCCTCGACTTCGAAAAAGGACAAAGCGCCATCCTCGAACTCTCCCGCCAGCTCCTGCAAATATCGAAACTCGTCGATCTAAAACGCGGCCTCACCATCAACCCCGGAATCATCGCCGGCGGCACCCGCTCCAACGTTGTCCCCGCCGAAGCCCAGGCCCACATCGACCTCCGCATCGAGCGCCTTTCCGACGCCGCAAAAATCGACCGCAAACTCCGCGCCCTGAAACCCATCAACAAGAAGTGCAAACTCGACCTCACCGGTGGATTAAACCGTCCGCCCATGGAACGTACCCCAGGAGTAGCCCAGCTTTATCAAAGCGCAGTCGGCATCGCGAAACAGCTCGGCTTCAAATTAAAAGAAGCCGCGGTCGGCGGCGGCTCCGACGGCAACTTCACCGCCGCCCTGGGAATTCCCACCCTCGACGGCTTAGGCGGAGTAGGCGAAGGCGCCCACGCCACCCACGAATCCATCGTCATCAGCGAACTCCCCCGCCGCGCCGCCCTGCTGGCAGGCTTGCTGCAAAACGCGGCGAAGTAAATAACAGCATGGGGGACAGGCACTCTTGCCCGTCTCTCGCGCGAAGGAAAGTCTCGCTTCCCATCACCACCGTGTCATCCCGAGCGAAGCCGAGGGACCTTGCGTTTCTCAGCGAGTATCCAAATGTTTGCTTAACCAAAGATGGTGTGACATCCGTCACAGACATCGCGACAAACTCACTCCAAACTAGCCGCGAGCAAACACAAGGTCCCTCGGCTCCGCGTCGTTCCGCAACGCGGAACCGACGTTCCGCTCGGGATGACAGTTTTTAAAAGAGTATGAAATGCGCGAATACCACTTCTGCGTCTACATGATCCAAAGCAATTCCCGCCGCGCGCTCTACATCGGCATGACCAACCACCTGCGCCGCCGCGTCTGGCAACACAAAACCCACGAATTCGCCGGATTCACCAACGACTACGACGCCGGCCGCCTGGTCTACTGGGAGCAATTCGAAACCGTGCAGGCAGCCATAGCCCGCGAGAAAAAACTAAAAGGCTGGAGAAGAGAAAAGAAGCTAGCGCTAATCACCACCATGAACCCGGACTGGAAAGACCTGGCCGCAGACTGGTACGGAAAAGCAGAACTGAAGCTGATCGAAAAACAAGCCAACCCAAGAATCAATCTAACCAGGGGTAGCGGCCGTGAACCCGACTAAGACACTTAAACCAACAACCACCCTTAACCCACCACCACCCTTAACCCACCACCCCCCATAAACCACCCCCACCCGTAACCCACCCCCCCCCAT
>DATBAT010000452.1:0-11579 GCA_036271375.1 Terriglobales bacterium
CTCGAAGTTAAAAGCGCCGAACTTGCTAATCATCGGCGCGGCATAGCGGGAGGTCAAGAACCGAGCAGCGACACTGTTTTCGTGCTACACTATATTTGTGTCACCCAGAACCCTCCGCAACGTCACTGTCACCCTCGAAGAAGACGTAGCCCAATGGGCCCGCATCGAGGCTGCACGCCGCGATACCAGCGTTTCGCGCCTCTTAGGAGACCTTCTGAAAGAGCACATGGGTACCCAGGACGGCAGGGCCGTCGAAGCGGCGAAAAAGCTAGCGACATTCGGCAAGCGTCATGGCTTGTCTCTTGGCGGCTTGAAGATAAAAGATATGATTAACGAAGGACGCCGTTGAGCCGTTTCGTCCTGGACGCTTCCGTTGTTCTGGCACTTTGTTTCCCCGATGAAAATGCTGGCATCGCTCTCGAGGTGGCGAGGCGGCTCGCCGATGGCGACTCTGCGCTAGCGCCATCCTTTTGGCCGCACGAGGTCCTTAACGCAGTTCTGGTTGGAGAGAAGAGAAAGAGGATCTCGCCTGAAATCGCGCGCGCCTTTCTCGAAGAGGTCTCGGCCCTTTCTGTAAAACTGGAAGAAATCCCTTCGACCACCGTATTCAACCGCATCCGTTCTCTCTCCCTCAAGCACGGCCTTACCGCCTATGATGCCGCTTATCTGGATTTGGCAATTGAGACTGGTCTGCCGTTAGCCACCCTAGACAACGCGCTTGTGCGGGCTTCCGGCAGCTTCGGGATAAAATTGGTTGGCCGGTAAGTTCGCTCCTGAAAGTCAAAGAACGCCGCTTCCCTTACGCCTCCTCGCCCGTCCATAATCTGGCGGGAACAAATCCACCCGGCACGCGTATCTTACCCAGGAGGCATTCCATGAAAGTTCTTCTATCTCTGGGCCTCTCGCTGGTGATGTGCTACATGGTGCTGCAGGCCGCGCCTAGTGACGACGCACGTCCCGTGCCCCATTTCACCAAGGAAGGACATCTTGTCCGCCCGGAAAATTTCCGCGAGTGGATCTTCCTTTCCTCCGGATACGGCATGAACTACAACGCCGAGGCGGGTGGCCACCAGATGTTTACCAACGTCTTCGTGCCGCAGTGGGCTTATCACGAGTTCGTGAAGAGCGCAAAATGGCCGGACAAGACCATGTTTGTTGTCGAAGAGCGGATGGCGCAGAGCAAGGGATCGATCAACAAGACTGGCCAGTTTCAGGTCGACGCCATGGGCTTCGGCGCGGAGGTGAAAGACAGCAGCCTCGCCGATAAATGGGCTTACTACAATTTCGACGGCGAAGAAAAGTCGGCGGAGGCTAATCCCAAGTCAGGGTGCTTCCAGTGTCACGAAGATCACGCCGCAGTGGAGCATTCTTTCGTGCAGTTCTATCCAACGTTGAAGCCGGTCGCGATTAAGTTTGGGACTTACAATCAAGAGCGCGAGAAAGTTACGCCGTAAAGTTCGGGCTTTCTCGCATCGATCGCGCTTCCATCCAGTTCTGCAGAATCAATACCGCAGCGAGACGGTCGACTACCTCTCCCCGACGTTTGATCGACATCTCCGAATCGCGCAGCACACGATTGGCCTCCGCTGAGGTAAGGCGCTCATCCCAGAGGTGCACCGGCAGTTTGAATTTGCGCCGGATTTCTTCGGCGAAGACCACCATCTTCTCCGACTGCCGCCCTTCCATGCCGCTCATGCGCAAGGGATAGCCGACCACGATCTCCGTTACTCCGTATTCTTTGATCACGCGCAGTAATTCGCTGTAATCGAATTTTTTGTTCTGCCGGCGGATCGTGGTCAGCCCCTGCGCCGTCAGTCCCAGCGGGTCCGATACCGCCACGCCGATGGTCTTGGATCCCACATCCAGGCCCATAATTCGCGGCTTTTGTTGCAATGGCGCGCGATCTTGTGGCACAGTCACCCCGCGATTATATGTGGCAAGCCAATCTTCCACTACCATAGCGGACATGCCCGACAACCCAGTCGATAACCAGATCATTGTTTCCCCGCCCCTACCGACGGTGTCCCGCCCCGACTCCAACCGCCGCTACTGGGCGTTGAACATCATTGGAATCGGCGTGGTATTAGGGCTGTGCTATTTCGGGGAACTGGTGTTGGTCGTCATGCTGGTGTCGGTGTTGCTGGCTTTCATCCTCGCGCCGGCGGTGGAGTTGATGATGCGCGTACATTTGCCGCGCAGTCTAGCCTCCGCCATCGCCGTAGCGTTCCTAATCGCGATACTAGTAGGGACAATTTATTTCTCTTACAACCAGGCGGCGACCCTTTTGCACGATCTGCCTAACTACGCAGACAAGATTCGCGACCAGGTTACGCACTTTCGCCAGCAGGCGGAAGACTTTCACGTGCTTTCCCCGGAGCAGGGCAAAGGTAGCTTTCAGAGCGGCACCAATCTGTCGGACATGCTTTCCCGCGGCTTCGGTTCAGCGAGCCAAATCGTGCTGGCAGCTTCTTTCGTGCCTTTTCTGGTGTATTTCATGCTGAGCTGGCAGCATCACGTGCGCTCGGCTACGGTGATGCTTTTCCCCATGGACAGCCGCAACACCGCCTACGTCACGCTTGGATTGATTTCGTCGATGATTCGCAGTTTCATGGTGGGGAACCTACTGATCGGACTCTTCATCGGCGCGGTTAGCACCGGGGCGTTCTGGGTCCTGAATGTGCCGTTCTTCTACTTCGTCGGATTTGCCAGCGGCTTTCTAAGCCTAGTGCCTTACCTGGGAGTGGTACTGGCGATGGCGCCGCCGATTTTCGTCAGCCTGGGGCACTCGGGCTCAGGAGATATTCTCAGCATCATGGTGATTGTGCTTGGTCTGCACCTGGTCGCGCTGAATGTGCTTTATCCCAAATTTTTGGGGAACCGGCTGCAGTTGAATCCGCTGGCGGTAACGATGTCATTGCTGGTGTGGGCCTGGCTATGGGGAGCGGCGGGATTGTTGTTGGCTGTGCCGATTACGGCGGCCATGAAGATTATCTTCGATCACGTGGAATCTCTGAAGCCCTATGGGTCGTGGCTAGGAGAGTAGAAACGTAGCTCTGCTACGTCTCGGCGATTGCCACGTAGATCACCCGCGAGACAGATTGCTTTACGAAAACCAAGGTTTGTGGTGATGCCAGACGTAGCGGAGCTACGTCTCTACGCGGAATAAGTCTAAAGGTTGAGAGGAATGAACTAGGCTTCGAACTCGGAGGCTTCGGGGAAGCGCAGATTGCACTTGGTGAGCGCCTTGGAGAGCAACTCTTCCACGGCGCGGTCGTCGCAATTCTTGGCCATGGCAAGTTCGCTGACCAAGAGGTAGCGGGCCCGTTCCAGCATCTTCTTCTCGCGGAACGACAAGGCCTTGGCCTGATTCAGGACCAGCAGTCCCTTCAGAACCGCCGCGACTTCCAGCAAAGAACCAGTCCGCATGCGGTCGGAGTTTTCCTTAAAGCGGTCTTTCCAATCGGCGTTGTTGTCACATTCGCCGTCGGAGAGGAAATCCACCACCTTCTGGATTTCGCCGTTCTTGACCACGCGGCGCATGCCTACCGTCCCCACGCTGTGGAACGGCACCATGACTTTTAAGCTGCTGGCATTGATCTTGAGCAGGTAGAAATTCTCGACAGTCGCACCGATGGTCCGGCTGCTGATCTGCTCGATGACGCCTACACCATGGTTGGGGTAAACGACCTTATCGCCTATGTGGAAGCTGCCGTTACTACTGATCATGCGGGGACACCGACGAACGGAAGAACGGGAAAGAACTGCACCAGTTTTAGTGTATCCCAAAAAAGGACGAGAGTCCACTTTTGGGTCAGTTGAATGACCCGCGCAGACTCGGTTTGAGGCTTACAACACGCTGCATAAAATAGACTTAGCTCATCTTGTCTAGCTAGCTGCTGCGCGAGCTGATTCTGGAGTTATAATCGGTGCCAGGCATGACTGAATTAATCAAGCGAAAGCTCCAGGAAGAGATCAACACGCTCGAGCACGAGCTGACTTATGACCTTCCCCGGGAGCTCAAAAAGGCCGTCGCACTTGGCGATCTTAGCGAGAACGCCGAGTACCACATGGCCAAGCAGCGGCAGGAGTTCGTCAAAGCCAGGCTGCGCCAACTCGGCAAACGCATGGCCGACCTCGCCCTTATCAACATGGATAACATCCCTAAAGATAGAGTGGGATTGGGCTCCACCGTCAAGATCTTCGACAATTCGAAGAATGCCGAAGTCGAATACAAGCTAGTCACCAGCGAAGAAACCGATGTCGCCGCCGGCAAGATCTCGACCAGTTCACCCATCGGGCGCGCTTTGTTGAATAAGAAGGTCGGCGACTCCGCCATGGTGGTCACGCCTAACGGCAATCGTGAGATGGACGTGTTGAGCCTGAAAACCATCCACGACGAGGCCCCCGCTTCCTAATGGCTACAACCTGGACCAGTGCTTTCGGCCGCGCTTGCGCTGTATTGCTGGATCAGATTGTCCGCCTGCTGGCTCTGGCCAGAATCAATCCTAACTTTTTGACCTTCCTGGGATTGGTGGTCAACATTGTCGCCGCGTTCCTGTTCGGTTACGCCAACGTCGATAACCAGGCCAAAATGTTCCGCTACGCTGGACTGGTGATCATCGGTTCGGGATTTTTTGACCTGGTCGATGGACGGGTCGCGCGAGCTTCCAACCGGGTCAGCCGCTTCGGCGCGTTCTTTGACTCTGTAGTGGACCGCTATAGCGATGCCACTCAGTTTTTAGGGCTTCTGGTTTTCTACTCCCGGGGTGGGCGTTTCCAGTATGTGATTCTCGCCGCAGTGGTGATGATCAGCACGATTATGGTCAGCTACACCCGCGCCCGCGCCGAGTCTTTGATTGATACCTGCAAAGTAGGCTTCATGGAGCGCCCCGAGCGCTTGGTATTGGTAATCATCGGTGCGCTGTTCAACCGGATGGCTCCGGTGCTTTGGTTGATTGCGACGCTTTCGACCATCACGGTCATTCATCGGGTGCAGTACACCTGGTACCGCACGCGCTTGATGGAAGCGAATGCTTCTCAGTCCGGCCAAGCCGCCTAAGCCGCAACCTTTTCTCCTACAGCTTTCGCCTCTGGATGCCCGTGATCCGCGGCGCCGTGCTCAATCGCGGCATTGATCTCTCCGCCAACCAGGAAGGCGAACGCCGTCACATACAACCACACCATCAAAATAATCGCCGCTCCTAACGAGCCATAGGTGTTGCTATAGGTGTTGAAGAAATGCAGATAGCCGCGGAAGGCGAACGAACCCGCAAGCCAGACGAGAACGCCAAAAACCGACCCCGGGCTAACCCAGTACCAGTGCTTTTCTTTCAAATCCGGCCCGTAGTAATAAACCAGCGAAAACGTGATCATCATGAACGCCACGGCTGCCGGCCACTGCATGACCTTCCAGGCTAAGACGGTCAACGTATGCAGATGAAGATGCGAGGCCGTGAAATCCGCCGCCGGTCCCCCGATCAGCACCACGGCCAGAGCCGCAATGGCAAGGCCGGAAATTCCCACGGTGATAATCACCGCGCGGATTCTGACCTTCCACCACGGTCGGCTATCGTGGACGTGATACGCGCCGTTCAACGCGGAGATCATCGATGTCACCGCGCCCGCAGCTGCCCACAAAGTCAGAAGTATTCCAAACGTAATCTTTCCGCCGCTGTGGCCGGTAATGACCTCCTCAATGGTACGGTTCAACAGATCGAAAGCGGATGGCGGTAACATACGCGACAGATAGAAGAGCAAATGATTGCGCAGTTCGACGCCGCGGCCAGCGAACAGTCCAAAAAGAGCAAGCAGGAAAAGCACCATGGGGAACAGAGCTAACAGAAAGTTGTAAGCCAACTCTGAAGCGCGACCCAGCAGGTTGTTTTCGTCTATTTCGCCCAGCACACGTTGGCCTAGTTGGCGAAACGTAAGCCCGCCAAGGTTCCATATCGAACTGATCTGCTCTTTCGTGGAGAGGAGGGAAGTGGTCATGGGCTCGACGTGAGTTTGGATTCCCGCGCGGAGTGGGGGTTGCCCTTGGGGAAAGTTAAGCCGCGCTCACGCAGCGATACGAGGATTCCCGATCACCCTGCGACTTTCCGAGACGTTGCGGAGCAACGTCTCTACACATCTGGTATCGAAATCACGGCCTGATTTCGATTGCCGTTCCGTCCGGTACCAGACGCCAAATCTCTTCGATCTCTTCATTGGTTACGGCGATGCAGCCATCCGTCCAATCTTTCAGACGATGCTCTTTGCCGATCCATCCATAGCCGTTGGGCAGACCATGGACAAATACATCGCCTCCCGGTGAAACGTTCTGCTTTTTCGCTTGCGCCCGGTCTTGCGCGTTGGGATAAGAAATGTGGAGGGCGCGATGATATTGGCTCGCCGCGTTTCTGCGATCAAGTACATAAGTGCCTTCGGGAGTCTTATGATCTCCTTGCCGCGTCTTGGGGCCAATTGGATTTTCGCCGAGCGCAACTTTGTAGGTTTTCAACACTTTCCCATTGACGAGCAGCGTCAGCGTTCGATCTTTCTTTTGCACCAGCACTTTGTCGGCTTTAGTCGCGAACGTCTGCGCGACGGCTCGCTCCACAACAAAACTACGGCGATGCCAGACCAGGTTCTCACGCCGCGGTTTATAGTCCGGTCCCGCGACCACAGTGCTAGGCTTATCCTATGTGGTTACGCGTCTTGTTGTTGGCCTTGGTTGCCGCAAATGCTCAGGGAGCCTCGTCGGAGTTGGTCGTGCAATCGCAGCCGGTCCAGCTGGTGAACGGCAGTCCCGTGCTCTTCAGCGTGAGGTCTCCAAAGCCGCTGACTTCGCTTACCGCTAGCTGGCTGGGCAAGGACCTGCGTTTTACGTTCGACTCGAAGGACAAGACCTGGTACGCCCTGGGAGGCGTCGCGCTGAAGACCAAGCCGGGTATCTACACACTCAAGCTCGCGGACACATCGAAACAGGGAACCGAAACCGCGGTTGAGAAACGCATCTCCGTGAAAGCCGGGAAGTATCGCAAGATCGCGATTAAGGTAGCGAAGAAGTTTACCGAACCCGATGCGGAACAGTCGCGCAAGATTGCCGAGGACAAATCGACCAAGCAGGTGGTGTTCAGCAAATCTGCCTCTGACCGCGAGTGGTCGGGCAATTTTGTGGCTCCAGTGGAGGCCGTGGTTTCTGATGCCTTCGGGACACAACGCACTTTCAACGGACACGTCCAGAGCACTCATCAGGGGCTCGACTTTGCCGCAGGCGCCGGAACGCCGGTTGAGGCGGTGAACTCGGGGACTGTGCTGCTCGCTGGGCCTCTGTACTTCGAGGGCAATTGCGTGGTGATCGACCATGGACAAGGCTTGCAGACGCTTTATATGCACATGTCCGAGTTCGCGGTGAAAGAAGGCGAGCACGTCAGCAGGGGACAGAAACTAGGATTGGTCGGCGGCACGGGCCGCGCTACTGGGCCGCACCTTCATCTGGGTGTGCGGTGGCGTGGCGAGTATTTGGATCCGGCGACTTTGCTGAAGTTGAAATTGCCGAAGTAGCGGATTGGGCGGCAAAAGGCCTGACCACAGAGAGCACAAAGCACAGACGGGACCGGACATGAACTCCTCTGTGGACTCAGTGGCCCCTGTGGTTAAGAACTTCCCGCGAAGGGCGCCGACCATAAATGATCTTCAAGAGAACTTTTTTACTCTCGCGTTTACATCGTCAGCGAAGCGCTTGGTAAATTCCGCGATATATTCCGCGGGATCGAGTTTGTCGTTCTGAATCAGCGGGGTGAGATCGATGCCGAAGTTGATCATTTGCGCTGCGTCGACCGAATGACTTTGGAAATAAGTCGCATTCGCGCGTCGGCGGCCCATGGTGGCGTGGTCGTAACGTTTGCCACCGGCAATCTGCGAATCGAATACTCCGACCAGAGATACCGCGATATTTTCGTGCGCGTCGAGTTCAAAAACCACTTTGTCCGTGTCTACCAGCCAATCCAAGTCACGCCAGACTTCGCAACCGTAGAGTTTTTTGGGACGCTGGTCAGTGGGTAGTTCACGAATGGCAGAGATAGTGCGCAGCGTTACGCCGATGTGGGTGTCGTGCTTGTCGGCGAGATTGTGGGTATAGATCACTTCCGGCCTGGAAGCCGCAATCAGCGCCTTCAGATCTTCTTTTGGAGCGGTGGCTTTCGCGCTCTTGATCTCCAAACTTGGGTGATTCAAAAACGCGACTGCCGAATACTCTCCCACATACGCCGCTTTCTTCTGTTCCAGGCGACGGACTTCCTGCATCTGCTGGTCGTCGTAACTCGCATAAATTCCATCGCGCGGGCTACCCGCGCCATTGGTCACGATCACTGCCATGAACCACTTCTCGCGGCTGCCGAAACCAGCAAGGATTCCATCTAGCGCCATGATTTCCACGTCGTCCTGGTGGGCGGCGATGCTCATGTGCGTGACGCGCTTCAGGGCATCAGCTTCAGTCGCCCCATCGGGTATCCATATCTCCGCAGTGGATTCACTTAGCTTCATTGCTCGTCTCCTTGGTTGCAGGCAGGCTGGCGGCGGCGATCGACTGGCCGACGCGGCGATTCTTCTCGTCGGGCAGGGCGATGGAAATCTTGCCCGCGAGTTCAGGGAAATCTTGTTGCAAGACCTCGATGCTCTTAGCAAGGATGATGTCGCCGCCAGGCCCGGTGGTGACCCGCCCCAGAATCAGAACATGCTTGAGATCATAGAAATCAGCGTAGTGCGCGACCCCGTAGCCGACGTAAGCGCCAATCGTCTCGTAGATTTTCGCGGCAAGTTCGTCGCCCGCTTCCATTTTTTTCTGGAGCATCACCAGGCGTTCAGGCAGTCCCATGTCGTCCGGAAACTTCATCCCTGCGCTGGTGGCAACACGATTGGTCGCCTGCTGAGAAAAATATTGCGCGCCTACACAGTCGCGAGACCACTCGTCGGGTGGCCCATCTGGACGATAGTCGACCGGAGCAAAAGCGAGTTCGTTCATCCAGCCAGTGATGTTGCCGTCGCGGTTGACGTAGCCGGCAGCCTGGCTTGATCCAAGCGCGATGCCGAGAACCGGGTTCTCGCCGATCGACATCGATCCCGCGAGCGCTGTCACTTCACCATCGTTGACCACTTCCATGGGAACGCCGAGTTCATCGCGAATGCGCAGGAACAAATTCGCGATCTTTTCGGTGAAATCTTTTTCGGAAACTCCACGATAGAGCGACCCGACGCGGACGCGGTTGTTGATATAGACTCCGGCGGCGCTTCCACCTACCGCATCGAGCCGCGGAAGATGGGCTGCGGCACGGCGAATGGAATCCATCACGCCTTGATAGTGATAGTCGGGGTGTTTCGCGGTCTTGGGGTCCCAGACAATCTCTTCGCTGAACACCGCCTCGCCGTCTTTTACAGCGCTGGCTTTGCGGTCGCTGGCGCCGAGGTCGAAACCGACGCGGCATCCGTCGAGATGGCGGCCCAGCGGGATGCTGCTTTCGGCGGCAACAGGCACGGCATCCGCCGTAGTCACGACGACTTCAAAGGGATGCTCATAGACCGTCTCCATGAACTCGGCGTCGAACTTGCGCGGGCCCTTGAGCGAATAAACCTGCTGGATGTGGTTGCCGATTTCAGACGGGCCACCGACATAGAGCTTCCATCCGCCGCGCTGCCAAAGCAGAAACTTGACAATGCGCTCGACGTAAATCTGGGTGGCTTCGACGTGGCCTTTGGCGACTACGAAAGTATCGAAGCGCGAGATCGAGCCATCGGCGCGCTGCAGTGCCAGATTCAGCGCCGTCTTGCCCGGCATCGCGGCAAGCTCACGATATTTCTTATTGAACAGCGCTGCCGGAAGGAATTCGGGGTCCAGGGGCGCGACGATAGCTGGCGACACCTGGATGCCAGCAAGCTCAAGTTTCATGCGTATCCTCGTAGCGTTGACCAAACGGAAGCCGACAGAAATAATATCAGCGGCCCGGCTCCTACTTCGAAATGGGATGGGCGCGCAGCCACTTCAACACTTCGCTGGCACTCTCATTGCTGGGAAACACCGGGTACAAAACGTGTTCAATCTTCTGGTCCCGAACGATCAGCGTGAGGCGTTTGACCAGGCGAACTCCTTCGACGGTCAACGTCGGCAGCCTGAGCGCGTCGCAGAACTCAAAGGCACCGTCGCTCAGCACTTCGAAAGGAAGATGCAAACGCGTCGCCATCTCCAGCTGATACTCCGGGTTCTGCGTGCTCAATCCAAATACTTCTGTGTTCAGGGCTAGCAGTTCTTCGTGATGATCGCGAAAGCCGCAGGCTTGCGGAGTGCACCCACGTGCGCCGGGAATTGCGTCCCACCCGTTGGGCAGAGGCTGGCCCGGTACTCCGGTCATCGGATAGCAGTAGATAGCGGTTCGGGCGGCGGGCAATTTTGAGAGGTCAACGCTGCGTCCGCCGGTCGAGCGCAATTCGATCGGAGGCATCGCCATCCCGGGGAGATGATTTGCGGCGCCGTCGTCTACCGGTCGGGGCAGATCAGCGGGAAGCGGGAATGCAGTGGCGTTTTCAGCCATAGGAATTTCCTATTTCGCAGCGGATTTAAGCTTCGTCACTTCCTGCGGCGTCAGCCTGCGAAACTTTCCCGGAGAGACGTCGAGTTCCAGCGGCCCGTAACGCACGCGCTTGATTTTCTCCACGTGATGTCCGATGGCTTCGAACATGCGGCGAATCTGGCGGTTCTTGCCTTCGATCAGAGTGACTTCGTACCAGGGATTGTTCGACTCGCGAATGGAATTGATTTTCGCCGGGGCGGTCTTCACCCGCCTGCCGTGATCGGCAGAGATGAACATTCCGGCGCGCAGCTTCGCCAGGCCATCCACGCTCGGGGTGCCCGCGACTTTCACCATGTACGTCTTGGGCACGTGTGAAGCGGCCTTCATCAGAAAGTTGGCGAACTCGCCGTCGTTGGTTAGCAGCAACAGACCTTCGCTGGCGTAGTCTAAGCGACCAACAGGATAGACGCGCGCTCCGACGCCGTGAAGCAGATCCATCACCGTCGGACGGCGCTCGGGATCCCTCAATGTGGTGACGTATCCCTTGGGCTTGTTCATCAACAGATAAACGTGACGCTCTGCGCCGTGCAGCAGTTTTCCGTTGACGCGAATGTGGTCTTTTTCGGCGTCGGCCTTGCTGCCGAGTTCGGTCACGATGGTTCCGTTGACCGAAACCAAGCCACCGGTGATGAGTTCTTCGGATTTGCGACGTGAAGCAATTCCGGCCGCGGCGATGATTTTTTGCAGACGCTCAGCAGGCATGGGGACTACTCGGTCCCAGTCCCCGCAGAAGCTTCAACTTCTTCGGGTTCTTCTTGCGCGGCTTGCACTTCTGGCGCTTCTTGCACGATCAGTTCGGATTCTTCTGCTGATGCGGCTTCTTCCGGAGTTGGCAATAGATCGCTCTGGAACGATTCCGCCACCAGTTTTTCGAACTCCTCCATGCTGGGGAGTTCGCCTACGTCTTTCAATCCAAAGCGCATCAGGAATTCTTTGGTGGTCTTGTAGAGGATGGGCCGCCCGATCACTGCCTTG
>DATBAT010000453.1:0-9069 GCA_036271375.1 Terriglobales bacterium
GAAGAAGATAATGGCCACGCCACCGATGATGCACTGGCAGCAATGAAGAAGGCCTACGACGCCTATCTGAATCCCGATGCACCCGGCCGCAAAGCCTACATGGAGTATCACGGACGCCCTGTCATTTTCATCTTCCCCAAACGCGGCCATACCGATTGGAACATCGTGCGTGACAAGCTGAGCACCTGGCCTGCCCCGCCGCTTCTCATCTATAAAGATGAACCGCTTCCGCAATACGCCGCCGCATTCGACGGCAGCTATGCCTGGGTGCATCCCGGAAAAAAATGGGCAGAAGACGGCAGCGATTGGGGCAAGGAGTACCTCGACAGGTTTTATACGCGTATGCAAGCCAAGCCTAACAAAATCACCGTGGGCACGGTGTGGCCCAGCTTCGACGACACCAAAGCGTCGTGGAGTCTCGACCGCCATATCGGCGCGCGCTGCGGAAAGACATTTGAAGATACGCTGCACATGTTTCAGACTTATAGCCAGGCCAATCCCATGCCATACCTGATGATTGCCACCTGGAACGATTACGAAGAGGGCTCGGCCATCGAACCCGGTATTCCGAACTGTAGCAACTCCCCCAAGGAATCGCCGAAGGTCAGTGGAAATAATCCGACCAAAGATCCTAATAAACCAATTTCCTAGCTGTGGGGGAGAAGAAAATGAAAAATCAAAATCTTTCTGAAGACCGTTATTCGTTGTTGCTGTCTAAGATCCTTTTGGGCAAGCCCTCGGACTACGTTTCCACACCCGACTTCACGAGTGTATTTTCTTCGCCGGAAGAAACTGCGGCGTTCATCGCCTTCGCCAACGTGCATCACGTGATCGTGCGCGCGATTGAGGAGTTGCTGAAGAACGGATCTCTCGCCGGAAATGAGGCTGCCATCCAGCTCGTCACCGCCGGCCTCGCGGAAGAGAAGCAGCGTGTCTCCGCCGCGGTTTCGTTCCTGGAAAAGATTACGCAGAAACTCGACGCGAACGGATGCCCTGCGGTGGTGATCAAGTCGTTGGACCATCACCCCGATCTCGGTTCTGACCTGGATCTGTTTAGCAGTGGCGACGAACCAAAAGTCATCACCACCATGAAAGCCGAGTTCGGCGCCGAAGTGATGGGGCGCAGTTGGGGAGACCGCATCGCCCACAAATGGAACTTCCGCATCCCCGGCCTTTCTGAAGCGGTTGAAATTCACGTAGGCGTGCTGGGCCAGACCGGAGAGCACCTCAACCTGGCCAAACAAGTAATTCAAAATGCCGTGGTCCGCGAAATCGAGGGCCATACATTCCGTGTCGCCGCACCGGAAGAGCGGATCATGATCAGCACCCTTCAGCGCATGTATCGGCATTTCTATTTCCGCCTCTGCGACATCATCGATTCGAAGACGTTAATCAATGCCGGCCAACTCGACTTTGACCGTCTGCGCAAAGCCGCTGAACCGAACGGCATTTGGCCGGGCGTTGCGACCTATCTCCAGGTCGTGCAAGAATACGCGCGTAAATATGGAACCGAAGTGACGCTGCCGGAAGAAGTGTTGTCGTCAGCGAAATCGAGCGATCACGGGTTACCGCTCAAGGGACATTTCCTGCGCATTCCCATTGTCCCTGACGCGACCGGCTTGTTCTTCCGCCAGATGGCCCACGCAGGGAGCAAGGCCGACTTGCGCACCATGGCGCGCCTGACCGTGCTCCCCGGCCTCGCTGCGGCCGCGATGGTTTCTTACAAGATCACCGGAGATGACAAGGGCATCTGGTAGTCGCGCGTCTCGGCAGATGAAAACCGTAGGAGGACATAAATAATTTTCCCTTGCCTCCTACAGACAACCACCGATATCTATAACTCCCTGTTTGCCCTATAGTTAACAAGTGGTCAGTAGTTCCAGCCAGGGTAGCCCCGCCGCTCCCTTAAAAATTAACAGCCGCCGCAACGGCAGCTCAGTGATCGACAAGTCCTACAAATAATTATGCGTATTGCCCAGGTAGCGCCGCTGTCCGAAAGCGTTCCGCCGAAATTGTATGGCGGGACCGAACGTGTCGTCCATCACCTAACCGAGGAATTGGTTCGCCAGGGTCACGACGTCACCCTGTTTGCCAGCGGAGACTCGCTCACCCGCGCCCGGCTGGAAGCGATCTGCCCCAAGGCCCTGCGGCTGGATCCGAACTGCATCGATCCCCTTGCCGCTCACGTAGTAATGATGAACCGCGTCTTCAAACAAAAAGAGAATTTTGACCTCATTCATTTCCACATCGACTATCTCCACTTCCCCCTCAGCGAGCTCCACGATGTTCCGGTGCTGACCACTTTGCATGGGCGGCTCGACACGCCGGATTTAGTCGCGGTCTACAGAGAATTTCCCGACGCGCCCGTAGTCTCTATTTCCGATGCCCAGCGCGCGCCGCTTCCGTGGATAAACTGGGCGGGCACGGTCCATCACGGCTTTCACGTCGACGACTACAAGTTCTATGACCAGCCGGGAAAGTATCTGGCGTTCCTGGGACGCATCTCCCCGGAAAAAGGATTGGATCAGGCCATAGCCATCGCGCGCCGCGCCGGCATGAAACTCAAAGTCGCGGCCAAAATCGATCGCGCCGACCGCGAATACTTCGAAACCAAAATCAAGCATCTGCTCGACGATCCGCTGGTGGAGTTCATCGGTGAACTCGGCTTTCCTGACACCAATAAATTTCTTGGTAACGCCACCGCGCTTTTGTTTCCAATTCAGTGGCCAGAACCGTTCGGTCTGGTTATGATCGAATCAATGGCATCGGGAACTCCAGTTATCGCGTATTCGCGCGGCTCGGTGCCTGAAGTCATACAGGACGGAGTGAGCGGCTTTATCGTCAGTAATGAAGAAGAAGCCGCGGAAGCGGTGGGTAAGCTCGGAAAACTTGACCGGTTAGCCTGCCGCAAGGACTTCGAGTTGCGGTTCAGTTCGGCGCGAATGGCTCATGACTATTTGGCCATCTACGAAAAACTGCTGCGTACCGAACCCACCGTCATAACCAGGTTCCCCGAGGATCCGAGTTGGTTGAAATCGGCGTAAAACGGCAACCTAAGTTCTATATCGAAACCGCTTCGTCTCCCGCAGACGACCGTACCCGCGTCCTCAAGTACGGAAAGATGTTCGCGGTTTTTGATCGTTACGGCGACATTGAACCCGTCGGACTGGGCGAACAAGGTATCTACTACCAGGGCACTCGTTTCCTCTCCGACTTTGAGTTGGCGTTCGGCCCTTCGCGCCCGCTGCTGTTGAGTTCGACCGTTCGCGCCGACAATTCCATGTTTACGGCGGACGTTTCGAACCTCGACATGACCAGTGAAGACGGAACCATCCCCCGAGGATCGGTCCACCTCACCCGCACAAAATTTCTCTGGCGCGGCACCAGTTACGAGAAGTTCCATGTTTCGAATTACGGCCTGAGCGAAGTAAACTTCCCACTCTGTATCCGCTTCGACGCCGATTACGCCGACATCTTCGAAGTCCGTGGGACGAAGCGCAAGACCCGAGGCTGGCGACTGAATGACGTTGTCAACTACGACTCCGTCACCATGTCCTATCGCGGCCTGGATGGAGTTCTTCGAACCACTCGCATTGCGTGCTCTCCGCGTCCTGCCAATATTTCAGAAGGCGAAATTCGCTTCGACATTTCCCTCAAACCCCGTAGCGAGGCGCTGTTCAGCGTCGCCGTCACCTGCGACCCTGCGGATGCGCAGGTGGAAAGCTACGAGAGCGCATGGATCGGCCTAGTTGGAGAATCCAGCGAGGAAGAATCCAGCGCTTGTCAGATCACCAGTTCCAACCAGGTTTTCAACGAGTGGATGAAGCGTTCGCAAGCCGATGTCGGGATGATGATCAAAGGCAATCCCGAGCACAACTATCCCTATGCTGGCGTTCCCTGGTTCAGCACCGTCTTCGGACGCGATGCCATCATCACCGCCCTTCAAACGCTTTGGATCAACCCCGCCATCTCACGCGGGGTGCTGCAATATCTGGCGTTGACCCAAGCCACCGAATTCATGCCGGAAGTCGATGCCGAACCCGGCAAGATCGTGCACGAAATGCGCGAAGGAGAAATGTCCGCGCTCAAAGAAGTTCCCTTTGGCCGCTACTACGGAAGTGTCGACTCCACTCCCTTGTTCGTCATGCTGGCGGAGGCTTACTTTCAACGGACGGGCGACATCGAGTTCCTTCGCCACATCTGGCCGAACATCAAACGCGCTCTACATTGGATTGATGAATCGGGCGATCCCGATCGTGACGGCTTCGTGGAATACCACCGTCAGACCGAACAAGGCCTCACCCACCAGGGCTGGAAAGATTCGAACGACTCCGTCTTTCACGACGACGGTGCTCTCGCCAAAGGACCAATCGCCCTCTGCGAAGTCCAGGGGTACGTTTATGCCGCGAAGAGCGGCGCCGCCCGCCTTGCCACTGTTCTGGGCGACCTGAATCTGGCGTTGCAGTTGGAGTCCCAGGCAGCCACGCTGAGGTCGCGCTTTCACGAAGCGTTCTGGTGCTACGACCTGGGCACTTATGCCATCGCGCTCGATGGCGAAAAGCGTCCATGCCGGGTGCGTACGTCAAATGCGGGACATTGCCTCTACACCGGCATCGCCCATCCCGAAAATGCCCGCGTGCTGGCCCAGTCAATCCTGAGCCGGGATTTCTTCAACGGATGGGGCATTCGCACCGTGGCTCGCGGCGAGTCCCGCTATAACCCAATTTCCTATCACAACGGGTCGGTGTGGCCGCACGACAACTCGATCATCGCAGCAGGTCTCGCACGCTACGGGTACCGAGTCGAGGCGGCGCAAGTGTTATCCGCATTGCTGGATGCCAGCACTTTTATAGAACTTAACCGCCTTCCCGAACTTATGTGTGGACTGGAACGCCGCCCTGGGGAAGGCCCCACGCTTTATCCGGTGGCGTGCTCTCCGCAGGCCTGGGCCGCGGGGTCTGCGTTTCTGCTCCTGCAAGCATGCCTCGGCCTTTCTTTGGACGCCGCCAGGAAGCGAATCACCTTCGCGGATCCTTATCTGCCTGAGGGCGTAGCTCAACTTTGGATAAAACAGCTTCGCCTCGGAAACAGCCGGGTTGACGTGCTCCTGGAGCGCCACGACTACCTGGTCATGGTGCAGACAGTCGAACAAGAAGGCGACGTCGAAGTGGTCGTTACGTAGCGCTACAGCATTCCCTCCATGCGGGTACCACATTTACCGGATTACCTCAGCGTCTCGAGACGATTTAGATTTGCCATGCTTCCCGTGGAGGAAGTAATGAGAAGGCCGTTTCTTCTGTTTTTCGCATTCATACTTTTCAGCTTGGTTTGTTTTGCCCAGGACGTGACGACTCCCCCGGTCGGCCGGTCTGGGGCTGCGCGGTCAGCGGCTACCACCACTAACCGGCAAATCAAGACTGACGCAGAGCTTCCCCAAACTGCATCGCCGTTGCCCTTAACCGGCATATTGGCGGTCGGTTTCCTCTGCGCCGGTTACATGACGCTAAGAGCGAACTAGCGACGCGGGCGTGCGACTATATCTCGCACGCCACCCGCGTTTAACAGCGACACTTAATTCTTTCCAGTCTTCGCTGGCAGCAACATTCAAGCCGTCATTTGCCATCCAACTCCCTCCCATGTCCGATTCCGCAAAACCTCCGGTCAGCACGTCGTTACCGCCTGACTTCCCGCAGAAGCAGGAAAGCCTTTTCCGCGAGAGTCTTCTGTTGATGAATCGCAGCGGCGTTCCCTACGCGGTCGCCGGAGCGTTTGCGTTGCAGCACCACACCGGCATCTGGCGCTGCACCAAAGATCTCGACCTATTCCTAATGGCACAGGATATTCCCCGGACGCTGGAGAGTTTCGAGGCCGACGGGTTTAAGGGAGAGGTCTGTGATCCTGTATGGCTGGCCAAAGCTCACCGCGACGGCTTCTTCGTTGACCTCATCACCGGAATGAGCAACGCGGTCATCGTCGTCGATCAATCCTGGATCGACCGCTCTACTCCGTGCGTCATCATGGGCGTGGAGACCAGAGTTCTGGGGGCAGAAGAAATCCTGGCTTCAAAACTCTTCGTGATTCGCCGTGAACGCTTCGACGGCGCCGACATTGCCCACATCATTTACGGCACCCACGGCAAGCTCGACTGGGACCGCATTCTGTCTATTGCTGGCGAGCATTGGGAAATCCTACTGTGGGCGCTGGTTCTGTACCGCTACATTTATCCTGCGCAAACCGATTATGTTCCGCGCAGTGTTTGGAAGAAGTTGTTAGAGCGGTTCCAGCAGGAATTGGAAAACCCCGATCCCAAAGCGCCGTTCCGAGGAAGTCTGGTGGACGATAACATGTTTGCCATCGATGTCGCCGAATGGGGCATGGACGATGTTCTTTGGCGCAACCGTCAGGAACGCCAGAACGAAATCGCCGCCGCCATCGCTCCCGAGGAGCCCGCACAATGAGGATCGCCGCTACTGCCGATCTGCACTACACCGCGCAGCGCTACCCACAGTTTCACGATCAGATGGGAAGGGCCCGCGACGAAGCTGACGTGCTGGTCATCGCCGGCGACATGACAAATTACGGGCAGGTCGTCGAGATGGAAGCGCTGTTGAATGAGTTGGTGCGGGTGCGCATCCCAACCATTGCGGTGTTGGGAAATCATGACTACGAAAACGGAGTTCAGGTTGAGCTCATGAAAATGATGACCGACGCCGGCATCAAGGTTCTCGATGGCACCGCGTATGAACGCGACGGTGTAGGCTTCGCCGGCGCGAAAGGTTTTCCCGGAGGCTTTGGACGCGGCATGCTCACCGCTTTCGGGGAACCGGAAATAAAATCCTTCGTGCAGACCGGCATCGACGAATCATTAAAACTCGAACGCGCCATGTCGCAACTGCGCACGGAGAAGCGAGTGGTAGTCATTCACTACGCGCCTATTGGCGATACCGTCGAAGGCGAACCGCCGGAGATTTTTCCCTACCTCGGCTCGTCACGTCTGGCCGAAGTCATCGACCGCCACGGAGCGAGCTTAGTGGTGCACGGCCACGCCCACCACGGAAAACCTAACGGCAAAACCACCGCAGGAGTTCCGGTGCACAACGTGGCGGTTCACGTTTTGCAAACCGAAACCCCTAACGCTCTCTACAGAGTCTTCGAAGTCTAGAAAATCTCCGTACCCACGTAGCGACAGGTGTCTCACCTGTCCGCCGAGTCGAAGCGAGGCGCGCATTTCACAAAACTAGCACCCTCGCTCCGCTCGGTCCGACAGGTGAGGACATCTGTGTCTCCGCAACCAAGCCAGCCTTAGATCAACTCCCGCACCCGATCTCCCACGGCTGTGGCGATGATCTTGCCGCGATTCGGTTCCCCACGCGCCAGTGATTCGGCAAACTTCAGCGCCTGCTCCGCCGTGATCTTCGCCGGCATCGGTGGCTCGAAGGGATCGATCTCGGCTTGCAAAATCGCCGGGCCGGGGGTCGCCAGGAATTCCTCAATCGCCGATCCGCACAATGTGGGATCATCTACCGTGAACCCAATTCCTCCGCACGCCACCGCGAACGCGGCGAAATCAATCGGGTGCAAATCCACTCCATACTCCGGATTACCCAGGAACACCATCTGCTCCCATTTGATCTGACCAAGAGTGTTGTTCTTGAGGATCACAACTTTGATCGGCAACTTATACTTCACCGCGGTCACAAAATCCGCCATCAACATGGAGAAGCCACCGTCGCCGACAAATGCCACCACCTGCCGCTCGGGATAAGCAATCTGTGCCGCCAGCGCGTAGGGCAATCCGCCCGCCATGCTCGCCAGCGTGCCGGAAACGCTGTGCATCTGCCCCTTCTTCACTGGAATCTGCCGCGCCCACCAAGTCGTAATGGTGCCGCTGTCACAATTCACGATCGCGTCCGACCTCAGGCGCTTGCCCAACTCCCACGCGACCACCTGGGGCTTCATTGGTTTTTCCTGGCGAGTACCGCGCTGCTCCATCAACTGCCACCACTCTTCGGTTCCCTTCTGCGCCTTCTCCAAAAAGCTTCGATCAGCCTTCTGCTTCAACAACGGAATCAGCGCGTCCAGCGTTCTCGCCGTATCACCTATCAGCCCAGCTTCCACGGGATACCGCAACCCAATCCGCTTCGGATCCAAATCGATCTGCACACCGCGCGCCTGGTCAGGCTTCGGCATAAATTCGATATATGGAAATGAACTGCCTGCGATCAGCAGTGTGTCGCAGTTCTCCATCGCTTCCTGTGACGGAAGAGTCCCCAGCAAGCCAATGCCACCCGTCGTATAAGGACTGTCATCCGCAACGCACGCTTTGCCCAGAAGCGCCTTGATGATCGGCGCACCCAGCAACTCTGCGACTTTTTCTAATTGCGTACCCGCGTTCAATGCTCCACGGCCGGCGAGAATTGCTACTTTCTTACCGCCATTCAATATGTCGGCCGCGCTATGCAACTCTCCCACGCTCGGCAGTTCTGGCAATTCGGCCTGCGTATGCGAAGTGTGGTGGGCTACATTTCGTTTGGAGCGTTGTTTGCTTTTGACTTCCAGTTCCTGCAGATCGACCGGAAATGTAATGTGCGCCACGCCGCGATACCCCAATGCCGTGCGACAAGCCAGATCGACAATATTTTCGACGTGCGTCGGGCCCATAATGCGTTCGTTGAAGACAGCAACATCCATGAAGGTTTTATCTAACGCCACGTCCTGCTGGGTGTAAGTTCCGATCAAATCGTGGAATTGCATACCCGTAATTGCGAGGACAGGCTGGCCGTCAAGTTTCGCGTCATATAGACCATTAAGCAGATGAATCCCGCCCGGCCCCGAAGTCGCCAGACAGACGCCTAACTGACCCGTGTATTTGGCATAAGCGCACGCCATGAACGCCGCCGACTCTTCATGCCGCACCTGAACGAAGCGGATCTTTTCCTGCCGCGTCCGCAAGGCTTCCATGATTCCGTTAATACCGTCTCCGGGAAGACCGAAAACGACCTTCACTCCCCAGTCGATCAGCGAATCCACCAAAACTTCCCCAGCCGTCATCGAAACTCTCCACGCAGG
>DATBAT010000454.1:0-3623 GCA_036271375.1 Terriglobales bacterium
AAAATGCCTGGCCGCCCTTGAGGCGCAAACCGTTTCGAAAGATCAATTCGAAGTTGTCGTCATCGACGACGGCTCCTCCGACGGCACCGAAGCATTCATGAAGCAATACGAAGCGCCGTTCCGCGTCCACTCGTTGCGCCAGAAAAATTCAGGCACCGGCACCGCCCGCCGTCACGGAGTCGAGCACGCCACCGGTGAATATTTGCTGCTGATGAATGACGACACCATCTGCACTCCCAATGTAATTGAGGAACATCTCTCAACCCAGCAGCGATATTCGTCCGAGAAGTGGGCCGTGCTCGGCAACTTCCGGTATCCCGAGGAAGCACGGCGCCGCGCCATGACGCATTTCTTCTGCGTCAACTCTTTCATGTTCCCGCAAGTCGACATGGAGGCAGGTTGCCCCTACGGCTACTCGCACTTCATCACCTGCAATCTCAGCGTCAGACGCGAAGCCGTGTTGGAAGTCGGCTCGTTCGACGGAACCTACATGCTCAGCGAAGACACCGAAATGGGTATTAAGCTCTTCGAACTCGGATACAGCGTCATCTACCATCCCGCCGCGCACGCCTGGCACGACCATGCGCAATACGCCGTCCCCAATCTGATTCGCCGCGCGCGTGTTTACGGCGGAGACTATTTCCACATGTTCCGCAATCACCCACGGGTGATGCGGGAATGGCTGATGCCGGTCAAACTCACGGGGATGAATCCAGAAAATGCGTTCCGCATTCGCGACTACGTCGAGGAACATCGCCAGGACGTAAAAGCTGCAGTGGACGCACTTTCCCGATGGGACACGGTCGACTTCGAACCAGTCCTGGCAAACAAGGAAACCACCTCTCACGTCCTGTCGCTATTTCAGCAATCCGTGCCGGTAGTCCACTGGTTTCACCTCTTTGAAAAAATGCTCGAAGTAATGGCGCAGGAATTCCAGATGCCAGAACTCACAACACCGCAGGCCATGCACGCCGCGGCAAAGTAGCAAAACCGAATCTCTTTGTGAAACCCTGTGCCCTCTGTGGTTAAGTATTTTGGCGAGCCCACGCTGCTACACTAACCACTGGGGCTCTTGAATACTCTCAAGCACATCCTCACCCGTTACACTGCCTTTCTTTGGGCCCTGCTCAAACCGCTCGGTGTTTGGGGAGTCTTCGTCATCGCCGCCATGGACGGCGCTGCCATTGGCCTTCCCATGGACGTGGTCGTCGCTACCTACGTCTACCAGAACAAGTCTCTGTTCCTGCTTTATGCCCTGCTTGCGGCTGCGGGATCCGCAGTGGGAAGCAGCGTGCTCTATCTGGTGGGCTACATCGGCGGAGAGACGTTCCTTCGCAAGCGCATGTCGGAGAAGCGCTTTGAAAAGATTCATCGTTCCTTCGATCAGCATGAATTCTGGGCGCTCATGTTCCCTGCCATGCTGCCGCCGCCCACGCCCTTCAAACTCTTCGTACTTTCAGCGGCCGTCTTCGAGATGAACTTCGGCCACTTCTTGGTGGCGATTTTTGCCGGGAGGTTTATCCGTTTCTTCTTGCTGGGCCTGCTGACTATCAGGTTTGGCCCCGGCTTCGTGGATGTCGCCGGAAAGGTGGTCACGCAGCATTGGGGATGGCTGCTGGCGGCAGTTGCCGCAGGTCTGGCGATCTGGTTGTTGGTGAGAAAGAGAAAGGCCGCCGAAGCGGCGGTCTAGTTAAGCCGCGGCGGCGTGGTCTTCTCCGCTGAATGCCGACGAAAGCGACTGGATGATTACCGGCGTGGCGAACATTGCGGCGGTGAAAAGCAGGTCGCCTTCAATCCCGTGGCGGAAGAACGGAATGGCCAGCGAGTAGGAAGTCATCAAGCCGGCGAAAGTCTTTGGGTACAGATCGGTTGCGGCCCAGACCGCAAAATTCGAAATCACAAAAAAGGAAACCGAACTTGCTACCGCCGCGCCCAAAATCGGCAGCGGCTTAAGATGCTTGGTCAGACGCGTTCCCAGCCATAGAACAGCGGCATACCAAACCCAAATGACGCCCTGGTCCCAGGTCATGTGATATCCCCAAAAATACTTGGTAAGGATCACATCGGAGATGGCCAACAGAACCAATGGAACCCAGATCGTGCGGCGGGAGCCACGCGCCCCAAAAAACAGCAGCGAAGCGGCGAGCGGCGTAAACGTCCAGGGATGGGGCATGAACCGCATCGCAATTCCCAACAGCACGAACAAGTAGGCCAGCATGGTCATCGAATTTCCTCGCAACTGATTGTCAATCCTACGGTAAGCGCCGTCAAGCAGATCAGTGATTCTCCATCACGTACTTCTCGTTGTCGCCCATACTGTAGCCAATGACATTCAGATTTGCGTCCAGCCGGACGCTGGCGGCTAACGGATTCCGCCGGCCCATCTGGATATATTCGAAACGAAGGTCTTTGAAACGAACCACATAGCCGGAAGGGTCGCTAACCTTCTCGGTTTCCGTGATGGGGTACTTGGCCCAATCGAGGAAAACTCGACCCAGGTACGACCGTTTGGCGGCGAGGGTCACCGGAGTTTCTTCCGGCTTGTAGTGCACCTGCATTTGATATTCAGGATCAAAGGGAGCGCCTGCTTTTACCGTCGTGAGCGCAAAGAAATTAGTAGTTTCGACGATGCCTGACCAGCGGAAAATATTCCACATGTAGGGATAGGCCGCCACCCGCAAAGGCGCGGCGTCCCGGTAAGTACTGTTCTCCAACTTTGCGAGGGCATCACGATGCTCGAAATCGCGGACGCCCCACAGCAAAACCATCCCAACCAAAGCAACGGTTGCCGAAAACCGTCCCTTGGGGCCGCGGTTGTGGGCGCCGATCTCATCGTTAATCAGGGACGTCAGTGCAGGCAGAACCAGAGCACCAATCAGCAATACCAAAATTACCGGCTCGACAATAAAGATGATGTCCCAGGAAAACCACTTCTCGTAAAACGGCCAGAAAGGTCGGACACCATAGTTGTTCGTAAAGTCGAGCAGGATATGGCTGAGCCCCGCAACATAGGCCAGCACAAACAACACACCCCAGCGTGGAGGAAGGTTTGGATCCTTCACTTTTCGTCCGCGAGCCAGCCAGATGAGATAGACGAAGCCAACGACCAGTGCCGACATCAGAAACAATCCCAGAAACGAGTGGGTGAATCCGCGATGGTGCGCAAAGCCGTAAACCCGACCGCCGAAGCGGCTGAAGACATCGAGATCCGGCGCTTCTGCCGCTAACGTCATGGTGGCCGTCGCGAGAGCGGTCTTGCGGTTGAATCCGGCGCGGCCGAGACAAGCGCCGGTCAAAAAATGTGTGATGGGTTCCACGGGTCCCTCGTTCGCGAATCAGAATACATGGCCGCGCCGTCAGTTGATAACATGGGACTCGCGTGAAAACCCTGGGCGATCCCAAAACCAAAGAGAGCATCGTTATCCGTTTGGCAGATCTGCGCGCAAACAGTCCCCGTCAATGGGGGAAGATGGACCCTCACCAGGCGGTCTGTCATCTTTCCGATTCCTTCATCTCAATGATCGGAGAGCGCCCCATCAGCACACTTCGCAATCGCGCCGCAATGAAATGGGCGGCGCTCTATCTTCCGTTTCCGTGGCCGCACGGATTTAAAACCAGGCCAG
>DATBAT010000455.1:0-26020 GCA_036271375.1 Terriglobales bacterium
CAGATAGTTCGGAGTTTGGCCAGCATCTTTCACTTGACCCCGATGTCTCGCCTTCAGTTCCCGACTTTCGCCATGTAAATCCGATGCTGATTGGCCCGTCCGCGGACTTGCTGACCTTTTATGCAGACCTCTGGCTCGCGATTAAACAGGGCGCTTTGGTGCATTCTGGCGACCATGTTTACGTCAGGCATGGCACCCCAAGTTCCTGGGCCGACGGAACTCGAACCCTGATTGGACAAGACTCCATTGATTTCGACATCACGCTCTCGGTGGTGAATCCTGACACCGGGACGGCAAAGCTTCTGGTTCGCCACCTGCCACCGTCGAAGCCACAAATACCCATTCCTGCCAAGTGGATGGAAGCACCCGTGGCAGACACTGCGAACAACTGGATCCAGGTGTCCAAAACGGATAGCGGGAGATATCTCGGTGAAGTCGGCAAAGAGACCTTCGATGTCGAGATCACGGTGAATCTTGCAGACGGCAAGATGATCTCGGCGACGATGGACAACCCCGTATCCGTCTCCTCTCGGGAGTGTATCGACGAAGCATTGACGCACTGCAGCGAAGCGGAACGTTACCAAATCAGGCGGCAAATCGAACTGCGCTCATTGCCTTGAACCAGTGTTTGCCCTCCGGAAATTGAAAGACGACAACCGCTTGTTGAGTAATCGGGTCTCACTGCCAAAACCAGGTCGCGAATGCCCCTGCCCACAGAAACAGAAATATGAGCAAAAACTTTCTCGACCTACGTAAGAGACACCGTCTTGTCAACGTACGCGGTCCTTTTAGGGATTAGCCAACCCTGAAAGCTAAGGCGGTTGCCCGTGTGGGAGTTCGCAGATTTCGTTAACCAGTCGCAAGTTCCTCCGAAGTACGCGTTCAGCAATAGGGGCATGCAAACGTGGAGCGCACCAAAGTGGGGAAGAAAACCGCGCTAAGTACGCTAGCTTTCGTCGGACTCTCGTGGCTGGCGGCTGGGGTGTGGGCCCCGACCTGCGTATTGAGCACCAGTGATGCTAGAGGCCAGGTACTTCGGCAGGACCTGCTTACAGTGAATCAGATTGTCTGCCAGTACACTTTCGACAATCACAACCGTCCCCGGTCGCTCAATGACCTTGTGCTGGCTGGATATCTCAAGCAGGTACCAGTTGATCCAATTACCGGACGAAACGACACGTGGATACTGGATTGGTCCGGCGATCCGAAGATACCCGGCATAATGAGCGTGCGTAGCGGTTCAGATCTATTCAAATAGCGGTCGAATGCTCAGTTGCGGACAAGCAGTTTTGTGTCTGTCAAAAATCGCCAATTCCGCCTCGACTGGCACGGCTCTGAGATGGGGCCTCCTCCACCAACTCTGACGCGGAGCGACTCGGCAAATCAGCGGCGGGCAGACCTACTCTGAGGAGCAAAACTTGAGGTAAGTATTTGAAAAAGAATGGTGCGCCCTGAGAGATTCGAACTCCCGGCCTTCTGGTTCGTAGCCAGACGCTCTATCCAGCTGAGCTAAGGGCGCGATGGGTGGAACTTCGGTGAAGCAGCCATCCGATTATAGCGAAAAGACGACGCTTGGGGAACGGCGCGATGCTTCGAATTATTTCGCGTGGTGCAGTTGTCGCCGCAGCCCTTCTATGATCAGGCCGGCTAGCGCGTAAGTGGCGGCATTCGCGATCAACACCCAATACACCGAGACGCCAAAGTGAAAATAGAAACCGGCAAATACTACTGGACAGCTGATCTGCACCAGGGTCCAGGCCAACGGAGTGGCCAATCCCATCGGCGTACCGTGGGCAAAAATATAAATCTGCCAGGCAGCCACCACGAAAAGTCCGATACTTGCCCAGAGAGCGATGCGGAATTTCATCGTTGCCTCCTCTTAACCCTAACGTGGCACCGGGAAATGGTAGTAAACGTCTTCCTTCGACGGAATGGCTACGCCGTCGCGCGTCGCCGGCTGAAAGTGCCAGTCTTCGAGAGCGGCTAACACTTTGCGGTCGACCTCCGCGTTCAGACTGCGCAGTAAATTCTTTTCGACGATGTTGCCGCGCTCGTCGATTGTAATCTCAATGACTACGCTGCCTTCGATTCCGGCAAATTCGTCAGGGCTGACACGCGGCTCCGAACCATGCACCCGCAATGCCGGACGCACTTCCTGTCCAATGGGCGAGCCGATCGTCGAGCTGCCGTAGGCCGAACCTGCGGGTGGCGCCGAGCTTGCAGTTTCCGTCTTGGTAGCTTCTTCCGGTTCCGGCAACGGAGAGAGTTTTATCCGCCGCTTCTTCGCCTTAGCTTCAACCGGCAAGATCAACTTGCGCGTCGCCGCCGACGCTTCCTGGTCCGAGCCGGCCTTGGCGGGAAAATAAATGTAGGTAAGGCTGGTGCCGTTCACCCCTGCCCTGACGGAGGACGGCGAAATAAAAATCGCCCGTCGCGGCAGCACGATTCCGATCAGCAACACGCAGTGCGCAACCACCGACAGCGTCAGCGTGCGATTCGAGCCGCGATCATTTCCAGCTAACGAGGAAAACATACCCGCCTTGCCCCTAAGCATAAATCATTCGGATTTCGTAACAAACTAGCTTTCGGAGTACAGCGCTATGTCGTTCATAAGACTAACTTTAACTCATTGCATACCCGCTATTGACCCTCGCATTCGCTTTCGACTAGGCTGAATTTGCTCTAGAGAAACCTTTCCACCCAACCGTTCCAGCAAAAGATTGGACTGGCACCTTGACGCAAGGGTTAGCAGGATTGTGCCAACAGGAAGTTAGGTTCTTTATTCTCCCGTATCCAGGAAAGTCGAATTGTGATTAAGCCAAAAGATTTGAGCGGCGTGCGGCTGAAGAAAGTCGCCACCGGAATTAAAGGGCTCGACGAAATCACCTACGGCGGATTGCCGCAGGGCCGGCCTACGCTGGTGTGCGGTGGCCCCGGCTGCGGCAAGACCATGATGGCCACGGAATTTCTGGTTCGCGGCGCGCTGGAATACAACGAACCCGGGGTGTTCATGGCGTTTGAGGAGACTCCTCTCGAATTGACTCAGAACGTCGCATCGCTGGGCTTCGATCTTCGCGACCTGGTGGCTCGCAAGAAACTTTCGCTCGACTACGTGCACGTCGACCGCAGCGAGATTCAGGAAACTGGTGAATACGATCTCGAGGGATTGTTCATCCGCCTCGATCTCGCGATTCGTACGGTAAAGGCCAAGCGGGTTGTGCTCGACACTATTGAATCGCTGTTCTCTGGTTTCAATAACCCTGCGATTTTGCGGGCGGAGATTCGCCGCCTGTTCCGCTGGCTTAAAGACCGCGGCATGACGACGGTTATCACGGCGGAACGCGGCGAGGGGACCCTCACCCGTCAGGGACTCGAAGAATATGTTTCCGATTGCGTGATTCTGCTCGACCACCGCGTGATCGACCAGCTTTCAACCCGTCGCGTGCGCGTGGTGAAGTACCGGGGAACGCAGCACGGCACCAATGAATATCCGTTCCTCATCGATCAGGACGGAATGTCGGTGCTGCCCATCACGTCGCTCGGCCTGGACCATAAGGCGTCTCGCGAACGCGTGTCCTCGGGAATTCCAGATCTCGACGAGATGCTGGAAGGCAAAGGCTACTACCGCGGCAGTACCGTCTTAGTCTCCGGGACGGCAGGAAGCGGAAAGACCAGCATTGCCTCCCACCTGGCCATCGAAACTTGCCGTCGCGGAGAACGCGCCCTATACGTGGCTTTTGAAGAATCGCGCGACCAGGTGATTCGCAACATGCGTTCGATTGGGCTCGACCTCGAAGCCCCCATGAAAAAGGGCCTGTTGCGCTTTGAGGCCAGCCGTCCAGCAGAGTCCGGCCTGGAAATGCACCTGGTGCGAATCCACAAGCTGGTAGAGCAGTTCAAACCTACACTGGTGATCATCGACCCCATCACCAATTTGATTGCCGCCAACCACAGCCGCGAAGTCGAAGCGATGCTTACCCGGCTGATCGACTTCCTGAAGCAGCGGCAGATCACTGCGCTGTTTGTCAGCCTCACCACTGCGGGAAGCTACGCCGAGCAAACCGAAGTTGGAATTTCTTCGCTCATCGATACCTGGCTGCTGTTGCGCGAGATGGAAGTGAACGGCGAACGCAACCGGGGTCTCTACGTGGTGAAGTCGCGTGGCATGGCGCACTCCAATCAAGTGCGGGAATTCGTTCTCACCAATCGAGGCGTGAAACTGGTGGACGTCTATCTTGGGGCGTCAGGAGTTCTCACCGGTTCCGCGCGAACTGCGCAAGAGCAGCGTGAACTGGAAGAAGACGTACTGCGGCAACAGGAACTGGACCGTCAAAAGTTGGTGGTGAAGAGCAAACGGCAAGCCATGGAAGGGCAGATCGCCGCGCTGCGCGCACAATTCGAGGCAGATCAGAAGGAAGCGGAGCGAATTATGGTATTGGATCAACTCCGGCAGGAACGCGGATTGAAAGAACGAAAGGCCATGGCATTTAGTCGTAAGGCACGGCAGAAATAAACGGCCAACCCGGTGGGGAGCTTATGAAACCAAGTAAGGCGAAGAGTAGTGTGGCGGCAAAGAAGAAAAAGCCGAAGCTGCTTTTACGATTGTACATTGCGGGACAGACACCGAAATCGCTGAAGGCGCTCAGCAATCTGAAGAACCTTTGTGTCGAGTACGCGAAAGACGGCTACCAGATCGAGGTTATCGACCTTATGAAGAAGCCCGAGCTGGCGCAACAAGACCAGGTGCTGGCGATTCCAACGCTGGTACGAAGCCTGCCTCAACCGATCCGCAAGATCATTGGCGATCTATCGGACACGGAAAAAGTACTCGTCGGATTGGATCTGCATATTGGGCGCACCGCGGGAACCGTATGAAGGCCCGCGGGCGAAGATCTGCTGGTGGCGAGCCCGAGCGGGAGACGTATGTACTGCGATTGTTTGTTGCCGGCTCTACTCCGCGCTCAACCCGATCCATCGTTAACATCACGGAATTTTGCAAACAGTTTCTCGAGGGCCATTACGACCTGGAAGTTGTGGATATTTATCAGCAGCCCACCGAAGCTCGCGATCAGCAGATTATCGCCGCTCCGACTCTCATAAAATCTTTTCCCTTGCCTTTGCGGCGGCTGGTCGGTGATTTTTCCGACCGCGACCGCGTAGCCGCAGGTTTGGGACTGGAAGCTGTTAGCTGATGCCTTCCCCGAGAGGCGCGGCCAAACGAAAATCGAACAAAAGCGAGTCAGAAGTGACTGAGCTTCGCGCGCGGTTGCAAGAGTTGGAAGAAACTCTTGAAGCGATTCGTTCTGGCGGGATTGACGCACTCATCGTCTCGGGCGTGGATGGCGATCAGGTTTTTACTCTTCAAGGCGCGGAACATCCCTATCGTGTGTTGGTCGAGTCGATGAATGAAGGCGCGGCCACGTTGACCGCGACGGGCGATCTGCTTTACGCCAATCGCTGCCTTGCCGAAATGGTAGGAATCGGATTGGAACAACTGATCGGTTCCCCCTTGCGAGAGCGCATTCGCAATTGCGATGTTGCAGATTTTGACGCTTGTCTCGCTCACGCGAGGATTGAACCGCAAAAGCTGCGATGCGATCTGGAAACGGCTAAAGGTTTGCTATCGGTCTATCTTTCGTTGAGCCCTCTGCGACAGCACGACTTCAACGGCATTTGCATGATCGCCACCGACCTCACGCAGCAAAAATTGCGCGAAGCCGAGCTGGCGCAGGAAGTTGGTCAACGCAAGCGGGCGGAAGAAGCATTGCTCCAGGAAGAACAATCGTTGCGGGAACTCTCCGGACGCCTGCTGCGCCTGCAGGACGAGGAGCGCCGCCGTCTGGCGCGTGATCTGCACGACAGCACCGGGCAAAAACTTGTTGCGCTGACCCTTGAAATGGGAATGCTCGAGACACAGCTCGCCGCGGTTTCTCCTGCCGTCGCAAAAACTTTGGAAGAGTGCAGGCAACTGGCAGACGAGGTCACCACTGATATCCGGACGCTTTCCTATGTACTGCATCCGCCGTTGCTGGACGAAGCTGGATTGAGTTCCGCGGCGCAGTGGTTTGTCGACGGATTCGTCCGGCGCAGCAAGATTCACGTCGACCTAAACTTGCCGCCGAATCTCGGCCGCATGCCGCAAGATTTGGAACTGACGCTGTTCCGCATTTTGCAGGAGAGCCTCACCAACGTGCATCGTCATTCGGGAAGCACCACGGCGGACGTTCGGATTTCAATAGCTGACGGCCAGGTGACGCTCGAAGTAAAAGACGCGGGGAAATCACCCATTTCGGTTTCGCTGGGCCAGAAGAGCGTCGAGCTTCTCGGGGTTGGCGTGCGTGGTATGCAGGAACGAGTGCGGCAACTGGGCGGGCGTTTGGAGTTGCGGTCGGGCGCCGATGGCACGGTGATGCGGGCTACGCTGCCTTATACTTCTTTGCAGTAATCCACCCTACAAAGTGGCATCAGAACGCGTGTTAGGCTGAGCGGCGGCTTTTTATCCAATCGCATCGATCAGTAGCAGGCCCGGCGTGTCTTCACCCTTGCCTTGGACACGTACACTGCTTCCGGCCCGGTCAGGCGGAAAATTCCCGTCTGTTGTTGCGGAATCTTTTGGCAGCGGAACTGAAACCATCAGAGTAGAGCCGTCGCCTCCCTCCGATGAGAGTTCTACCGCTCCACCCAGCTCGCTCATGCGTTCGCGAATGCCCGCTAGACCGACACCAGTGCCGCTGTGCGAATTTTCGAATTTCTTCAAAAGCGCCGCCGGAATTCCCTTGCCGAAGTCGCGAACGAAAAGATTGATATGTCCATCCATGATCGCGAGGCGGATTTCGGCAGTCTGGCTACCGGAGTGACGATGGATATTGGTAAGACTTTCCTGCAAAACGCGGAAGAGCGCGAGCTCGATATCTTTCGACATGCGCGGTAGTTCCGTCGGAGCTTCAAGGCTGACTTTGATCTTGCTACGCTCGGTGAAGCCATCGACGTACCAGCGGGCGGCGGAGAGGAACCCCGCTTCGTCAAGCAGCGGAGGATGCAGCAGATGCGAGAGAGTCCGAGCCTCCGAGATGCCGCGCTCCATCAGATCGACGCAGTCGGTGAAGATGCGGTCAGTTTCTTTCTCGGACACTCCGAGCCGCAGGATGTCGAAGTTCATCTTCAGGCTGACGAAATATTGCCCGATGCTATCGTGCAGTTCGCGCGCGACTTTACGACGTTCCGCGTCCTGCAGTTGCAACAGACGCGCACTCAGCTTGCGCACTGCGTCTTCGGCTCGCTTGCGGTCGCGCAACTCAACCGTGAGTTGATAAAAGGTAAAAAGCAGAATCAGCACCGCCGCGGCAAACGCGAGGCCAAGTGCGATCCGCACTTGGCCATAAGTCTTGCTGGACTCATGCTCGCGGCCGCTAAGAAGAGCGCTCTCTTCGGAGTCCATCGCGTCCACCAAATCGATGATCCGGTTGGAGATTTGCAGGCTTTCAATGGACAGCCGATTTTGTTCCTGGTCAGAACCTTTCGCCTTCATCAAGACTACCGAGCGCTCAAGCACGGAAAATTTCTCGTCCAGCAACTTCGACAAACCAGATAGACGCGCCTGCTGGCGGGGATTGTCTTGTGTGAGAAACTGCGCCCGTTCCCAGTCCGTGTGGGCTTGCTGGGCGGCATTGTTGTAGGCGGGCAGCGCGGGTGCAGGAGTAATGATCAAGGCGCGCAGGCGCATATTGTCCGCGCTGAGCACGGTGGAGCGCAGGCTGCGCAGCACCGCCTGCACTTCATGCGTGTGCGAGACCCATTGCTCGGTGTCGGCCAGGGAACGGGTTAGCCGCGCCGCGACCACTCCTACGCTAATCAATAAAAGAAGGACAATACCAAATAAAACCCAGCTTGCTTTTGCGGACAAATGCCGCATAGATGGTTCCCTCGGGAGACAATCGTGCAGGATGAGAACCGACAATTTTAGGGCCTGTCAGTTACCGGGTCAATGAAGCTTCCTATAAGTTAGGTGGCTGACAAACCATCCCTGGTTCATCGGAGTGGCATCGAAGATCTATGGCGACCAAGCGCGTGAAAGCCGGAGCGGTTCCCGCCGAAGATCTAAAGCAAGCCTTCGCGCCAATCAACCTGCCCATCCAGCCGCCTTTTCCGCCAGCCGAGGCGAAAGCGGTCGCGGAAATTCCCCAGGGCAACCAATGGCTCTACGAGCCCAAGTGGGACGGCTTTCGCTGCCTTGCCTTCCGTAGTGGCAAGCAGGTCATTCTGCAATCTAAAGCAGGACAGCCGCTGGGCCGCTACTTTCCTGAGATGGTCGAGGCTTTGGCGAACCTGCCTGCCGGCAAGTTTGTGCTCGACGGCGAACTCGTGATCTTTCGTGGCAAGCATCTTTCTTTTGACGATCTGCTGATGAGGATTCATCCCGCGGAATCACGGATTCGCAAGTTGTCGGCGGAAACTCCCGCGACTTACTTGTGCTTCGATCTGCTGGTCGACGAAGGCGGCCATTCTCTGGTCGACAAAGCTTTGTCCGAACGCCGCGAGCAATTGGAATCCTTCTTCGTGCCGTTCCCCAAGAAGGCAATGGTCGAGCTTTCTCCCGCTTCCCGCAAATTCGCCGACGCCGAAAAATGGATGAACGAACTTGGCAAAGTTGGCTTGGATGGCGTGATCGCCAAGTTAGTCGACGAACCTTACCACTCCGGCGATCGCAAAGGCATGATAAAGATCAAACGTATTCGTAGCGCCGATCTAGTGGTTGGCGGCTTTCGCTACGCCGAGAAAGGCGGAGGAATCGGTTCCCTTCTACTCGGGCTCTATAACGATGACAAGAAACTCGATCACATCGGTTTCACCTCGAGTTTCACCAGGGAACAGCGCCAGGAATTGAAATCCGTCGTCGAACCCTTGGTCGGCGGCACCGGCTTTACCGGCAATGCTCCCGGCGGCCCTAGCCGATGGAGCACCGAACGGTCATCGCAATGGCAGGCACTGAAGCCGAAACGAGTATGCGAGGTTAGCTACGATCATTTTTCCGGAGGGCGTTTTCGCCATGGCACCAAGTTCTTGCGCTGGCGGCCAGAAAAGAACCCTCAAGACTGCACTTTCGAACAGTTGCAAGTTCCCTCTCCGCGTAAGCCCAAGTAGCGCTCGATTCCCATTTCAGAACTTCTAAAGCGAAACCCTCCCTGCGCCGATTTGCTAGTGGGATACCCATGGCTACGGCGGTCGAGCAAGTCGTATCAACCAAACGCTCGCGTGTGCTGTTAGCTGACAGCGACAAAGTAAATCTTGTTCACATGACGCAGCTACTGGAAAAAAGCGGGTATGACGTGGTGACGGCGTCCGAGGGACCGGCAGTATTGCGACTTCTGCAATCGGAGCAAGCGCCGCAGCTCGCGGTGCTGGGTTGGAGCCTGCCTGGCATGGAGGGGATCGAGGTTTGCCGCAGGTTTCGCCAATCAGGCGCGCAGCCCCATACGTGGATCGCGCTGCTCACCAAATGGGGCGACAAACACGATCGCGGCGAAGCGCTGGAAGCGGGCGCCGACGACATTCTGTACAAGCCGGTCGACATTCGCGAATTGCGTCTGCGAATGCAGATTGGTACGCAGACTTTGGTGGAGCGCGCCCTGCGGGAAAGCGAACAGCGCTTTCACAGTGCGTTTGAACACGCCGGAGTAGGCATGGCCCTGATCAAGATCAGCGGAGAATTCCTGCAAACCAACGAAGCTCTCAGCAATTTTCTCGGACGGTCGCGAGCGGAATTGATGGCCACGACTCTTCAGGATGTGAGTGCCCCCGACGACACCCCCTCGTGCGCACACTTGCTCAATCAGTTCCGCGAAGGCTCGGTGCGCAGCGGCGAGTTCGAGCGGCGGTTCCTTACTAAAGATGGAACTCAAGCCTGGGCGTCGCTGGCGGTTTCCAGTCTGATGGACGCGGACAACCGTCCCAATTGCTTTGTGCTCCAGCTGCAAAACATTACGGAACGCAAGCGTGCCGAAGAGGCGCTCCGCCGCAGCGAAGCGTTCTCCCGCGCAATCACTGACAACGCCATGGACCTGATCATGGTGGTCAATACCGAGCACCGCTGGATCTATGCCAGCCCTTCGCACTTCTCCATGCTCGGGTACGAACCGCGTGAAGTGTTGGAGAGAGATATGCACGAAATCGTTCATCCCGCCGACCAGTTGGCGATGGAGCGCTCGACGGTCGACCTGCTCAATGGCCACGGCGGCCAGGTATTGGCTCTCCGCTTTCGCCACAAGAACGGGAATTGGCGGCACCTCGAAGCCAGCAGCGCCTTGCTAAGGAACTATTCTGGCGATGTGGAAGGTATTGTCGTCATAGCGCGCGCCGTCGATGACCGCATACTCGCCGAGCAGAAACTTCAAGCCGCCTACGCGGAAACCGAGTTGTTCCTGCAAGCTATTCCATCCATATTGATTGGCATCGATACTCAGGTAAAGATCAAGCGCTGGAACCTTACTGCCGCGAATACCTTCGACTTCAAAAGCGACCGGGTGCTGGGGAAATCGATCCTGGATTGTGGCATCCAATGGCGAACCCCCGAGATGGACGCGGAAGTCGCGCGCTGGCTGCAAACCGAGGTCACTTGCAGCAGCGATTCCTTGTCCTTCGAACTCGATGGTAAGGGACGCTATCTCGGACTGCATGTGCGCCGTATTCCTCCGCAGAATGGGCAGGAGATCGGGTTCATTCTTACCGGCGCCGACATTACCGAACGAAAATTATTGGAGGAGCAACTCCGCCAGGCACAGAAACTGGAAGCTATCGGACAACTCGCCGCCGGAATCGCGCACGAGATCAACACGCCGACGCAGTACGTCGGAGACAACATCCGATTTTTGCAAGACGCCTGGCGCGCCATGGCGGATGTCGTCGCTTATTGCCAGGAGATTCGCCGGCAAGCCGGGGATGGGGGAGCGATTCCTCCCCCGATGCTGGAACAATTCGATGCGCTCGCAGACAAGGCCGACCTCGGTTATCACATGACGGAAATTCCCCACGCCATCGAGCAATCTCTCGACGGGCTTCAGCGGGTGGCGACGATCGTGCGCGCCATCAAGGAGTTCTCCCATCCCGGCTGGGAGGAGAAGAAAGGCATCGATCTTAACAAAGCCTTGGAGAGCACGGTCACCGTCGCCAAGAACGAATGGAAATATGTGGCCGAGGTCAGTTTGCAACTGGACCACAAACTGCCTCCGGTGTCGTGCCTGGCGGGTGAAATCAATCAGGTGCTTCTCAACCTCGTGATCAACGCTTCGCATGCAATTGCGGACGTGGTCAGAGGAACCGACCGCAGAGGACAGATCACCATCAGCACCCGGCGCGACGGAGAATGGGCAGAAGTCTCCGTGGGCGATACCGGCGGCGGCATTCCCAAAGAAATCAGCTCACGTGTTTTCGAGCCGTTCTTCACCACCAAGGCAGTCGGCCAAGGTACTGGACAGGGTTTGGCGTTGGCGCACTCCGTAATCGTGACCCGGCATCAAGGAAAAATCTGGTTCGAAAGCGTGCCTGGAACCGGCACGACATTCTTTATTCAGCTCCCCCTGGGACAAGGCGGAAATCATGCTTGAAGCACTTCTGTTAGTGGACGACGAAATCGCAATCCTGCAGGGTTATCAACGCGTGCTGCATCGTGAATTTCAGATCGACACCGCGCTGGGCAGCGCCGAGGCTTTGAAGAAAATTCGCGCCACGCCCTACGCCGTGGTGGTCTCAGACATGCGCATGCCGGAGATGGACGGTGTGCAACTGTTGGCCAAAATCAAAATGGAGTCGCCAGAGATCATCCGCGTGATGCTGACTGGCAACGCCGACATCGATACCGCTATGGACGCGGTCAACGAAGGAAGCATCTTTCGCTTCCTTACCAAACCATGCAGCAAAGAGACGCTGGCCAAGACTCTGACGGCGGCATTGGTGCAGTACCGGCTGGTGACGGCGGAGAAAGAACTCCTCGAACAGACGCTTCGCGGAAGCATTCAGGTGCTCACCGAGGTTCTGAGCCTGGTGAATCCGGCGGCGTTCAGCCGCGCGGTGCGCATCCGCAAATATGTCAGCCACGTGGTGAAGAAGCTGGAGTTGGCAAATCCCTGGCGCTTCGAAGTAGCGGCGATGATGTCCCAGCTCGGCTGTGTGACGCTGCATCCCGATACCGTTGACGCCGTCTACGCCGGCCAGGCCATTTCTCCCGACGAACAAGTTCGGTTCAATACTCACCCGCAGATTGGCGGCGACCTGCTGGCGAACATTCCCCGCATGGAGCCGATCGCGTGGATGATTTCGCATCAGTCGCAGGACGTCACCGGTACCAAGACCGATCCGGCGCACGAAACCTCGGAGTCGATACGGCAGGGCGGGGATATCCTGCGTGTGGCGTTGCGTTTCGACGAGCAGATTCAGCGGGGCGTGGGCAAATCGGCGGCGCTGAACGATCTCCGCAACCGTTGGAAAAATATGGACCCCAAGATTTTCCAGGCGCTATCGGAAGTGGAAGCAGAGGCCAGCGAAAGCGTGATCCGCAGTTGCGCGTTCGACGCGCTTTCCGCCGGGATGATCCTTAACGAAGAGGTACGCACTCAGACCGGACTACTGATCGTGGCGAAGGGACAGGAAGTGACCTTCCCTCTGATTGTGAAGCTGAAGAACTTCCTGGAGAAAGATGCGATCCGCGGGAACGTTTCGGTGTCGGTACCCAAGATGACCGTAGGCAGCCTGGCGGCCGCGACTTAGAAAGCAGGCTACAAATAAGAAGCGCCCTGGATCCGTTTAGATCCAGGGCGCCCGAACAGCCCTCCCCCGAAAACTGCTCAAGCACAAGATACGATCCCTTCCGGAAACCGTAAATGCCACGTTCGTGCTATGGGGTAGCACCTCCGGGCTAATGCCGAATAGCTTCCAACGAAATCTTGTACTTACGGCGATCACCTCAGTCAAAGGATGACTTTTGCGGGCAGTCATTGGGTACTCCAGTAACCTGCGCGGCGGCTATTTGGTTTGTCGCTCCTTATTCAGGCTCTAAAATCCGTCGCAGGGGGTAGGCATGAAGGACATTCAGCAGGTTTTGCGGGTGAAGCGCGCTCAGCAGGAAAAACTGGGCCGGGAAATCGAACTCTTACAGGCGGCGGAACAGACACTCCGCGAGGTCGCTCCATTGTTGGCGGACGAGGAAGAAAGCGCCGTCCTCGGCGAAATCGGCGAAGACACCCAGGCGAATGCCGCTGCCGCCGGAGCTGGCGCACAGGCACTAACTCCAGGAGTTCCAGTGCGGGCTACCGTGCCCCGTTGGCCCTAAGCCCAACGAACGTAGACCATGAACTTTAAGGCGCTCCTGGTTACGGAAGATGAAGAAGCCACAGCCACGGTGAGCGCCGTTCTCTCCGAATTTGGCATGGCGGTCCATGCCTGCGGATATTTTGAGGCCAGCAAGCGAGCTGGCAACGAATCCTTTCATCTGGTAATCGCCGACTTCGATCATCCCGAAGCGGCGCTTGACTGCCTGCGAAACAGCAGCGGATCCATCAATGCCGCGCTGCTCGCCGACAAGGCCAAAGTCCGCAACGCGTTTGGCGCGGGCGCGGGTTTTATTCTTTATAAGCCTGTATCGCCTTCGCAGGCGGGAGCTACACTTCGCGCCGCCATCGCCATTCTCAAGCGTGAACGCCGCCACGCGATCCGCATTCCCGTGCAGGTTCCCGTCTGGATCAGAATTCAGAGCGAGCCTGAAATCGAGGGCATTCTGCTCGACCTGAGCGAAAACGGAATGGAAGTTCTGTCGGAACATCCGCTCATGCCGTCGGGCTCAATCGGCTTCCGTTTTGATCTTTCGGAATCGTTTCAGGTCGAAGGACGAGCCGAAGTCGCCTGGGCCAAGCCTAACGGGCAGTCAGGCATAAGGTTTTCCGATTTGTCCGAGGTCACGCGCGAGGCGTTGAAGACCTGGGCCATCAACAGCACCGGCGCCAAACTGCCCGAAGAATTGGATTCAGCGTCGTTCTGCCGCCTTACCGACCTAAGCCTGGGCGCCGCCTACGTGGAGACGGAATCGCCATTTCCCGAACACTCGGGCGTCGCCTTGCGGTTGCGTGCCGGAGTTCTGGAAACCGAGGCCCACGGCATTGTTCGCGCCATGCACCCCGGATTTGGCATGGGAATCGAATTTGCTTCGAACACACCCCAGCAGCGTGAGGAAGTGAACCTCTTCATCCAGTTTTTGCTGAGTCGTCCCGACGTCAAGCCGGATCTCTCTGTAACTCCGTTCTCGCTGCCCGAACTGGGCGATCCTCTGACCTTGCCGCCCGATTCCTACGACCCGCTCCTCGAACTTCTGAGGCATCAGGAAGGATTCAGCCAGCAGGAATTCATCCAAGAACTGCATCGCCAACGCTCAGTGCGCATCGGCGACAACTAGATTTTTCCGTTTTCGCAGCAGTGCGTCGACACTCCACTCTCCAGCCCCTTGCGCCGCTATATATAGAAAGATGAAACGCAGCAGCACTGCGGGCTCGCCGTGGTTGCGGATGGGCCAGGCTCCATTCGGGGCGTGGAACTGCCAATACGCCACCGCCATCACGCCCGACAAGACGAAAGCTACGGGCCGGGTCAGAAGGCCTGCCATGATCAGCAGCCCTCCCGCTACTTCGAGCACTCCGCCGATGCCGGTCTGCGTCATCAACGCAGGTGGCGAAGGCTTCCCCGGCATTCCGCCAAACCAGCCGAATAGAATCAGGCAACCCGGCTGGAAAATGAGTAGTCCCGCCACCACTCGCATCAGGAAGTACGCAGCCTGCGTCATCCCTGGCTGCCTTTCTGGCTTGCTACGTAACCGGCCAACCGCGCCAATGTTTGATTCCCTCCTTCGACCGCGCCGTAAGTTTTGGCAATGTGATCCCGCTCTTCTTTGGAGTTGAAAACCATGCGGAAACTCAAGGAGGTCTTGTCCCCCAAGTCGGTGAAGATCGCACTCACTTTGTGGTCTACCGGAGTGTCGTCGCCACCGTGTGAATAGACAATGCGCTCGGGCTCAACGATCTCTTCGTACGTGATGCGATTGGGATAATCCGTTCCATCGGGACCATGCATCATGAAACGCCAGACTCCGCCAGGACGAAAATCCATTTCGTACGTGGTGGTGGTGAAACCGTTTGGTCCCCACCACTGCGAAAGATGTTCGGGGTTGGTCCAGGCCTTGAACACCAACTCTCGCGGTGCATCGAAGATCCGCGTCAAATGGATTTCGCGGTCCGAGGTGTCTTCGCTCGCCAAGTAGGCGATCAACTGTTCAAATGTTCCACCGAAGCCCTGCTGCATAGAATTGCGTCCTTCCTCAAAAGTTTTGAGTTCCACTTCACTGGCGTTGATGGGATGTCCTTTTATGGTCACGATTGTCCTGCCGTTTTCTTCGGTAAAGGTCACGGTATTCCAAACTTCCAGCGGCCAAGTCCCACTCATCGGATGGCGCGTGAGGCCGCCCTTCTCGTCAGAAAACGAGTTGACGAACACCAGCCGCTCCGGCGCGGCGATTTCCTTGTAGATAAATCTTCCCCACATGGTTTGGCCGGTTGGCGTCGTCATCGAGTAGTGAAACGTTCCTCCCGGACGCAATTCCAGTTTGCTGACGCCCAACTTGAAACCCTTTGGCCCCCACCACTTCGAAAGGCGGTCTTTCTCCGTCCAGGCTTTGAAGACCAGGTCGCGAGGCGCCTCGAAAGTTCGCGAGATCACAAATTCCTCGACAGCGTTGGCCAGTTCACTTTGTCTTTCGGACATGTTTCTTCTCCTTAAAATTGCCTTCCATTTTCATTTCCTTTAAATAGTCGTCCAACCGGTCAAAACTTTGCTCCCAGAACCGGCGGTAGTGCCCCACCCAGTCTGAGACTTGCTTTAGCGGTGCCGCTTCCAGTCGCCGCGGCCGCCATTGCGCCTCGCGCCCACGCGCCACAAGGCCAGCTTTTTCCAAAACCCGAAGATGTTTGGAGATAGCGGGCATGCTCATATCGAAGGGCTCGGCAAGCTGCGTTACTGAAGCCTCGCCCGATGCCAGACGGAACAGAATGGCCCGCCGCGTGGGATCGGCGAGCGCCGCAAAAGTCGTGGACAGAGGATCTGGCGTCATCGTATTTAACCTGTCAGTTACTTAACCTATTGGTTAAATACAAGAGAAAAATCTTCCTGTCAAGAACAAGCTCAAAAAAATTTCGGACGCTGGATGCTGAGAACTGAGTGCTGACTACTGCTTCTCCAACAATCCCTTCCACCGTATCCAGGCATCGGTGCGGGCCTTTTTGTTGGGATCACTGGCGTCGGGCGCTTCTCCGGCACGCATGAAGCCATGTCCGGCGCCGTCGTAGGTCACGGGCTCGAAGGTCTTGCCCGCGGCTTTCATCTGCGTGATCGTGTCGGGAATCATGGCGCCGATGCGGGCGTCGTTACCGGCATAGAAGCCGTAGACAGGGATCTTGATCCGCGCCATCGCGTCTTTATCCGGCGGCGGGCCATAGAACACAAACGCCGCACTTAGGTCGGCGCGGTTGGTAGCAAATCGGAAAGTCTGTCCGCCCCCCCAACAGAAGCCGCCCACGAAGAGCTTACCGTTCGAAGCCGGAATCTTGTTGCCATAATCCGCGACCGCATTGAGATCGGCGGTCACCTGATCGGGATTCAGTTTGCTTACCGCTTCCATCACCTTGTCTTGTTCGAACGCCGAGGTGCGTCCGCCGCCCGGCCCCATGCCGGAAAGCAAATCGGGCGCGACCGCAATATAGCCAGCCGCTGCGACTTGATCGGCAAGATCCTGGACCCAGTCGGACATGCCGAAAATTTCGTGGATCAAAATAACGACCGGGCGCTTTTCCTTTGACTCGGGATAGACCACAAAAGTCTCTACCGATCGGCCATCGTGTTTAATGGCGACCCACTCGCGATGCCGCGGGGACTTCTCGAGTTGAGTGCGTGCCCAATCCTGGGCAAATGTGATCTGGGTGGCAAGCAGAACAAGGACTAACGCAAGACGCTTCATGGCGACTCCTTCCAAATATGCAGGATGATAATACAGCGGGCACCGTGTACGAGGCGCCGTAGTAAACTCCACTCGCGCGGTCAATGACTGGTAGGAGAATTACATGCGTCGCTTCCAGGCTCTGCTGTTGTGTTCCTTGGTCGGTTTGGCTTCGACTCTAGTCGCTCAAATCAGTCCTGACGTGGCCGAACCGGGATCGATTGAAGCCATTGCCGCGGCCACCGGTGATCCTCGATTTCTTTCTCCCTGGGTCTCGTATTTACCCAGATCAGCGACGGTTCCTTCGCCCCTCGATTTCTTAGGACGTATCGCAGGAGCTCCCGGCGAGTTAGTCGACAGTACGAAGGCGTTCGCGTACTGCCGGGCGTTGGCTGCGAAATCGCCGCGCGTTCGGGTGTTCACCATCGGCCATAGCGAAGAAGGACGCGAAATTCTGATGCTGGCGATCGCGGATGAAGCTGGTATTCGGGACCTCGACAAACTGAAAAACGCAACGGCTCTGTTGGCCGATCCGCGCCGAACCGACCCCGTAGCTGCCGACAAACTTATTCAGACGGCCCGTCCCATCTACTATTTCAACGCTGCGCTACACGCCGATGAAACTGGATCTGTTGAAGCTATGCTGGAGATGGCCCACCGGCTGGCGGTTTCAGAGCAGCCGATGATCCAACGCATTCGTCAGCAGCTTGTCGTTCTCATTAATCCCGTCTCCAATCCTGACGGACGCGACAAAGTGGTCGAGTGGTTCTATCGCTATCTCAAGGGTAAGACCGACCGCGCTTCCCTGCCCCGCCAATCGCCGCCATATTGGTCGAAGTACGCGTTCGTGGATATTAATCGCGACACGCATCAGCAGACTCACGAGACTACTAAGGCCGTGCACCGAATGTTCCACGAATGGCATCCGACGGTGGTGCACGATCTGCATGAGGGATCGCCCTTCCTCATGACGTGGACCGGTACCGGACCTTATAACCCCAACATCGATCCCATCACGTACACGGAATTTCTGGAACTGAGTTTCCATGAAGTCCAGACCATGACGGGCATGGGGATGCCCGGTGTTGCCAGTTGGAATTTTGGCGAAGCCTTCGCCCACCTCTACCTTGACTCAGTGGCGATGAATCACAACAGCATTGGCCGCGGCTACGAAACCTGGGGAAATGGTTCCGCAGAAACCATGCGCCGATTCGTGCCGCCCGCGGATTCGAAGATGGAATGGTATCGCCCGCTGCCTCCGCCCGAAGGCGAAGTAACTTGGTCGGCTCGTGACAACCTCAACTATCAGGAAACGGCCGCGTTGTCCGCGCTCGATCTAAGTGCGACGCAAGCGAAATCAATGCTGCACAATTTCTACAAGAAAGGTTGGGACTCCTGGCAAAAGGGTCTTAACCAGCCTCCATATGCGTTTCTGATTCCCGATGGGCAAGGCGACCCCACGCGCGTCGCCCAAATGGTGGGACGTTTGCTTGGCCAGCATATTGAGGTGGGCCGCGCGCAAAACGCATTGAAGCTTAGCGACGGGGAATATCCGGCCGGCACCTACGTTGTTCGGCTCGACCAGCCCTATCGCAATTACGCGGTCGATCTGCTTACACCGCAGCACTATCCGAAGGACGGCAGCGAGCCATATGACGATGTCTCATGGGAATTTCCAGCTCATTACAAGGTGAGGACTGTGCCGACCGTTGACGCAACGGTGCGATCGGCGGCGCTGACTCCGCTGACGGAAGAACCGCATCCGACGGGCGCCATTGACGGATCTGGACCTTCATTCTTATTGAAAGACACCGGTCAGGAAGGACTGCTTGCTGCGCGCTACCGTTTGCAGAGTTTCGATATAGAAATTGCTGAGCATGAGTTCGAATCCGGCGGAAACAAATTCCCGATGGGCTCGTGGATTCTGCCCGCGCATGATGGCTTGGCGGACGCCGTCCACAGCGCCGCAACTGAATTAGGACTCACCTTTGCCAGCGTAGGGGTCGCGCCGGATGTGGCGCGCCACAATGCCCCCGCCCCACGCCTTGGTGTCTGGGTTCCATGGGCCGACACCGATTCCATCGGATGGGTCCGCTACTCGCTCGACCAACGGAAGATTCCATACACCTACATTCGAGATGAAGACATCCGCGCCGGAGTGTTGCGGGACAAGATCGACGTTCTGCTCTACGGTCACGTTGACCTTGAACTCGCGGAACAAATTCAAGGCCTGCCAAAGATCTGGGGGCCGATGCCCTACAAAGCGACGCCGCAGACTCCAAGCTTCGGCAAACCGGCCGAGTCGGACGACATCACCGGCGGAATCGGATGGGAGGGTCTGGCGCAGATTCAGCACTTCGTCGAGGATGGCGGACTGATGGTCACTCTCGGCAGTGGATCTATGTTGCCGCTCGAAGCCGGAATCGTCCGCGGCGTTCGCCGGTCTTCGGGCGGTGTTCCGCGCAGCACACAGGGCGGAGGAGCAGACGCTGCCTCCGCAGCCCAGCAGGCTGAAACTCGCACACCTGGTGCGCACGTTCGCGTGACCTTCGATCAGAAAGACTCCCCGATCGCCTACGGTTATCCGGAGAATACCTGGGTCTTCCGCCAGAATTTCCCTCTATATGACACGCCGCGCCGTTGGTTGCGCATGGCGTACTGCACCACTTGCCTCGATGGTCCCGAGGACCGCAGCAACGTCGTCATGGAATGGGGAGATAGCACTGGCGCGCCCTTCGTGGTGAGCGGACAAGCCTGGGGAGAAAATCGATTGATCGGCCGACCGGCAATTTTAGACATGCCGGTCGGCAAGGGACACGTCGTCACCTTCAACTTCAATCCGCTGCATCGCGATCTGAATCGCGGCGATCAACGACTCGTTTGGAACGCGATCATCAACTGGCAGGCGATCCTCGCGGCGAAGCGTAACGACGCCAAACAGCCGGAAGATTGATTGCTACGCGCGTCATCCCTGAATTCGGTCGCTTCATCCCGGATGCAACATCTATCGAGAGAAATAAATTTAATTGCCGACATAAGCAGTCTTTATGCTGGTTTTGCTTGACGGCCTCCCCTAGCGGGCGCGTAAACTCCGCTTCATCGCGCCGTCGCTTTTCCGAGGGGGAGAACTAATGTTCGAGGTTTGCTTCCGCAGGACCCTGTTGTCCGTCGTTGCCTCTTTGGTGGTCTCACTTAGTGTTCCCGCCTTCGCCCAGAAAATCACCGGCGACATTTCAGGGACTGTTACCGATTCCTCTGGGGCCTTGGTAGCCAATGTCACGATTACCGCACTCAACAAGGGTACGGGCGTGACGCGAACCACTACCAGCACGTCAAGCGGAAGCTACCGCCTCACCGAACTTCCGAGCGGAGACTACAAAGTGACCGCTGGCGCGGCGGGATTCAAGACACTGATAAGAGACGCCGTGGTTTCCGTGGGATCCGTCACCGCCTCCGATTTTGTGCTCGAGATTGGTCAGCGAACGGAAACGGTTGAGGTCGAGGGCGCGGCTCCCTTGGTCGAGCTTTCTCCCAATAACAACAATTACGTCGATGCCGCGAAAATCGAATCCGTACCGTTGAACGGACGCGATTTCAATTCCCTACTGGCGATTACTCCCGGTGTGCAGCGCGCTCCCGGAGGAGGCTTTCTCGCGGTCAGCATCAACGGCTCCCGCACCACTTCGAACAACTACTTCATTGATGGTTTGTACAACAACGACCGTTACTACGGCGACTCTGCCATCGGACAGACGGGGGTCGTAGGTATTCCGGCCATCATTTTTCCGCCGGAAGCGATTGAAGAATTGTCCGTGCAAGAAACTCCGTCGTCGGAGTTTGGCGTTAAGGGCGGCGCGCCTATCCTGCTCACCATGAAAAGCGGTACCAACGACTTCCATGGCTACGCCAACTGGGTCAATCACTCTGGATTTGGCGATGCCGCCAACTATTTCACTAAGCACGCGGGCTGCGACACTCCCGATAGCTGCCACGCTGCTCCCATTCATAACAACCAGTTTGGCGCCGGTGTCGGCGGCCCGATCATCAAGGACAAGACTTTCTTTTTTGCTTACTACGAGGCGCAGCGTTACGTCGCATCGGCGGTGAGCAGCCGTACCGTGCCAACTCCTGACGAAATCCTGAACGCGCGCAACGATATCGCTTCTCATGGATTGACGGTCGATCCCGCTGGCGACGCATTGCTTGGATTTTTCCCTACCGACCCCAGTGGAACATTTACCGCGAACACTCCGACCACCGCCAGCGCCAACAGCGTGGCCATCAAGATTGACCATCACATCGGCCACAATCACACCATTTCCGCCAAATATATTTTTGGCGATAGCTTTCAAAGTGCCCCGGCGTTTGCCGGTCTGCCTGCCGGCGGCAGTCATCCGGCTAACTTATTCAACTCGGTTGCTCCCTCGCGTGCGCAAATGGGCGGTGCCAGTTGGACCTGGAATATCGGCAACAATAAAATCCTCGAGAGCCGGATAGGCTATACCCGTTTCTCCCAGATCATCGACGTGAATAACAAAATTGACCCCAAGAGTCTGGGCGTCGACACCGGACCGCTTTCCCCCGTCGATTTCGGAGTTCCTTACGTCTACATGCTGCCTTTGGGCTACGGCGGATATATCGGTGGCGTTCAGGCTTACCCGATCACTACCCGCCCTGATCAGACGCTGGATTGGTCAGAACATTTTTCGTGGGTAAAGGGAAATCACACCATCAAGCTGGGCGGAAATTTCCAGCGCGCCTACACCAACAGCCTGCGCAATCGCGCCCGTACCGGTCTGGTATTGGGATATTTCAGCTATTACACCTCAATGTCCAACGATCCAGTTCAGGATGCGGTTGAGCAACTTCTCCTTGGCAAGGCCGACGAAGCAAGCCGCAATTTCGGCGACACCCACCGCCACATTTTCCAGAACTCGGTAGGCTTTTATGGCCAGGATGATTGGAAAGTCACGCCGCGATTGAACTTAAGCTTCGGTCTTCGGTGGGACATCAATGCCGCACTGAGCGAGCAAAACAACATTGGCTCAAACTTCATCCCGGGCAAGGGTCTGGTCGCTCTGGGTCAAGGTATCGATCACCTCTACGACCTCGATCTCGGAGACTTGGGTCCACATGCCGGGTTTGCCTGGGACATCTTTGGAAACGGTAAGACGGCTCTGCGCGGCGGATATTCGATGAGCTATGACCTGTGGAACTTTGCCGCTCTCGCCGCACCCTACACATTTGCGGGAGCACGTGCTGGCGCCTTTACCCAGCCCTTCCTGTCGGCATCGCCTACTACGTCAGTCTCTGAACTCAGCGATGTCGCAGGCGAAGTAACCCTCATTAATCCCAATGATCCCGCGTCTACTTGCTACAACCCGGCCACCGCCACGGGCGACTACATCTGTTTCAGCCAAGGACCGGTATTCGGTACAGACCCTAGTGGCGCCCCTCCATTCAATGCCTTCTCGGTCGTCAACAATTTCAAAACTCCCCGCTTGCATAACTACAGTCTTAGTTTGCAAAGGGAGGTAGCGCACAACAACGTAATCACCGTCGGCTACTCCGGACAGCGTGGTCAAAATCTAGTAATGTACCGCGATTTGAATGCTTCACCCATTGGGAGCGACTGCACCAATGGGCCTTCGTGCGATCCGTTCCGTCCGTACGCGCCGCAATTCCCTGATTTGCGACACATCATCCAGGCCACTAACGAAGCCACCTCGCAGTATGACAGCTTGCAGGTTTCTTACAATCAACGCGGCTGGCATGGACTAAACACCCAATACAACCTGACGTGGAGCAAGTGCCTCGACGACAGTTCGTCCAATCGTGGAGGAGCGGGCGACTATCCCCAAACCAACAATCCATTTAGTGCAGATGACTCTCGTGGACTTTGCGACCACGATGTGCGCCTGAACTTCAATGCCGGTGGCGTCTATACCATGCCGAGAATCGCTGGCGTCGGAAAATTGCTAGGTGAGGGCTGGCAGATAAGCAGTATTATGACCGCAATCAGCGGACGCCCATTTAGCATCCTCCTCGGCGGCGGATCAGATGGCAGCGGACAGGGTATGAATGGAACTTCTCTTCGTGCCGCTTGGGATGGAACCCCGGTGAAATACAACACAAGAAATCCGGACGCCTACGTAGTAGAAACATTTGGCGGTACAGATCCTTGCGGCAGAACCGGTGACGATGTGGCGGTTACGCCGTTTTACGTTCCCTGCGCCGGTCTAGTCGGTAATTCAAGGCGCAATCAGCTGAACGGCCCTGGACTGGCCCAATGGGACGCAACTCTTCTCAAGGATTTCAAACTAGGCGAACGCTTTACCATCCAGGCGCGCTGGGAGGTCTATAACATCCTCAACCGTGCGAACTTCCACTATTTCCCCGACAATACTTTGGGCAACAGCTTCGGGACCATCACCAAAACCTCCGATGTCGCCTCCGGCAATCCCGTCATCGCCCAGGGCGGCCCAAGAAATATGAACTTCGGGTTGAAGCTCACTTTCTAAATCCGTCGCTTACAATCAGGGAGTCTGCTCGCTGGCAGGCTCCCTTTTTTATGCCCATTCGGCTTCTTCTAGTTCTGTTTTTCCTTGGATCTTCCGCCGCAGCCGCTTCACGTCCCAACGTGGTCTTGATTACGCTCGATACCACGCGCGCCGACCGCATGGGATTTCTCGGATCAACCAGAGGCCTGACTCCAAATCTGGATGTTGTTGCCAAGCAGAGCGTGGTCTTTACTCGCGCCTACTCGCACGTTCCCATCACCACCGCATCGCACGCTTCCCTGCTGACGGGGACCTATCCGCAGTACAACCACGTCAACGATTTTGGTGTTCCGCTGGCGCCCACCCTTCCCTACCTGCCCGACCTGCTCAAACACAACGGATACTCGACCGCCGCATTTGTCGGATCGGTGATTCTCGACCCGCTTGGCGGCATGGCTCCTGGCTTCGATCGCGGATTTGATGTCTACGACGCCGGCTTCAAACTCAGACCCCGTGGTGCGGACCGCTACAAAACCATCGAACGTCGCGCCGGCGTGGTCGTTGCTCACGCCTTAGCCTGGTTGAACCAGCATCAAACCGGGCCGTTCTTTTTATGGGTGCACCTCTACGACGCGCATGATCCTTACGATCCTCCCGAGCCTTACAAGACGCGCTACAAGGACTCTCCCTACGATGGCGAGATTGCCTCTACCGACGCCGCGGTGGGGAAATTGTTTGCGACCTTACGAGCGAAGGGCCTGTATCAGAACACGCTGATCGCAGTTGCGGCCGATCACGGCGAAGCTTTCGGCGAGCACGGCGAACGCACTCACGGAATATTTCTCTACGACGAAACCATTCACGTGCCGCTATTGCTCAAACTACCGGCAGGAGCGGTTTCCACTCGAGTAGAGACTCGCGTCGGACTGATTGACGTTGCTCCCACAATTTTGAAGGCCGTGGGCGCGAATGTTCCTCCCGAGATGCAGGGCGAATCATTGCTTTCAATAATTAAGGTGAAATCGGCCGTCGACCGTCCGGCCTACGCCGAAACCGACTACCCGCATCGCGCCTTCGGATGGAGTTCCCTGCGTGCTTTGCGCTCGGGCAAATATCTTTACGTCCAGGCGCCAGCAAAGGAACTGTACGATCAACTCTCCGATGCCAGGGCCGAGCACAATCTGGCGGAATCCAGTCCGGCGGTCACCAATACGCTGTACGCTCAGGCTGATGCCTTGCGATCTAAGACCAGCAGTACCATCCCCGAACTCGCCGGACTGACTCCAGAACAAGCCCAAAAACTGCAGGCACTCGGATACGTGGCCTCCGACACCAACAAGACAGAAAGCAAAACCACCGAAGACGATCCCAAGCAGAAAATCGAAATCGCCAACCTGCTGCACGACGCCATGCTCGATGTGGAAGACGCGCGCTACGAAGAGGCCATTCCCGGCCTCGAAAAAGTCACAACCCAGCAACCTACGATGGCGATCGCCCAGATGCAACTTGGAATCGCCCGCGCCAGCCTGAAGCAGTACGATCAAGCTCTAGAGCCGCTAAAGATTGCGGTCAAGCTTCTGCCCGACTCCGGGATGGGCCATTATCAAATGGGGCTCGCACTGTTCGAAACCGGAGACTGGCAGGGCGCAGCGCCAGAGTTTGAAGCCTCCCTGACGCGCGCTCCCAAGTGGGCTGACGCGCATTTCTCCTTGGCTGCCGTCTACGCGAGAATCGATCGTGTACCCGAAGCCATCACCGAGCTCAACACCACGCTCGGACTAAGTCCCGAACACTATCGCGCTAATCTTCTTCGGGGCAGGATTCTTTCACTTCAAGGAAAGCCAGAAGAAGCGATCCCCAATCTAGAAAGAGCCGCAGAGGTTCAGCCTGAATCCCGAGAAGCCCACCTCTTTTTGTCCCAGGCATATGCGCAACTGGGGCGAACGGCAGATGCTCGAAAGGAACAAGAAAAAGTGGACATGCGTCACCCGCAGCCATAGGGCTAGCTCGACAGGTCGCGACCTTGTAAGACTCATTATCAAAGGCAGGCGTGAAGACCAGGCCGCTTTGGTGTAGAACTAATATTCATCTGTCCAGACCGCAAACGACGAGGGCCACCATATGGCAACGGAAGAATCCAAGGAAATCTCCAGACGCAATTTTCTGAAACGCACCGCCATTGGCAGTGCCGGCCTGGTAGTCGCCGCCGACATTCTAAGACCTGACCTGCTCGCCGCCACGCCGAAAAGTGCGGGAGCGACCATGATCGGCGTTCCTTTTGAAGCGAGAGAGCGGGTGCGAGTAGGGATAATCGGCGTTGGCGGGCGAGGCTCAAGCCAGTTGGAAAACTTGCTCGCCGTTGACAAAGTGGACGTGAAGGCAATTTGCGATCTCGTGCCGGAAAAAGTAGCACGCGCGCAGAAGGCGATTACTGACGCCGGTCAGCCCGAACCCAAAGGATTCAGCAAAGGCGAGGAAGATTTCAAGAATCTGACCC
>DATBAT010000456.1:0-15505 GCA_036271375.1 Terriglobales bacterium
CCCAGTCGCCGGAACTCCGCTGAAAATAGCGGCGATGCAGGCTAGTAGATGGTGTATGCCGGCGCAGGCGTCCGCAAATCCGGCTTCGACGCGGAAATCAACAAAGCTCCCGTCCGCTTAAACGCCTTCAGATCGTCCAGACTGTGAAACGATTTCGTCTTGTAGTCTTCCGGCGTCGGCGTATCGTCTGGAATCTGCCGCCACTCCACATTCTCAAACGCATGCTTCTTCAACAACTCGACATACTCCGCCGCTGAGCGCACGTGCACTGGAACCTTGAGCTTATCCACCCACTGAAGCGAATAGGAATTGTCCTTATACAGATTGATCAGAATAAACAGCCGACCATGCGGCGCCATCACGCGGAACAATTCGTTTAGCGCCCGATCCTGATCGGCGTAATAATAAAACGACTCCACTGAAAGCATCTTGTCGAAGAAATTTTCTTCCCAGGGAATCTGCTGCGCCGATCCCCAGACGTAAAGAATATTTTCAAAGTCTTTAGACTCGACCCGCGCCTGGCGGATCATTTCGTCGGAAATATCCAGCCCGACTACCTGCCCAAACCCCTGTGGCCCTTCGCCGACCAAGCGAGCCAACAGCCGCGTGGCCCAGCCAGAGCCGCATCCCAGATCGAGGACGCGCTCGCCCGGACGCAGATGCATTAGCCGGATCGTCTTCTCCGTGATGTCGAGATGATGATTGCGCATCTTCTCGCCCTCGCCGGCTTCGGCCCAGCGGTTGAATTCCTGCTGCAGGTTTTGATCAGGAGTCGGTTCGGACATAGGCCAATTCTACCGCTGGGCCCTTGCCATCACATGTAGAGGTAGGTGTCCTCACCTGCCCGAGCAACTTTCACCACAGTGTCTAATAGCAGCAGGGCGGGTCACGCCGGGCAGGTCAGGACACCTGCCCCTGCCTCATGCTAAAGTTCTCACCTCATGCCGCAGCCGCCAGCCGGGCCTGAACCCGAAACCCTTTACTGCCCGCGTTGCGCACAGGTCGTCACCGATCCCCTCACCTGCGGCGACTGCTCCGCCGTAATTTGCCGCCGCTGCGGGACACCGCTCGAAGCATCTGACGAACTAGGAATGGGATAACCATGGGCCAGCCTGTACCCTCCGAAGCCAGCACCAAATCCGACTCGCAACCGACGCTGGTGCGTGGCCTTTCCTTGCTGGATTCAGTACTGCTATTGGTTGGCGGCATCATCGGCTCATCCATATTTCTTACCGCCAAGGACATCGCCGGCCCGCTTCCGCATCCCGTGCTGTTTCTGCTGGTGTGGGTGCTGGGCGGTCTGATTTCTCTCTGCGCGTGCTTCGCCTTTGCCGAACTGGGATCGATGTTCCCCGACTCTGGCGGGCAATACGTCTACCTCCGCGAGGCCTACGGTGATCTGGTGGCATTCCTGTACGGCTGGATGCTCTTCTTCGTGGCCAATGGCGGAACCATCGCCGCGCTGTCGGTGGCGTCGTCCGCGTACCTGGGAAACATCTTCCCCGCACTCTCGCAGCAGCATGTAGTTGTCTCGGCGTACGGAATCGTTCTCACACGCGCCCACGTTTTTGCGCTGATCTCCATCGCGGTCGTCACCTGGATCAATGTCATCGGCTTGCGTAAAGGCACGATCCTGCAAAACGCAGCCACTTGGGCAAAGTTCGCCGCCATGGCGGTGTTCGTGGTGTTGGGACTGACTATCGGCAAGGGAAACTGGCACAACTTCACCGCCACCGCCCCTGGCGGCATGAGCCTGGGACTAACCTCCGGCCAACTTCTTTCCGCCTTCGGTGTCGCCTTGATTGCGGTCTTCTGGGCCTACGACGGATGGGTTTACATCACCTGGGTTTCCGGAGAAGTCAAAGACCCACGCCGCAATGTGCCGCGCGCCATGGTTCTGGGCGTGCTCGCGGTGGCGGCGATCTACATGGTGATGAACCTCACCTATATCTACGCCATGCCCATCACGGAAATAGCCAAGCACGAAACCATCGCCCATGCCGCCGCGGTTGCGCTGTTTTCGCCCCACGCAGCCATGTGGCTTTCGGGCATGATCGCGCTCTCCTGCTTCGGAGCGATGGCCAGTTGCACGCTTGCGGGTGCACGCGTGTACTTTGCCATGGCGAAAGACGGCGTCTTTTTTAAGCGCATGGCGGAGGTCCATCCCAAGTGGCGAACTCCCGCGCTAAGCCTTATCGGACAAGGCGTTTGGGGCGCGATCCTCACCGTGAGTGGCAAATACGACCAGCTTTATACCTACGTGATGTTCGGCATGGTGCTCTCCTACACCATGACCGTCGTGGGCATGTTTCTTCTGCGCTGGAAAAAGCCTGATTTGGCACGGCCCTACCGTTGCACCGGTTATCCCTGGCTCCCGGCAATCTATGTGCTCGTGGGCGGCGCATGGACTATCAACACCATCGTGACCCGTCCAGTGGAAGCGTTCTGGGGAGCGGTAATCGTGCTGATCGGCGTGCCAGCATATTTGTACTGGAAACGCTCCAGCCGCAAACTCGCCGCATAATTTTTGTCATGCGGGGCGCGGTCGAAGCGCCCCTGCCGTCGCCCCGAACGCTGGCGGCGGCAGCCATCCCACAACTCCGCTCAGGATCACAAAACGGTTTAGAATCTCCAAGCGCGCAAATCTGTCCAAGGAATTATCAACCCCAAAATGGCCAATCCCCTTCTCATCGCCAAAGCTGACCAGGAACTCTTTCTGCTTCCCAGGATGTCAAACCGCCACGGCCTGATCGCTGGCGCGACGGGAACCGGCAAGACCGTCACATTGCAAGTGATGGCGGAAGCCTTCAGCCGCATTGGCGTTCCAGTTTTTGCAGCCGACGTGAAGGGCGACTTAGCCGGAATCAGTCAGCCCGCCGCGAACAGTCCAAAGTTGGCTGATCGTGTAAAGAAGTTGGGGCTCGACAACTTCGATTTCTCCGGCTGCCCCGTCACCTGCTGGGACGTCTTCGGGGAACAGGGCCACCCCGTGCGGGCCACCGTTTCTGAGATGGGCCCGCTGCTTTTCAGCCGCTTACTGAATCTCAACGACACTCAGGAAGGCGTGCTCACGTTGGTGTTCAAAGTTGCCGACGACAATGGCCTGCTGTTGCTCGATCTCAAAGACTTGCGAGCCATGCTGCAGCATGTTGGCGACAACGCCAAAGATTTGCAGACAGAGTACGGGAATATTTCGCCCGCCAGCATCGGCACGATCCAGCGCGGGTTGCTGACTTTGGAGCAACAAGGCGGAGACAAATTTTTTGGCGAGCCCGCACTGAATCTCGACGACCTGCTGCAAACCGACAGCAATGGACACGGCGTCATCAACCTGCTCGCCGCCGACAAGCTGCAAACCTCGCCGCGCGTGTATGCGACGTTCTTGCTATGGCTGCTGTCCGAACTCTTCGAAAAGTTGCCTGAAGTCGGTGACGTCGACAAGCCCAAGCTGGTTTTCTTCTTCGACGAAGCTCATCTTTTGTTCACCGATCTGCCGCAGAGCATCGAAGAAAAGATCGAGCAGGTGGTGCGGCTGATTCGTTCGAAGGGCGTCGGCGTTTACTTCGTCACCCAAAACCCCACTGATATTCCGGAAGTGGTTCTAAGTCAGCTGGGAAACCGTGTCCAGCACGCCCTTCGCGCCTTTACCCCCAACGATCAGAAAGCTGTACACTCCGCCGCCAATACCTTCCGCCCAAATCCGAAACTCTCGGTAGAAGAAGTAATCACGCAACTGGCAGTCGGCGAGGGACTGGTTTCATTTCTCGATGAGCAGGGTTCGCCGGCCATGGTGGAACGCGCGCTGGTCTGTCCGCCGCACAGCCAGATCGGAGCAATCACACCGCAGCAGCGCCAGCAGCTTATTCAAAACTCGGTGGTGGCCGGAATTTACGAAAACGTCGTCGATCGCGAGTCGGCGTACGAGAAGCTAAAAGGACGCGCCGGTAATACTCCTGCTGCTGCTCAAACGCCGGCTCCGCAATCCCAGCCCGCGGCGCCCGCGCCCACCAGCGGGGGGATCTCGTCGTGGCTGCCCAGTCTGCCTTCGCTGAACATGCCGTCGTCCGGCGGACGCCGCAACGACACTATCGTGGACGTGATGATGAAGAGCGCGGTGCGCTCCATCGGCAGTTCCGTAGGAAGGCAGTTAATTCGCGGCGTGATGGGATCGTTGCTGGGCGGCAGTTCCAGCCGAAGCCGCTACTAACTAATCTTCGTGTAGAGACGTAGCTCCGCTACGTCTCTCTTGCGCTTGATTCAAATCAGACCAAGACGTTGCAAAGCAACGTCTCTACACTGGCGTCGCTGTCTTTCTGGGCGGATTGTAAAACGGCAGCTTCACCACCTTGGCCGTGACATTCTGCCGCATCGATTCAATCGTGATCTCAAGCTGCAATTTCTCCCCTAGCCTGGAGTGCGCCGTCTCCACGCTACCCAGCGCAATCATCTTCTTTAATATCGGGGACCACGTCGTGGTCGTAGCCTTTCCGATCTGCTTGTCTCCCGAGTAAAGCGGAACGTGCACGCGCGAAGCCTGGCTGGGTGCGGCCGGCGTTAGTCCAAATTTTTCGTAGCTGGCCTCGACCTCCGGCCCGTCGACTTCGAGTCCCACCAACTGCCGGGCCACACCATTGCGTTGATCGCGCTCAAGGGCCGCGCGGCCGATGAAATTCTCTTTCTCTAGATGCACCATTTTGGCGAATCCCAACTCATAGGGCGAAAACTTCTGCGTCGGAATCAATGCTTTCTTGCTGCTGGTGTAATCGACTTCGATCAAAAGCAATCCCGCTTCGGTGCGAGCGACATCGAGCGCCAGCATGCCCGCCGCATGCAGATCGAACTGTTTGCCTTTTGCGGCCAGCGCATCCCATACCGTAACCGCATCTTTCCACGGAACCCAAATCTCGTAGCCCAGATCACCGGTGTAGCCGGTACGCGAGATGTCCACCGGAATGCCGGCGATCTTGCCATGCGTCACCCGGAAATATTTCAGGTTGGCGATGTCGGCCTCGGCCACTTCTTTCAGCAGTCGCCCCGAAGTCGGCCCCTGGAGCGCCAAAGCGGCGACCTCTTCCGAGATGTCTTTGATTTCGACCTCCATGTTGAGGCCGTTCTGGGTGAACCATCGCAGGCTGGGGTCGGCCGCCGTCCAACGGTATTTGTTTTCTTCGAGACGTGTGATGGTGCCGTCGTCGATCACCTTGCCATCTTCGTCGCACCAGCAGCAGTAGATGACTTGTCCGACTTTCACCTTATTAATGTCCCGCGTCACAATGCGGTTCACCAGCTTGGTCGCGTCTTTGCCGGTAATCAGATACTTGTAGAGCGGCGAAATATCGATCAGCGCGGCCGCGTTGCGGATGGCGTTGTATTCGTGCTCATGATGCACTTCATAAACGCTGACTGTGTAATAACCCGACCACTCGCGATAGTTCAGGCTCTGGCAAAGCGGAAAAGTTCTCTCGTGAAACGCGGTTCCAACGGGCAAGGGATTCTCCTCCAGGGAGGCGCAGCCGGGGCTACACCTCGACAAGACTGACAATTATATCCTTTAAATTTCGGCACACCGAAGGTAGTGAACGTGCGTGTCACTTTGCGTCTTGCGCAGTTTTCAACTGCTCCGCGGCCTTGAACTCTGAGGTCGCCTCTTCTTTTTTCCCGAGATCGCGGTAAGTTTGGCCGAGTAAATAGTGGGTCATCGAATTATTCGGATCCATCGACAAAGCATGCTGCAAGGCTCGGGCCGCCAGTTCCGGCTCTCCCTTTTTTGCCAGCACTTTTCCCATCAGGATGAACGGGCCGGTAGAAGTGGAATCCAGCCAGATCGAGCGTTGAAGCAGCCGCTCGGCGTCATCGAATTTCTGGTCGCGCGAATACGCGTCCGCAAGTTTGTAATAAGTGGCAGCGTCCCCGGGATTGATCGCCAACTCCTTCTGAAACTCTGCGATTGCCTCGGGAATCTTGGAGGTCGAAGTGTAAATTTCTCCCAGCAACGCGTGTGCCCGCGGCAGCTTGGGATCAATGGCCACAGCCTTCAACGCATACTGTTCCGCCACCGGATCGAACTGCTGGCGAAGCAACATCCGCGCCGTAAGCAGATAGCTAGCCGCCGAGTCTGCCGGCACCGCGAACATTTTCGCGAATGCCCCGCGCGCGTGATCGTAATCCTGCGTCTGTAAATAGCAGATCCCCAACATATAGGAAGCGTCAACGTTCGCGCTGGGATACCAGGTCTGCACTTTCTCCAGCAAGGGAATGGCCTTGGCTGGCTTCCCTGCCAGGTAATAAGAGATGCCCAGCAACTGCACCGCTTCGTTGTCTGCCGGGTCCTCGGTGGTCGCCTGGGTCAACGAATCAATTGCCTTCGAATAGTCGCCTTTGCGGTAATAGGCGGCGCCAAGCTCGTGAGCCAGTCCTTTTAAGTTTGGGCTCCTCGCCGATAGGTCCTGCAATTGAGCGACGGCCTCGTCGTACCTTCCCTGGTGAAGCAATTGCTGCGTCAGGGTGAAGGGCGAATCCTGAGCGAATGCCAGACTTGAAGCGGCCAACAAACAGGCGAGAAACGGTAGGAAGAATTTCATCTTGCCCGGCACATGAGAGCTTTCAAATTACAAAATTACACCGATCACTCAATTACAAAATTGCCTCTTGGATTAGAGCACAAAATAAAAGGAGGGAGTCAAGAAGACTCCCTCCAGAGAGTACAGCAGGGTACAGTCGTTAGAAGTCGAAACGCAGGGCAAACTGCAGTTGCCGCATGGTAGTTCCGTCTTCGAGGTTGGTGATCTTGCCGTTGTTGCCGCCCTGGCAATCGATGCAAGTGGTAGCGCCGTTGTTCTGGCTAAACGCGTAGACAGGATGGTTAAACACGTTGAATGCATCCATCCGGAACTGCGCGCTGAACTTCTCGGTGATCAGGAACTTCTTCGACACCGAGAGGTCGGAGTAGAAACCTGATGGGCCGTGGAAAGTATTGCGCCCAATGTTGCCAATGGATCCGCAAGCGGGAGTGGCGAACGGTCCAGAACTGGGGCGATCAACCGAGCAAGCATCGGTGCCGAGCGCCAGCGTATTCGGATCGGGCAGGGACATCGCTCCAACCGGAGTGAAGTAAGGCACAGTACGCGTCACTGGGTCGAACGAGCCCACGCCGGTGTGGAAAGATCCACTACCCTTGTCTGGACGGCATTGACCCGCATCCTGTTCATCACCGCACTCACCGTAGCTCGCTGTCCACGGCAACCCGCTGCTCCAGTTGGTAGTGTTGCTGAGTTGCCAGCCACCGATAGCATAATCCAGCGCGCGACCGGAGTTGCCCATAAACTTCTTGCCCTTACCAAATGGCAACTCGTAGACCGTGTTGAACACGAATACCTGGTTGCGGTTGAAATCAGCCGGTCCCCAAGCGATGTTGTGGTCGATCGCGTAGTAAGAATCTGTGTAATTGTCGGCGTGTGCGTAGGTGTAATGCGAAAGGAATTGGAGGCCTTGCGCAAACCGCTTCTCGACCTTCACTTCAAAGGCGTTGTAGGTGCTCGAAGCATCGTTGCCATAGTAATTCCCGAGATCGAAAGGAATCTGTGGGTACAACGGGCGGCGCGCATTCTGCGCGGTTGCCGGCGTGAATCCTTGGTAGATGTGGTTGGCCGGGTTGTTAGGATCGGCAATCACGACATCGGTTCCCGGTCCCGCGGCTACGGGATTGACATCATAATTCGGCCCGTTTCCAGCGAAGCCGTGGGTGCCTTTGCTGCCCACATAGGCAACCTCCACCGACATAGTGTTGGACAGTTGGCGTTGCACGGTAGCATTCCAGGCATCAACCGCAGGAAGGACCTGGCTGACCGGACGAATATGGGTACCGGAAACCTGGCCACCCAAAGCAGAGAACGGAATGAACCCATCCGAAGGTACGGCTGGGAAGATCGCCGCTGGCGGGCCATCCGCAAGGTTGAACAAGGCCACCTGATTGGAGGTGCCACCCAGGCTGCTGGCGTCCACGTTTTGTTTGAGAAGAACAGGCAGGTTCTGTGTGACCGTGTGGCCAAAGTTAGAGCCGAAAACGCCAATATCGTAGCTTCGCCCATAGCCCATGCGGACCACGGTCTTCGGAGTTAACTGGTAAGCGACTCCGACGCGAGGAGCGAACGCTTTGTAGGCATTATCGATGCTGCCGTCCAATCCGTACGGACCGAAGCCACCCACGCGGATGCCGCCGGTGCCTCCGCCATCGATGATATTGGCGAAGCCTCCATTACCTTTGGCGTTGACGCTCTCCGGGAAATAAATCTCCCAACGCAATCCAAGGTTTAAAGTCAATTTTGACGTTACGCGCCACGTATCCTGACCGTAGAAGAACCAGCGTTTCTGCCGTTCCGCAGCATTATTCGCCGAAGGCAAGTCGGGGTTGTTGACGTATCGCGCGAACGAAGTCACATCGCCCAGAAGGAAGGTCGCGAGATCCAGCCCGCCGGTTCCGGCATTGCTGGTTCCCTCGGGACTGAAGTTGTATTCGCCAGTGCGATTATTGTCACTCGGAATTCGCAGGTTCATGGCGTAGCGAATGTCAGCCCCGAACTTGAATTGATGATTCCCTTTGATTTTCGTCCAGTTGTTGACAAACTGGAATTGTTGCTCGCTCTCGGTCAACGGGCAGTTGCAGCGGGCAATTCCCAAACCATCGCCAAAGCTGGAAACGACCAGGCCAGCGCCGCCATTGTTCGGTGCGCCGCCAAAACCACTGATGCTGTCCCCTCCAAGAATGAACGACCCTAGACCCGCGGTCTTGGGATCACTGGTATTGGCATTGGGAATTCCGTAGTCGCTCATCGGAGTTCCGCCATCGGGTTTCGAAGTTTGCGGATTGTATTTGAAATAGCCAAAGCGGAAGTCAGTCAGCAGCGAACCGTTGAACGTCTTAGTAAATCCGCTGGCTAAGCTGTAGTTGTGGGTGATTGAACTGCCGGACAAGCCCAACAACCCATTGCCTGGACCTTGCAAAGTTCCCAGCAGGCCCTGACCAGAGAGTTTGAAGTAGTCGAGACTGAAGCGCCCAAAAACACTGACGCTCTGGCTGGCCGCGTAGTCGATTCGAGTGTCGAAGCTGTTTTGAGTAAATGGGCCAGACCCAGCGCCGATGAAATTGTTCAGAACATTATCGTTCTGTGGAGCAGGGAGATCTTGCAGGACGGCGGCCGCGACTGGCGAAATCTGGCCAATCGGGATTTGGTTGCCGGTAAATTGTGCCCTTCCAACGCCGTTGGCTCCCGTAGCCGGGTTGTAGATGAGTCCGCCGCCAGGCGCCACGTTCACGTATTGGCTCAAGTCGCAGAACCCGGTCGTGTTCGTCGCCGGATTGCAAGATGTCCGCACTTGGTTGGTCGGGACCGTAAACAGTCCGCTGACACCGTTGGTCTGGCGTGTTCCCTGATAGTCGCCAAAGAAGAACAGCTTGTCCTTAAGGATCGGCCCGCCGATGGTCCCGCCGAACTGTTGATAGCGGGACGAAGGAATCAGCTTTCCAGTGATCGGGTCAGGCGCGAACTGCGTGAAAGGGTTGCGCGCGGCGGTGGCGTCGGTCCGGCGGAAATAGAACCCGCTTCCGTGAATATCGTTGCTGCCGGATTTCGTCTGTGCGGTCACCACGCTCGAAACCGCCTTTCCGAATTCAGCGTCGTAGTTTTGCAGTGAGACTTTGGCTTCGGTGACCGCGTCAAGATTGGGATTGACCACAATAATTCCCAAGATCGGGTCTTGGTTGTCAGTTCCATCCAACTCGAATGCGGTGCCGCTGAAGTGCTGGCCTTGGGTAAAAATTTGCTGGCTGCCTTGCGGGTTCTCCGTGGCAGCGTGGCTCCATCCGGTAAGCTTCTGCGAACCGGGAGCCATCAACTGAAGCGTCGTGAAGTTTCGATTCAGGATCGGGATTTCTTCGACATACCTCGCATTAAAGGTAGTGGAGACATCGGCGCGATCCGTCTTCAATTCGGGGGCCTCCGCCGTCACCTCGACCGTCTCTTGCGAGCCGCCCACCTGGAACTGACCATCGACGCGCACGCTGGCGTCGGCCGACACTGAAACGTCCTTCGTTTCAATTGCTTTGAACCCGGGACCTTCCACGCGGATGTCGTAGGTGTCGGGGATTAAATGAGTGACGCTGTAGTTTCCGCTGTCATTTGTAGTGGCGTCGAAACTCGTCGCTTTCGTCTTCGACTTTACCGTCACTTTGGCATTGGCGACGGCCGCGCCTGAAGGATCGGTAATTGTCCCGATCACGCTTCCATAGACTGCCTGGCCAAAAGCCCGTGATGTTCCGAAGCTGCAGACCAACGCCACCGCGGTCACAGCCATTAAGATCGTCTTATTCATCTTCATCAGAAATCCTCGCTACATTCAAACTTGCGACAAATGTTGAGCCGGAACCTGAGACTCTCTTCCGGCTTGGGCGACGAAACAAGGCCAGCATTTTCGTAGTCCGCACGCTCTAGCACAAAAATGCTATTGACATTCGTCATTGCAGTTCGCGTGCCGATTGCAAAATTTGTCTAGGTCGTTGTGAATGCAAGGAATCGAGAGTGAATCGGCGGAGTGCGTCTATGACATTTAGAAAATCGATTGGATTGATCTATAAAAAAATAGATTTTGCAATTTGCGCGCGGTATGATGAGAAATTTTGTTTTCTGCGAGACACACAAACGCGCCAATCTTGCGGCGCTTCAACTTCCGGGAATGGAACGGAGTTTTACCCTCTTGCCCATGCGTAAGAAGTATCCGGGGGTTTGTTACGGTTACGGAAAATAAGTCTCCCGCTTGCAGGGAGTTACACCAGTTGTTACTCTCATGTTGCATGCATGTAACACGTCCTCACGCCACCGAGAGGGATGAGTACCTCGGCCAGGTAGAGCGGATCGTGAATAGCACGACGCTGCATGGCTCGGAGTCGCTCTGCAAGTTACTGCGTTACCTTGCGGAACATGCCGTCGATCATCCGGGCGTCGCACTCAAGGAATACCAAATTGCAACTGAGGTTTTCGGACGGCCTGCGGACTTCGATCCACAGGTGGATTCCACGATCCGCGTGCAGGCCGGACGGCTTCGAGCCAAGCTTTCTACGTACTACAACGCAGAGGGGGCGGCCGACCCGATCGTAGTCGAGGTGCCCAAGGGCAGTTACGTTCTGTCTTTCCACCACCGGGCGGAGATCAAACCGCAGCTTCTTCCTAATCTGCCCGAAGAGACAAAAGTCTCATCCAGCACTTCGCGCTATGGAAGTGCGGTGCCCGTGTTAGTGGTACTGCTGGTGGCGGCGGTCGGAATCATAGGATTTCTTCTGGCGTCGCATCGCACCGACGCAGCCGGCGGGGAGCCGGTGCCCGCTGTGTTCGCGACTTTCTGGAAGCCGTTTCTTCCCCGCTCCGAAGACCCTTGGGTGATCTTCAGCAACGGCGCGTTCGTCGGACGCCCGGAAACCGGCATGCGCTACTTCGACCACACTCGCGACTCGGCGGGACCCATTCTCGACCACTACACCGGTGTCGGCGAAGTGCTTGCCGTCCACGAACTGGATCGCGTCTTCGCTTCCCTGCACCGCGAGGTGCGCGTTAAACGCGGCAGTCTGTTCTCGCTCGATGACGCTAAAAATCATGACCTGATCTTCGTGGGCTCGCCGGCGGAAAACCTTACGTTGCGCGAAATCCCCGGCACCCATGAGTTTATTTTTCAGCGGCTCGCCAGCGGCCCCCGGAAAAATGATCTGGCGATTGTGAACGTTCATCCCAAGGCAGGTGAGCCTGAGAGTTTTCTTGGCAGCCCTTCCACTTCGCCACTGGAAGAAGACTACGCGGTGGTTGCGCTGATGCGCGGGTTGGATCCGACGGAATCGGTGATCATCCTTGCCGGAACGACTACGCTCGGCACGCAAGCGGCAGTCGAATATGTCTGCCAGCAGAGTTCCCTGGAGCAGTTGTTGCCGCAACTGAAGATGTCCGCGGCCGGGGAGCCTGAGCCCTTCGAAGCCGTGCTTCGGGTGAAGATCGCGCGGGGCGTTCCCGTAGAAAGTTCACTGGTAGCCGTGCGCAACCAAACCTCCAAGCCGGAATAATCTACTGCGGCGGTTGAAGTTTCGGATCGAGCGCAGCCGCCTGCTGAAATTCCTTGGCCGCCTCAGCCTTCTCGCCTTTGCGGGCCAATGCTACGCCCAACTGATAATGCGCTTGCGCGAAGTTCGGCATTGAGTTGATCGCCGAACGGAATTGCGAGATGGCGCCTTCCAGGTCGCCCGCAGTCAACAACCGCTTTCCGGAATTCGTTGAAAAATTCGCCGCTTGCTGTCCGGTCTGCTCTTTGGCGATCTGCGTGCCCAAGCGACCCTCGGCGGATGCGCCTTCCGTGTCCCCAAGCTTGCGCAGCACCGCCGCCAGCGTGGTGTGCGCGCCAGCGAAATCCGGCTGCAAGCGAATCGCCTCGCGCAACGCGACTGCCGCTTCTTTCGATTGCCCTTGCTGATTTAGTACCGTTCCCAGCGTGTAGTAGGCCTCGGCGTAGTCGGGCTTTGCCTGCGTGGCGGCGTGCAAATGATCGACCGCTTCCGCAAACTGTCCTTGTTGCCACAACGTGACGCCAAGCGTGTATTGAATATCAGCCTGCGAGGGATTCAATTCCGCGGCCTTCAGAAACTCGGCCTTGGCTTCCGGCAGTTGATCTTTCAGCTTGAGCGCAAGGCCGAGATCGTAGTGCAGAGTCGCGTCATCCGGAGCATCCTTGAGTGCCGCCTGAAAGTGCTCGACAGCAGCGTTGAAGTCCGCCTTCTGCAAATACGCCGTGCCCAGATTGCCGCGATAACCGCTGTCGGCTGGCTTCAACCGAAGCGCGGTCTCAAACTGCGGAATGGCGCCTGCCGCATCTCCTGCCTGAATCAGGGCCAGACCAAGATTGTTATGGGCATCGGGGTTTTCCGGTTGGAGCGCGACGCACTTGCGAAAAGCCGCGACCGTTCCATCACCCTCGCCAAGACGCTGTAACAACAAGCCGAGACGGGTGTAGGCTTCGGCGTTGGAGGGCTGCAACTTCACGCAAGTTTGCAACTCAGCGACAGCCTCATCGGTTTTTCCTTGTTCGGTGAGAGCTTGCGCAAGATAAAAGTGCGCCAGCGGGTTCGCAGGATCGACCCGCATCCCGGCTTTCAAGTGCTCGGTGGCGCTGTCCAAAGACTTCTGCTGTAGCAGCACCACGCCCAGGTGCAACTGCGCCTTGGCAAAGTCTGGCTGCAACTTCACGGCCTGCAAAAATTCGCGTGCCGCATCGTCATGGCGCGAAGCTTGCGCGAAAACCGCACCTAGTTCGTCGTGAACTTCAGCTTTTTTCGGATCGAGTTCGACTGCCTTGCTCAGTTCCGCGATCGCGCCTTCAAGATCCTTGCGGAAGCTCAGGATTCTTCCCAGGCTGCGATGCGCCTCAGAATCTTTGGGCGCAAACTTCACCGCGGCCCGGGCCTCGACCAGCGCCTCTTCCAACTTTCCGCTCTGGGTTAACGCGCTCGAAAGATTTAGATGGGCCCGGGTGTGTCCGGGCTGAAGCTTGATCGCTGTTCGAAATTCAGTTATTGCTTCAGGAATCTTGCGCTGGGAGAGTTCAATCCAGCCCAGTGCATTGTGAGCGTCGGCGTGGCCGGGTGATATTCGGATCGCCTTGCGGAAGTCACCTTCCGCGGAAGTCAAATCTTTCTGCTGTAAGGCGGCCAACCCGCGCTGGTAGAGGGTTTCCGCTGTGGGCGCGGCTGCCGACTTTTGCGCCTGCCCGTAACAGTAAGACACGCTACAAATAAGAAATATCCCGGCGAATCTACTAATTCGCATGCCAATGCTGAGTATAGACCACGTCTCTTAGTTGTCTTGACCGATGAATGGCTCAGTCAATACCATGCAACTCGGCCAGTCGACTTTGTCTCCGGCGCGCATCTTATGGAGTAATCATGTTTAGATTTCTTCGATCATTTCTTCTGCTGGGAATTTTATGTTCCGCGAGCTTAGTTGGCGTTGGCCAAGCGCAAACTGCCGACCCGTGGTGGAAGCACGCAGTCATCTACGAACTTTATCCGCGCAGCTTTCAGGACACCAACAGTGACGGCATCGGCGATCTGAACGGCATCACCTCGCGCCTCGACTACCTCAAGACCTTAGGTATCGACGCCATCTGGATCACGCCCGCGTACCCGTCACCGCAAATCGATTTCGGCTATGACATTTCCAACTACACCGCCATCGATCCGCAGTTCGGCACCATGGCCGACATGGACAACCTGATTCGCGAAGCTAAGAAGCGCGGCCTGCGCATCATCATGGATTTCGTTCCCAACCACACCTCGGACCAGATTTCATGGTTCAAGGAGTCGCGTTCTTCAAAAACAAATCCCAAGCGGAATTGGTATATCTGGCGGGATGCAAAGCCGGGCGGTGGGCCGCCCAACAACTGGCAATCGTGGTTCGGGCACTCCGCCTGGCAACTCGATCCCCAAACCAACCAGTACTACTACCATCATTTTTACGTCCAGCAGCCGGACCTGAACTGGCGCAATCCGGAAGTGGAAAAAGCCATGTTCGATGTGATGCGCTTCTGGATGGACAAAGGCGTATCCGGTTTTCGCATTGATGCCGTCTCCCGATTGTTTGAAGATCCCAACCTGCATGACGATCCCATTCTTCCCGGCAAGAATGCTTATGGCGATCCCAATATCCAGCACAAGTACACCGACAACCTGCCCGAGGTGCACGATGTCCTGCGCAACATGCGGAAGCTGGTCGATCAATATCCCGGCGACCCGGTGCTGATCAGCGAAGCTGACGAGCCCAATATCAACGAACTCACAAAGATGTACGGACACAACGACGAAGTCCAATTGCCCATGGATTTCCAGATTGCCGATGTCAATACGCTGTCGGCACCCAGGTTTCGCGAATTGCTGGATCAGGTTTTTCACAATGCGGCGGGCGGACAGCCCCACTACTTCTTCAGCAACCACGACCAGCCCCGCCAGTGGGAGCGTTACGGCGACGGAGTCCACAACGGCCAGATCGCAAGGCTGATGGCCACACTGCTCTTGACCACGGGCGCCACGCCGCAAATGTATTACGGCGAAGAGATTGGAATGCGCACCACCCCGCCCGCCCGGATAGAAGACGTGAAAGACCCCATCGGGAAATTGGGCTGGCCGGAAGAAAAAGGCCGCGACGGGGAGCGTACCCCGATGCAATGGGACGATTCGAAGAATGCCGGATTCAGCAAATCCGACAACCCGTGGCTGCACGTTCCACCCAGCGCGGCGGAAGTGAACGTAGCCGTCGAGTCGAAAGATCCTGGCTCGCTGCTGAACTTCTATGAGGATCTGATCGCACTGCGAAAAAGCAACTCGGCCTTACGAGACGGAAAATATATTGCCGTCAACACCGACGACCAGAACGTGCTCTCTTATCTGCGGATGGATTCCGCGGGCAATGCCGTGTTAGTCGCG
>DATBAT010000457.1:0-18582 GCA_036271375.1 Terriglobales bacterium
GGGCCGCGAGGCGATCGCCATCGGTGGCGGCGGCAGTGGCGGTGGCGCGCATACGTTGCAGGAATGGTTCGATTGCGGCGGACGAGAGCTTGGCCTGAGGCGAATACTCTTAGCGTTATTGACACTGGCCGGCGTGGGATAGCGCTGCCCCGTAAAACCTCCACGAATGCCTGGGAAAATGCTAAACTCCCGCGCATGCAAACCCGTCGCGATTTCCTGCGTAATACTGGCATCGCCGCTGCTGTCATGGCCAACGCCGATCTGGTCCGGGCCGAGCCGCTTAGTCGTCCCGTCGGACTTCAGCTCTACACGGTGGGCGAACAACTGGGCGCGGACTTCCAGGGCACGCTGAAAAAGATCGCCGACATCGGATACAAAGAAGTCGAACTCGCCGACGCCTACAAGAAATCCGCAGCCGAGATTCGCACTGCCTTCAGCGACGTGGGACTCACCTGCCGCAGCGCACACATGTTCGACATGTCGAAAACGCCGGCGCAGTTCATGGATTTCGTCCAGGAGCTGGGCGCGAAGTATGTCATCACTTCATTCAATCCGCCGGAGAGCGCGATGGCTTCCTTCAAGACCGGCAAGCCCGATATGGGCGCATTCCTGAAAGCTCTGGAAGATATGTCGCTCGACGACTACAAACGCAGTGCCGACACCTGCAACAAGCTCGGCGAAGAAGCCAAGAAACATGGATTGCAGTACGCTTATCACAATCACAATCTGGAATTTAAAAAGCTGGGCGGAAGCACGGCCTACGACCTGCTGCTGAGTTCGACGGACAAAGATCTAGTAAAGTTCGAACTAGACTGTGGCTGGATGGCCGCCGCCGGATACGACCCCGTCGCGTATCTGAAGAAATACCCCAAACGCTACCGTCTGCTGCATATCAAAGCCTTTAAAAAGGCAGGACCGTCACTGAGTCTGGGCGGCGCCGAACGGCCCACGCCTACGGAACTCGGACGTGGCGGCATTGACTACAAACCCGTCTTCGCCGCAGCGAAAAAAACCGAGGTAGAGCAGTACTACGTAGAACAAGAACCGCCATTCACGGAAATGCCGGCGTTGGAAGCCATTAAAGTCGACTACGACTTCCTGCATAATTTAAAGGCCTGAGGATTTTGTACATACAAAATCGTAAATCTCGCAATCCTGGTGGGAAGCAACCCTTCGCATGCCTGGTCTAGAATCCTTTGTTTTTCAAACTAAAGGACTACGAAAATCCACCACCCACCTCGCTATGTAACGTATCCATCACCTGCCGTCCCTGTCCAGCCACGGCAATCCGGCTAACCCCATGAAAACAAGCGCGAATAATCCTGTAGAGCCCCTAAGTGCTTTTCCCTCAGAGGCATACAGGGCCACCCGTATTACGCGTGTGATGTTGTGACAAAGCTTCTCCCGACATAATGTGGGTTTCACTTCGGGTACGCCCGCGGATGAAGTGAGTAAGATTTAAGCATCACACATCCAGCGGCCTGTGCTTCCCCCAGCCGTCCCGAAGGACGGGTCGAAAATCGCATTTCATTTGTAGTTAATTTCCGGAGGAATATGCTCGCACTACGTAAATACCAGTCGCCAATAGCATTCTTTGTATTGGCTTTCATCACGGCCTTCTTGACGGGCTGCGGCGGGGGAAGCAGCAGCACAACCGCAACCACTCCTTCTATCAGCACCACCACCGTTCCCGATGCAACCACGGGAACCGCTTACACGACTTCCGTTAGCGCCACCGGCGGCACTGCTCCTTATACCTGGACCCTGACCTCAGGCACTCTGCCCACGGGCCTGGCCCTCGGCAGCAGCACGACTAGCTCTGTAACAATCGCCGGCACGCCGACTGCGGCGCAGCAGGGCGCGGCATTCACCGTTCAGGTGAAAGACGCCAATGCCAAAGTAGCCACCAAGGCGTTGACCATGAACGTGGTCAGCACGCTTTCGGTTGCGATTACCAATAAGCAAGCTGGTATCTTGCCGGCAGCAGTGGGAGTGACCTTCAACGCTGCCGTAGCCAACGATACTGCCAACCAAGGCGTGACCTGGACTCTGAAAGCGAGCAGCGTGGACTGTTCACCAACTTGCGGTACGCTGACAGCTGCGAATTCAACCTCGGTGCTTTATACCCCGCCGGCAACCATTCCGGCTTCTCCCAATGACAAGGTAACCATCACCGCAACTGCGATTGCCGACACCACCAAGTCAGACACCGAAATTCTTTCCATCACTAATTCGCCCCTCTCCGCCTGCACCCAGAGCGGAAACGAAGCGGCGTTGAATGGTAAGTACGCATTCCTGCTGCAAGGCGAAACCGCTGCCGCGACTTCGCACATGGTGGGATCATTCACTGCCGATGGAGCTGGCCACGTCACCGCTGGCGAAGTTGACGCCAACGGCACCACAGCCACACACGCCAACCTCGACACCACGGCGACCACCTACTCGGTCGGCGCCGACAATCGGGGTTGCATGACGCTCAAGACCGCCAGCAGCGCTGCCACTGTGGTTCACTTCGCCCTGGGCGGATTGAACGCCAGCGTCGCCAGCAAGGGCCGCCTGATTCAATTCGACGACACGCTTGGTACCGGAACGCGCGCAACCGGCATGCTGTTGAAGCAGGACAGCGCTGCCATCGCCACCAACCTGAGCGGCAACTACGTGATCCACGTGGCTGGCGCAAATTCGACTGCGGGACGTTATGCCGCCACCGGCGCAATGACGGTAAGCGGAACGCTGGTGAGCGCGGGCGAAGTCGATGCTGACAGCGCTGGAACAGCGACTCACGCAACCGGACAGGCTGGACTGGTTAGCACAACGTTGTCCGCCAATGGCCGCGGAACCTTCACGTTCAGTCCAACCGTGTTGTTCCCGACCAGCTTTGCCTTCTACATCGTGTCGAGCTCAGAGGTATTGGTTGCGTCGACGGACGCGGTTTCGGTATCAGTTCCGGTGGCGAGCGGTGAGTTGCGCCTCCAGAGCGGAACGTTCACCAACGCCACTTTGAACGGAGTGTCAGTCCTGCACTTGGCCGGTCTGGATTCCACAACCCGTTCGGCTGCGATCGGGACCCTGACCACGGATGGTGCCGGCGCCGCAACTCTTGCCATCACCAGCCAGGACGGCGCGACCGCTCCAGTGGCTACGCCTACCACAACGACGTATGCAGTCGCTGCCAACGGACGTACTACGCTGGCCGCTTCTGCGGTTCGCGTGGTCTACCTGACCGGATCGAATGCCGGGTTTATCGCCGGCAACGATGCGGCCACCACAACCGGAGAATTAGAAGCCCAGACGGGTGGACCGTTTAGTGCGTCCTCACTGACGGGTGCTTACTTCTTTGGAACGGAAGCAGTCGGCAGCAACGCCTCAAACAGCGAGGTAGGTATCGTGACGCCGGATGGTGCGGGCACCGCGACCGTGGCGTTGGACATCAGCGCTGCCGTGGCTCCGCTGCTTACGATCGACCTCAACTCCTCGGGCACCTACACGGTTTCCGCGGACGGCACGGCCACGATCGCGAACAGCGATGCAGTCGTGATTTCGCCGACCAAGGCTGTCGTGTTGGATGGCGGCTCGGCTAACGCGAACGCCAATGTAATTGTTCTGGAAAAATAAGCAGATGTTGTGTGCTCAGCCCTGCCGCGGAAGCGGCGGGGCTTTTTTATTTAGAGACGCAAGTGGAAAACACTGCCGTTTTCAAAACGCCGCCCGTCCCGGCTTGAACGGAATCACCACCACAGTCTCCAACGCCACCGGACTTCCATTCTTCGTCGCCGGACGGAACTTCCACTTCGCCAAAGCCGCAGCGGCAAACGGATCTAGACGGTCGTCCACGCTTTGCAGCACTTTCACATCGTTCACCGATCCGTCAGTGTGAATCACCGCATAGAGCGTGACCGTCCCTTGGGCATTGTGCCGCATCAACTCCAGCGGATAACCAGGGTCCGCCGTTCGAATCGCCACCGGAGAACTCAAATCGCCTTCGCCATCATCCTTCAACTCGGCGAAGCGAAACACCCAACTTCCGCCCGAAGAATTGAGATTAGGCACGTTGATGTTCATGCGATAAAACTTGCGGTCGCCAAACACCTCACGCTCAGCGGGCGTCGGATTGTCCACTGACGGCGTCGCCGTTGGTCCGGGCGGTGTGGTCGTAACCCGCGGCGGCGTGACGCTGGCCATCATTGGAGGCTCGCTGGCAGACGTGCCACCGGTAGTCGCGCCAGTCGTCGCATTCTTCGGAGCAGAGCCCACGTAAAGCCCCGCAGGCGCGTCGGCGGCTTTGCCAGATCCGGCGCCAGCGCCAGTTCCCGATCCTTTGCCCGCATCGGGCGCATTACCACTCTTGCCGTTTACCTGCGGAGTGCCAGCGGCACCCGGCTTCCCTTCCGGCGTAGCCGCGAAACTTCCGCGCCGGTTGCCCGAAGGAATTTCCGCCGCCGAATTCGGCGCCAACGGCCGCACATTCAAGGCGATCACGCGGCCACCGCCTTCGGCTCCTCCGGGGGACTGCATCACCGGAGGCGGAGGCACCACCGCGGAGCCTGCATTCATCGGGCCGACTCTTGATCCAACGCTTCGTTCCGCCGTCGGCAACTGTGGTGCAGGCGCAACCGCATCGGAGTGTCCGATATTAAGATCGCCCATCCTGCGAATGTCTTGCGCATTCACCTGGGGAGCAGGCGCAACCACCGCCGCCTGCGGCGACTGAAGCACTTGCCTCGTTGCGGCCAGGGTCACATCCGGCGCGGGCGCAACCACATCCTGGGTTAACGATTGTGCCCGGCGGTCGAGAGTGCGATTCACCTCGGGCGTGGGCGCCACCACGGAAGTCTCCAGCGCCGGCGCTTTGCGATCGGCGGTGTTGCGCGTAGTAGCCGCCAACGGCACCGCCTGCGGAGTCTGCGTCCACGCCACAATATTCGGCAACGGAACGTCACGATCAAGCTTCACATTAGGAGGAGTTGCAACCGTCTGAACATGATTGTCGGCCTGCCGCGGCACAGAAATAATCGGCTGCCGCGCAAATTCCGGATCGCCCTTCTCTGACTTTTCCGCAGGCGCGCTGCCGGTATCCAGCGGCGCCAGATATTCCGCCGGGGAGTAGTAAACCAACTGGTCATGCAAAATCGAAGGATGGTCGACGATCGCATGCCGGTCGGGAAAAATGCGGGCGAAGCTAAACAGAATGACGACGACAAAGACGTGCCCTGCCAGCGAACTGGAAAATCCCCGCCAAGGCATTTTGGTGGGGACAAATACATCTGGCCAGGGCGCTGAAGGATAAGAAAGGAGGCGCAACGGAGGCAGGCGGGGAGTCCAGAAAAGGTCGCGCAAATTGCGCAAAAAGGCAGTCCGGCGGGGTTCCAACTCGATCAGGAACGCCGGTTCCGACACCACCGGCTCGGCTACAGATTCCTCAAGCTCCAGATCCAGTGTCATCACCTACCAAACCAGGATTATAGCCTGCCAACAAACGCTTAACCACGGAGACGCGGAGGCGCGGCGAAAACCAAACCAAGCAAAACATCCCTCTGTAAAGCTCTGTGCTCTCCGTGGTGAAAAGATTTACCTTCTTCCGTGCCTCATTGACTCCGTGGTTAAGAGACCTTTACCCCACAGCACCCATCCGTGCTCTAATACTGGGATGCAAAAGCTGTTGATCGCGCTGTTGCTGCTGGTAGCAGCAACCCTGTCAGCGCAAACCCCCAGCTACTCCGGTACATACTCCTTCCTGAAAGAGGGCGAGTTCGTGCAGATCACCGTCGAGGAAGCTGGCAAGGTCACGGGATTCATCTCGCGCTACGGCGAAGCCGACAACGAAAAAGATGCTTTCCTCGATCACTTCTTCAAAGAAGGAAAATTGACTGGCGACAATCTGACCTTCAGCACTCAGACCGTCCACGGAGTGTGGTTCGATTTCAAAGGTGCGTTTGAGCGCGGACCGGGCAAGAACCCCGGTGATGAAGCCTACTACGTTTTGAAAGGCATCCTGACGCGAAGCAGTACCGACGCCAACAAGAAAACCTCGTCGACACCGATCGAAGTGGCCTTCAAATCTTTCCCCGAAAGCATGGAAGCCCCGCCGCAGAAACCGGACTGATCGTCCTTTTGAGTCTCTGTCGTCCCGAACGGAGGCGAGGGACCTTGTGTTCCTCCGCGAGTCGCAGTAGCTCTAATTTCTCACCCGTTGTATCCTCGCACTCGTGCAGCGTTCGCCCACTCCAGCCCTGATCCTCGGCCTGATCGTCACGCTGGCGGCGGTGTTCGCTTACTCCGCCTATATCACGCAAAAGATTTCGGGCCTGCGCGAACTGCAAAATAATCTCGTCGCCCGCAACCGTAAAGACTCTCTCCAACTGCTCCGCATTCAAGGCGACCTGAACTCGCTCGGCCTCGCCATGCGCGACATGCTCGACAATGACGAACCCTATCCGCTCACTGCGTGGCAGGCGCAGTTCCAGCGAATAAAAGTAGACCTCGACGATGCCATAAATCTGGAAGAGCAAGCCGCCGGCACCACCCGCACTCCCGAACAACGCCAGTATCTGCGAAACTCTCTGGCACAATTCTGGGATGCATCCGACCGCACTTTCGCCTTGGTCCGCCAAGGAAAAGAACAGGATGCCCGCGAGCAAATCCGCATCTCTTTACAAGCCAGACAAGCCAGCCTGAGCAACACAGTCGCGCGCCTTCTAGTGCAAAACAACGAAAGCGAAGAGCAGGCCGCCATCAGCATCGGCGCAATCTACAACGGAGTTCAGCGCCAGGTGTATTTATTCCTGACCGCGATCCTCATCACCATTGTTCTCACCAGCCTCTATCTGATCCGTTCCAATCGCCAGCTCTTCGCCCGCCTCGCGGCACTTTCCGAGCAACGCAGCGATCTGGCGCAGAAATTGATCTCTACGCAGGAGTCCACGCTGCGCTCCATCTCCCGCGAACTTCACGACGAGTTCGGACAAATCCTTACCGCGATGGGCACGATGCTCGGACGCGCCGGAAAACATCTGCCGCCCGACTCTCCGCTGCGCGAAGATCTTTACGAAGTCCGCGACATCGCCCAGACCACCCTCGACAAAGTGCGGAGCCTGTCGCAGGCGCTGCATCCGGTGATGCTCGACGAGTTGGGCCTCGAGAGCACGCTCGACTGGTACCTGCCGACAGTAGAACGCCAGACCGGAATCGCGATATCGTATAAAAAATCGGGCGAGATTTTCGCCGTCGACGGCAACGCCGCCGTGCACGTGTATCGTGTGTTGCAAGAAGCTTTGAATAACGTCTCGCGGCACTCCGGCGCGAAACAGGCTTGGGTGAGATTGGCGTACCTGCCGCAGTCGTTGGATTTAGAAGTCGAAGATCATGGCAAAGGGATAGCGCAAGAACAAAGCTGCCCAGGAATTGGATTGGTGGCGATGCGCGAACGCGCGGAACTGCTGGGCGGCGCCATAGAATTTTTGCAACCCGAAGAAGGCGGCACGCTGGTTCGCTTGAAAGTCCCGCGCGCGTAACGGCACAAAACGCACGTGTAGAGACGTAGCTCGGCTACGCCTTGGGCAGCGATACTCAAAGAAGAGAGGCTTCATGCCGGAAAAAATCACGGTCCTGCTAGTCGACGACCACACACTCGTGCGCCGCGGGTTCCGGCGCATCCTCGAAGACGAACCCGACATGCACATCGCGGGAGAAGCCGGTGACGGCGAAGAAGCCGTCCGCCTGGCGAAAGAACTGCGCCCCAAAGTTGTGCTAATGGACTGCGCTCTTCCCAACCTGAGTGGCCTGCAAGCCACACGCAAAATTCTCGAAGAACTGCCGGAAACATTGATCTTGATGCTCAGCATGCACGAGGAAGAAACGCTGGTGCGCCAGGCGCTTGAAGCCGGTGCCAAAGGCTACGTTCTGAAAAACGCCGTGGATCTAGAACTCGGCTCGGCAATCCGCAAAATCGCCGCCGGCGAAACTGTGCTCGATCCGCGCATTGCCAAAACTTCCACCTTAAAGGGAGAGCGCGATTACGGCCTGACTCCGCGCGAATTGGAAATCCTGCAAATGATCGTGGACGGAAAATCTAACAAAGAAATCGCGACGCAACTCGACCTCAGCGCGAACACCGTGGCGGCGCACCGAGCCAACATGATGGAAGCCCTCGGCATTCACAAGGCGGCGGAACTCGTCGTCTACGCCATCCGTCACGGTCTGGTAAATATTCCGTGAACCGCCGTTCGTTCTTGTGGGGAATGGGAGGCCTGGGCCTCGCCTCGAAATTTTCTGTAGCCGCTGACCTCGACCCCGGCTTCCGTTTTGTCGATGTCACCGCACATGCTGGACTTCAGTTCAAACACAACAGCGGCGCCTTCGGCGGAAAATATCTTCCGGAGACTCTGGGCTCGGGATGCGCCTTCCTCGACTACGACGCCGACGGCTGGCAAGACATTCTGCTGATCAACGGTTCTGACTGGCCCGGCCACAAGCACACTCGCAGCACGCCGCGTCTTTATCGCAATAACCGCAACGGCACCTTCACCGACGTTACGCAGAAAGCCGGACTCGACGTCGAGATGTACGGCATGGGTATCGCAGTCGGCGACTTCAACAATGACGGCTTCCCTGACATCCTGATCACTTGCGTTGGCCAGAACCGCCTTTTCCAAAACAACGGCAAAGGAACTTTCACTGATGTCACGAAATCAAGCGGGCTCGCCGGACGCCAGGCACTCAGCACATCAGCCCTCTGGTTCGATTTCGACGGCGACGGCCTGCTCGACCTCTTCGTCTGCAACTACGTGAAGTGGTCGCCCGAGCACGACGTGTTTTGCAGTCTCGACGGAAAGCACAAATCCTATTGCACGCCCGAAGCCTATCGCGGAGAAACTTGCTGGCTCTTCCACAATCGCGGCAACGGAACCTTCGAAGATGTCACCGCCAGCAGCGGGATCTTCGACAGCAGTTCAAAATCGCTGGGCGTCGCGATGTTTGATTATGACCACGACGGGTGGCCCGATCTTCTTGTCGCGAATGACACACAACCGAATAAGCTCTATCGCAACGGCCGCAACGGTACCTTCAAAGACGTAGCCGTCGAGGCCGGACTCGCCTTCAGTGCCGAAGGTAAAGCCCGCGCGGGGATGGGCGTAGACGCCGCCGATTTCGAAAACTCAGGCGTTGCTGGCGTGGCCATCACCAATTTCGATAACGAAATGGTCGGCCTCTATCGCGGGGCCAAAGATGGATTCGCCGACATCGCCACCCAGAGCGGAGTGGGCCTCTCCTCGAAAGACAAGCTGGGCTTCGGTTGCGTCTTCTTCGACGCCAACCTCGATGGCTGGCTCGACCTCGCCATTGTCAACGGACACATCGATGAAACCGTCCGCAATATTCGCGGCAACGTAGGCTACGCCCAACCTCCGCAATTATTTCTGAACAACGGCAAGGGCATGTTTCGGGATATTGCGACGTCCGTAGGTGGCGGATTCAACGCTCCCAAAGTTGGACGCGGCCTGGCCTACGGCGACTTCGATAATGACGGCGATCAGGACCTGCTGATCACCACAAACAACGGTCCCGCGTTTCTCTACCGCAACGATCAGAAAGCAGGAAACCGCAGCGTTCGTTTTCGCCTGGTGGGAACAAAATCAAATCGTGACGCGATAGGAGCGACCGTCCAGATTTTTTACGGAGGCGAAAGCCAGTCCAGGATAGTGAAGTCAGGCTCCAGCTATCTGTCCCAATCAGAGTTGCCCATAACTTTCGGCGTAGGCAAACGGGACAGCATAGACCGTGCGGTAGTTCACTGGCCACGCGGCGCAACCGAAGAATTCAAAAACCTAGCTCCCGGCAGCTACGTATGCACAGAAGGCAAGGGCATCAAAACGTAACTCGTGGGACGGACTCTCAGTCCGTCTGCCAAGATCGGCAAGTGCCTTAACGGTTCATCTGTAAAGACTCCAAAGCAACTCAGCATCTTCCCCAGCGAATGGTGATTAGCCAAGCACCCCGCCTCACCGTCCCCACTCCATCCTTGTTCTGCCATACGTGAACGAACTTGGCCTCGCCGCCGGGCTGCGATTTGTCGTCTCCCGGATGATGAAATCGGTTCACACCAAAACTAGTAGTTTCCTACGATTGCGCGGGTTTTCCGCCCGCGCTAATTTGTACTTAACTTACCTAACCGAAAGCGGCCTCCACCGCTTGAGGAACCCACGAGAAAGGTAGGCTTCCGACGAGGCCTACCTTAATTTTTTGTTCAGCGCACGGAACTTCCTCTTTCCTCGGAACGGATTACATCAAAATTGCGGCGTATAATCGTTTGTTAACAACTTCTTTTTCGGTAAGGTCAATTGCCCATGGATCGTACGGACGCCGCTCCCACCAACAGAAACAACGGACATAAACAGCCTCAACCACGAGCGGCTTGGATTGCGCAGCGCAAAGCCGAGAACACCACCGGCAATTTTTCCCAGATGCACTACGCCCGCAAAGGTCTAATCACCGACGAAATGAAGTTCATCGCCCACAAGGAAAAGATCACACCCGAGTTGGTGCGCGACGAAGTCGCGCGCGGCCGCATGATCATTCCGGCGAACATCAACCATCCGGAACTGGAGCCGATGTGCATCGGCGTCGAGTCACTCTGCAAGATCAATTCCAACATCGGCAATTCGGCCGTGACTTCGAACATTGAGGAAGAGTTGAAGAAGCTGCACACCTCAGTGCACTATGGCGCCGACACCGTGATGGACCTCTCCACCGGCGGCAACATTCACGAAATTCGCGAAGCGATTTTGCGACACTCGCCGGTACCTATCGGCACAGTGCCGATCTACGAAGCGATCTCCCGCGTAAAACGTATTGAAGATCTCAACGCCGAGGTAATGCTCGAAGTGATCGAAGAACAGGCCGAGCAAGGCGTCGACTACATGACCATCCATGCCGGCGTGTTGATTCAATATCTGCCGTTGGTTTCGAAGCGCATCACCGGAATCGTCAGCCGCGGCGGCGCGATCCTCGCGCAATGGATGGCGCACCACCACAAGCAGAATTTTCTTTACGAGCGCTTCGACGACATCTGCAAAATTTTCGCCAAGCACGACGTATCGTTCTCACTCGGAGACGGCCTGCGCCCCGGATGCATCGCCGACGCCAGCGACGAAGCTCAGTTCTCCGAACTGAAAACTTTGGGCGAACTAACCAAGAAGGCGTGGGAATACGACGTTCAGGTAATGATCGAAGGCCCCGGCCACGTGCCGCTCGACAAGATCAAAGAGCAGGTCGATAAGGAAAAAGAACTTTGCTACGAAGCGCCGTTCTACACGCTCGGCCCCTTGGTCACTGACATCGCCCCCGGGTACGATCACATCACCTCCGCCATCGGCGCTGCGATGATCGGCTGGCACGGAGCCGCCATGCTCTGCTACGTCACTCCAAAAGAGCACTTGGGACTACCCAACGAGAAAGACGTGAAGGACGGCATCATCGCCTACAAGATCGCCGCCCACGCCGCCGATCTGGCCCGCCACCGTCCCGGCGTGCAGGACCGCGACAATGCCCTGAGCTATGCGCGCTACACCTTCGACTGGGAAAAGCAGTTCGCACTCTCGCTTGATCCTGAGACGGCGCGCTCCATGCACGACGAAACTCTTCCCGACGACTACTACAAAGAAGCAGCCTTCTGCTCCATGTGCGGCCCGAAATTCTGCTCGATGAATTATTCCAGCAAAGTCGACGACTACAACAAGCAGGTCCACGGCTTGGAAAAGAAGGACTACTCGGAGCTGGTCAACAAACTGGTAGCCATTAAGTAAAAGGCCGGCGTAGAGACGCAGCTCCGCTGCGTCTCTTAAACCAACCGCAAAGCCAACTAATCTAAATCGGAATAGCGCTTGATCCCCGGATGAGAATCCGCGGGCTTCTGCTTCACCGGACGATTTCCGTATCGCACCACCGTGTCCGACGCCTCGGATGTGTGGATTACCTGCTTAGCGCTCGCCAGGTGCACTGCGCTCTTCGCGCCATTATGCTCGACCATCGCCGAAGGCTTGAGGGCCACAGGCGCGGTCTCGGCAGCTTTCGCCACTGGCGCTTCGTTGACCACGGCTGGAAGTTGGTGTGGCCGGCGCATCACGGAAACCGTGAGGAGCACAGCAACCGCTGCGGCGCCAGCGACTAAAGCCGCCTTCCCAAAGCGCTTGTCCACCAAAACCGCTTTACGTTTTGGCATCTCGATGACCGGCTTGTCTTCACCTGTAGTCGGCGGCGCATCGCTGCTCAATTCCTCGGAGAAGTCGAACATGCTGGGGACCAGTTGCTCGTCCTGATCGGCGCCATTCTTCTTCGCCCGGCGCACAAATGCCGTCAGGTTATCCGCTGTATTTTTTCCTAGCTTGCGGGTCTCTTCGCCGATCTCGCTGAAGAACTCTTTTGCCGGGACGTAGGCCTGCTTTGTTTTTTCCCAACCGGCGTGGCAGGCAGCGGTGACATTTTCCATCCAATGAGCGGTGGTCTTGGCGATCTCGTCCCACGAGGTTTGCGCAGCAGCTTTTACCTTCGGCCAGATGTCCACCCTTTCCACCGCTTCCGTCTGTTGCGGCTGAACTTCGTCCGAAGAAATCAATGAGGAAGAAATTTCGATCACCTGCGCGGGTGTAACGAAATGCCGCGCGTGCTCGGCGGCTTCCGCCTTTGGCTGCAACACGATCATTTCGATCGAGCGGATCCCCGTCGTCTTTGCGTCTGGTCCGAGTAGCACGCACATGTCTTTCCCACTCGCCGCGGCCGCTTTTCCTGCCTCTTCGGGAGAACATTGCTTCACGGTTATTTCGAGGTCGGCGGCGTTGGAGAAGTACTGGCCCGGGCTGGCCGCCTCAACGTCAAATCCACGGGCGCGCAGGTCCTGAGCCAGACGTTCAAAGTATTCAGGTAGTGGGGTGGTGATGCGGGCAAGAGGCATAGGGGAAAATCCTCGCGACAAAGCATACCTTGGATGCGGTCTTACGTTAAGGCAGTTTCCCCCATCTAAAAAATGAGAAGTACCTGCGCTATTTGGCGCTTTCGAGCACGCGGGTGGCCCGGTTCAGGGCGTCGGTCAGCACGCCGATCTGCTGCTGGGCGCGCTCTAGATCGTGCTTGTCGATGGCTTCGTTCACCCCGGGGATAACTACCGCCGCATACCCGGTGTATTGGCCTGGAGCATAAATCGCGTGCCGGAACCAGGGTCGGTTGGGCAGGCCGTCGGGGATGAGGAGGGCGCGTTCGGCTTCGCGGAGGGCCCTGTTGAGGTTTGCGGCGTCTCCGGAAGGCTTCCGCTGATGGTCAGCAACCTTGCCTCCCGCCTGCTCGAACTTCCTGGCGGCGGCGATGGCGCCGTCGAATTTCGGGGCTTGGCTACCGAACTCCGCTTCAGCCTTCTTCTTGGCGGTGTCAACATAGCTGCCTATTTCGCTACCGTAGCTGGCATAGTCAAGCGGCAGCACATCGACATTGGCCATACGTATGGCTTGCAGCCCGAAGACGCGCGCCATCTGCTGTTCGTAGAGAAAATCGGGGTCACCGAACTTCTTGAACCAGTTGAAGTTATCGAATACAGAGTGGTAGACGCCATAAGGGCCGGTTGATCCTAAATCCGACGAGGGCACACCGAGGTGTTGCAGAAAAACGGTGTAGTCAGAGCCGCTGCCCAGATCGCCGACCGGCGCATCAGGACGCGCTTCCGCGGCTGGTCCGCGGAAATTGCTTCCCGCCGTCTCTGCCGGGTTGACCTTTTCGCCTTCGCTGTCTTTCTTCCACGCGTCGTAGACCGTGCCGCCTTTTGGACTGGGCACGGCTTTGGTGATGTCGCGGATAAATTGCTTTAGCGTGGGAACCGACGAGGCTCCGAACTTCGGGCCGGAAACGGCTACATCGACATTAAAGTAAGCGGCCGCATTTGCCAGTTCAGCAGCATGCTGCTCACCCCACTCGGTCGACCCGATGAGCCCTTCTTCCTCGGCATCCCAACTGGCAAAGATCATGGTGCGCTTGGGCTTCCATCCCGACTTCAAAAGTTCGCCAACGCCATGCACCGACTCCAGCATGGCGGCCGTACCGCTGTTGGGATCGACCGCGCCATAGACCCACGCGTCGCGATGGTTGCCGGAGACTACCCATTCGTCCGGCCACTGCTTTCCAGGAATGCGGCCGATGACGTCCCAGATTGTGCGGTATTGAAAATCCTGCTTAAGGTGAACGCGAACTTTCACCGGCCCGGGACCGACGTGATACGTGAACGGCAGAGACCCCTGCCAGTCGCGCGGAGAATCAGGTCCGGCTAGGTGCTCGAGGATCGGCCAGGCATCGGCATAGGAAATTGGCGTGACCGGAATTTTAGGAAGCTGCGCCGATTTCTCGGGTGGCGTTCGCTGCGAATCCGGCAAAAAAGGAACGGAAGCGATTCCCGGTGTAGTCGGATCGCCGGGGAATTGGAACATGTATCCAACGGACCCGCGCTGCACGCCGGTGTCAGGACGCCACGGGCCTTGCGGATATTTGTCTCCGCGCTGCCAGCCATCGTCGTGCGGATCGGAATAGATGAGCACTCCGGCGGCGCCGTGCTCCTGCGCGATAAATTCTTTTACACCGCGAAAATTCTGTCCGTAGCGCACCAGCACGATCTTTCCGCGAACGTCGATCTTCATCTCATCTAGCTTGTGAAAATCTTCGGGCGTCCCGTAGTTGGCGTAGATGACATCGGCTTCCACATCGCCCGACGGGGACATTCCATTAAACGGCGTCACTACCCGCGGATCGTTTTGATAAGGATCGCCATCCACTCGCTCCCGCGTCGGCCCGTGCATCACGACACCCGGAGGCGAAGTTATGTCGACGGTGATGGCCGCCGGATAGTTCATCCAAACTCTGTACTCGACGATTTCGGTGTCGAGACCGGCCTCGCGAAATTTCGCCGCGACGTAGTCGGCAGTCTCTTTATCTTCGGGCGTGCCCGCCATGTGCGGGGCTTTGGTCAGAATGCGGAGGTGCTCCTCTGCCAGCTTGGGATCGGGAACGGCGAGGAAGCGGGCTTCCACGGCGGCTTCGGCCGCGGAATCTCGAAAACCAGGAATGGTCCCTTCTGGATTCGTTCCGTGAAGGGTTAGGGAAAACAGAATGGCTACGCCGAGAAGTATTGAAGAGATCAGTCTCATGAAATTCGCCCAGTATTAAGTAAATTAGCATGACGAAACCGTGTTTCACCAACTTCACCATCTTCACCAAATGGTGTAAAATAAGTCCATGAAACGCGCCACTGTGACATTTCCAGATGATTTAGCTGAGGCAGTCGACAAATACGTGGCTTCCCAGGAAGCCCCACCCTCACTGACTACGGTTATTCAAGTCGCGCTGCGGCAATATTTAGAAGAGCGAGGGTTTCTTGGAACGCGGCGTCCCTTCGAGATTAGCGTGGCTAAAAAGGGCAGTGGACGCGGTGACGTGAGCCAGGAACACGACCAATATTTGGCGGGGATTCGTAAGTGAAGCGTGCGGTTTTGGCGGACACGGGCCCACTGTATGCCTCCGCCGATCCCCACGACGCTCGCCACAAACAGGCACGTCAACAGTTGCAAAAGCTCGCCCGCGAAAAAATCGAAGTCCTCATCGCCTACCCGACGCTGCTTGAGGCTTACACGCTGGTTCTGTTTCGCTTGGGAAAACTGCAGGCAGCGAACTGGCTCCAGGAAACCACAGCTGCGCCGCTAATCAATCCCACACCGGAAGATTATCGGCACGCGGTCCTGAAAGTCCGGACTTTGGAAGATCAGTCCATCACCCTGTTTGACGCGGTAGTCGCAACACTGGCTGTCCGCTTAGATGTACCGGTGTGGACCTACGATCATCATTTCGATGTGATGAGGATTGAAGTGTGGCGTTAAGAAGCTGAATACTAAGTGCTAAATGCTAAATGCTAAGTACTGATCTTTAACGCACTTGCCCCGTTCCAATCACCTCGTACTTGGTAGAGGTCAACTCCGCCAAAGCAAACGGCCCACGGCAGTGCAGTTTCTGTGTGCTGACTCCCATCTCAGCGCCAAAACCAAATTCTCCGCCGTCGGTAAAACGAGTAGACGCATTCCAGTAGACGCAGGCTGAATCCACTCCATTCAAAAACGTCTGCGCACTGTTTTCATCACGGGTGACGATCGCATCCGAGTGCTGCGTCGAGTACCGATTGATGTGCTGAACCGCCTCTTCCACGTCGCCCACCACGTGAATCGCTATGCACAGCCGCATGTATTCTTCGGGCCAATCTTGCGCGATAGCCGGCTTGATTGAGGACACGATACGGCAGGACTCGGAATCTCCGCGAACTTCTACGCCCGCGGAAACCAACTTCTCAACGATGCGTGGAATATATTGCGCGGCAATATCCCGATGCACTAGCAACTTCTCGGCCGAGTTGCAGACCGATGGGCGCTGTGTCTTGGCGTTGATTAGAATCGCATCCGCCATATCGAATTCGGCAGTCGCGTCGATGTAGATGTGGCAATTGCCGGCTCCGGTTTCAATCACCGGTACTACGGAATTTTCCACCACGAACGAAATCAGCGCAGCACCACCGCGGGGAATTATCACGTCCACCAATCCGCGCGCCTTGATCAGTTCGCCCACCGAATCGCGTGTGCTGGAATCCAACAACTCGATTGCGCCGTCAGGAACACCATCCACTTCGCTGAGTATCTCCACCAACCGCTGATTGCTGTGGACTGATTCTTTGCCTCCACGCAATACCAGCGCATTCCCTGTCTTGAACGCCAGGGCCACGGTGTCCACGGTGACGTTAGGGCGAGACTCATAAATAATCCCGACCACCCCCAACGGCACGCGCACTTTACGAATCAGCAATCCGTTGGGCCGACGCCACTCCGCAACACACTCCCGTACCGGATCAGGCAATTTGGCTACATCCCGCACCCCATCGGCCATCGCTTGAATTCGCTCGGGTGTCAGCAGCAAGCGATCGCGCATCGGCCCGGCCAGTCCCGAAGTTTCCAGATCAACCGCGTTCGCTTTGAGGATGCTCGCTGCATTCTTCTCGACTGCCGTCGCCATCGACAACAGAATTAGGTCTTTTTGCCCAGTCGAAAACCCCGCCAGAATGGCGGACGCAGCTTTGGCCCGCTGCAATTTATCCTGCGTCGAAACTTGGATGGCCAATGTCACGATCTCGTCTTCTGCGGAGGAAAATAAGTCCCGATCTTCCGCTCCATCGCCCAAGGTATCGCGCTCGCGTGGCGGCCATTCACGATGGCCACGTGGACGCCGGCTTCACTAGCAACCTTCGCCGCGCGAAGTTTTGAACGCATCCCGCCACGCCCCAACTTGCCATGCCCGTTGCAACCCGCTTCCATCTCTGGGGTAAGCTTTAGGATGGTTCTCATCAACTTCTGCCCTTTGCCGTTGGGAACATAAAATCCGTCTACATCGGTGAGCAGCAGAAGCCAGTCGGCTTTCACCGCCGTCGCCAGCAGGGCGCTAAGCTCGTCATTGTCACCAAACGCGCCTTCCAGTTCGCGTACCGAAACACTGTCGTTCTCGTTCACCACCGGAACTACGCCCAGCTTGAGCAACTCTCCCATGGTGTTCTGCAAATTCTTGTAACGTATCGGAGAAGTGAAGTCGTCGTTCGACAGCAACAGTTGCGCCACCAACTTCTTGCCAAAAAAAAGCTGCTCGTAAGTATGCATCAACACGCTTTGGCCAACGGCCGCGCAAGCCTGCATAAGTGGCACTGCGGTGGGTTTTTCAGGCAACCCGAGGTTAGACATCCCGGACGCAATCGCGCCCGAAGAGACGATCAAATACTCATGCTTCGAGAGGTCCAACTGATCGACCAGTGCGCGCATGCGCATGTTATCGATGCGCCCGCCGGGCGCAATCAAACTGGTGCCAACTTTGACGACAAGACGCATAAGGGTCTCTATAATTTAGCAGTTCCCGCGCGGAATCGAACATGCCCCACTCCTCCACCGAGCGCTTCTCATCGCGAGTCGACAACTACGTGCGTTATCGCCCAGGCTACCCGCAAGAAGTAATCGAACCCCTAAGGACGGATTGCGGATTGACTTCTGACTCGATCGTCGCCGACATCGCCTCGGGCACCGGCATTTTCAGCAAGCTCCTGTTGGAAAATGGAAATCAGGTTTTCGGCGTGGAGCCCAACGCAAAGATGCGTAGTGCAGGAGAAGAATTCCTCGCGGCGTTCCCTAACTTCACCAGCATAGCCGGCACAGCCGAGGCTACAACTCTCGGCAACCACAGTGTGGACTTCGTTACCGCCGCCCAGGCGGCTCACTGGTTCAGTCTCGCCGAGTCGCGAAAAGAATTTCTGCGGATATTGAAGCCCGGCGGATGGGTTGTGTTGCTTTGGAACGAACGGCGAATCGAGTTCAGCCTTTTCCTGCGCGACTACGAACAACTGCTGCTCACCTACGCCACCGACTACACGGAAGTGCGCCATGAACAGACGACCAAGACCATCCACGACTTTTTCAGCCCAGGCAAGGTTCAGTCACGCATTTTCGAAATCACACAATATTTAGACTATGCGGCGCT
>DATBAT010000458.1:0-2644 GCA_036271375.1 Terriglobales bacterium
TATGAAGCTACTCCAGATCGTGCCGAAGAGGCGCGGGCGCTTTACGAAGAGGCGTTGCAACGGCCTTGTACCGAGCGCTGATCGCGGCGAGGTCAACCACTGCACCAAGTGTAGTCGAAACCACTCTCGTCCAAATTAGCCGTTTGCCAGATTTCCGACTATTGAAAACATTGGACGCAGCATGATCGTGAGCCGGATCGAGCATCCGCAAACCGACCGGGTCCGGCATGAGTGGTTTCCGGGGGGCTTGGAGGCTGCTGTCCGAATTGCCCGATCCAATGCCTCCTGAAACCACAGTTAGGGCCTTTGCTTCCACCCTCCGCGTTTTTTCTGCTGTCCAGGTCACTTACCAGCTGATGAGAAGCTGCCGCGGGTCGTCATGTACGCCTGCCAGGGCAGGCGGGGACTGAAAAGGGTCGTTCAGCCACTCGTATAGATCGCGATAGAAGAACAGTTGCTGCCGCAGCAGGGCGGCCAGGGTCGACAGCGACCAGTTAAACGTCGATTTCAGTTGCAGGAACTTCAGCACCAGCATCGCGATCAGCGCCGTCCACACCTGCGTTCTCACCGCGTTGGCGCTGGTGCCCACGAACGTTTTGATCTTCAGCGTCTGCTTCAGTGCCTTGAAGAATAACTCTACCTGCCAGCGGTCTCGGTAAATCGCCGCGATGGTCGTTGCGCCAAACGCGATCAGGTTGGAGAGAAACACGATCGTCTTCTGCGTCTCCTGGTCCACAATCTCCACGCGCCGGAACGGCGCCGGTTCCTCGTCGGCCCGTGCCAGCCGGGGAAAGCAGACGATCTGATCGCCGACCACGTTACTGTTTTGCGGAAGCACACACTCCTGCAGCACCTCGTACACCGCGTTCTCCTTCATCCGCGTCACGAAGTACACTTCCTCCATGCTCAGTTGCCGGAACCACTCGTAATCGGTATAGCCGCGGTCAATCGCCAGTATCGTGCCCCGATCAAAACGCAGCGTGCGCGCCACCCTTATCTCGCCGACCTTGCCTTCCGTCACCACCGCGAACGACGGCAGGTATCCATCGTGGTCCAGCAACAGGTGCAGTTTGATGGCTCCCTTCGTCCGCTTGTACTTTGCCCAATCGAACAGACTCACCGACAGGTCGATGATGCTCCCGTCCAGACTCATCAGTTTGTTCTTGAAGCGGAACTTCTTTTTCCGTCCGCCCCTGTCCTGAACCAGCGCCTGGCACTTCGCCAGCGTCTGCTCGAAGACCGTCCGGTAGAGCTCCCACGGCCGGTGTTCATTCGCGTATGCCAGCGTCGACCGCTTCGGCGCAACCGGTACTCCCAGGTGTTTCAACTGCCCTTCGCAGCATGCCAGACCGCCGCAGATCTCCCGCAGCGAATGCGCCCGCCCCACCTGGCAAAACAGCATCGCCATGAACTGGCCCCAACTCGTGAACCCCCGCGCGTGCCGCTCGGCTTTGTGTTCCTTTACCGCCTTCTCAAAATCCCCGCGCGCGAAAAGCCTCAATATCTGCGAGAAAATACTGCATACTTTGTACATAGGCCGAGTCTCCTTCAGTTCGGATTGGTCCTTCCCGGAACCCAATCAGAGCCTATCAGGAGACTCAGCCTTTCACCGTCAGCGGCCCTCGTGCAGCTCGCCCGCTAATTTGGACAGCAATGGTGTTTTTTCGAAAAGCGTAACGCTAAGAATCTGTAGAATTTGGTAAAGGCTTGTCTCCAGACCGAGCCGCTTCCGGGCGATGGCGACCAGGACATAGACCGAGACAGCGATCCAGATCTGGGTCTTCACGGCATTCTCGCTGATGCCATAGAAAGCCTTGATTCGCAGGTGCTGCTTGATCCACTTGAAGAAGAGCTCCACCTGCCAGCGGGCCTTGTAGATCCGGGCGATGGTAAGAGCCGGAAGGACGAAGTTGTTGGTCAGGAATTTAAACCGCGTGCCCGTTTCCACGTCAAAGTAATTCACGCGCCGCAGCGTGTCCGGGTACGCCTTCGCGGAATCGATAGCAGTCAGGATGACGGTGTGATCGGAGCGGACGCCAGTGGTTTTGTCCACAGCCCGGGAGTAGCGGCGTTGCAGAATGACGTTGGACTTCGTCCGCACAACGAAGAACGCGCCGCTCGCCGTAAAGCCAAACAACCGTTCGAAATCGAGGTAGCCGCGATCCATGACGTAGAACGCTCCGGCCTCCGGCAGAATTTGGTCCAGGATGTTAACGTCATGCACTTTGCCATCGGTAATGCTGATAAACGTGGGGAGATTGCCGTGAAGATCGAGAAGCGTGTGCATCTTGACGGCGGCTTTGTTCCGGCGGAATCTGGCCCACGGGAACAGCGACAGGCAGAGATCGATGGTGGTGGAGTCCAGCGCGTACAAACTCTGATCCAGTTCGACACCGATCGGATCGGACGCATAGAGCGGGCGCGCGATGCGGATCAGCACCTGCGCGAAGTCGGCATAGATTCGCCAGTCATGCGATTCGTTGGCATCGGCCAGCGTGGAACGCGCCACCCGGCCGTGAAAACCCATGTGGTAAAGCTTGCCCCCCAGAGATCGCAGGCACGCCTCGATGTCGCGAAGGCCATCCCGATAAGTCAGTTGCGCAAAGGCCATCGACAGATACTGGTCCCAACAAGAGAAGCCGCG
>DATBAT010000459.1:0-20460 GCA_036271375.1 Terriglobales bacterium
GAGCGAAACACAAGCCCAAAACCAGACCGAGAAGGCGGTTTGTGTACTTCGTTCCCATAGAGGCCAAAATTTTCACCTTCCAGCACTGCTAAACGCTTCCTCAACACATTAGATGCACGTAGGGGGCCGAAAGCCGCGCCGGTTACGGTCGTATACCCTACGGACTGTAGGCCCACCCTAGTCCCATGCCAAGTTACAAAGGGAGCACGCATTTGGTCATGGCGCGAAGGTGCCACAACCGTTTGCCCGATGCTTGCTTTTATCTTGGTTTAGTATTTCGCCATCGTCGAATTCCTCGTTGAACGGAAAACTATGAAAACATTTTCGGCACTGCTGTTGTTGTGCGCGCTTTTTCTCCCAGCCTTCGCTGACGACAATGATAAGGAAGAAGATCGCGTCCGCGACGCTGCTACGGTCCTAAAAGAAATCATCAACATTCCCGACAATATTCCCAAAGATCTTTTCGATCGCGCGGAGTGCGTGATTATTCTGCCGTCGGTGAAGAAGTTTGCCATAGGGATTGGCGGAAGTTATGGGCGAGGAGTGATGTCTTGCCGCAGCGGCGCGCACTTCACCGGCCCCTGGGGATCGCCAGCCATGTATGCGCTGGAAGGCGGCAACATCGGATTGCAGCTAGGTGGACAGGCCACGGATTTTGTTTTGCTGGTGATGAATCCGCGCGGAGCGGAATCGTTGATGGGGAGCAAGGTGAAGCTGGGCGCAGATGCGGCGGCAGCGGCGGGACCAAAGGGCCGCACGGCTACAGGCGCCACAGACGTGGTGTTGCGCGCCGAGATCCTTTCGTATTCGCGTTCTCGCGGATTATTTGCTGGGGTGTCGTTGGAGGGCTCGACACTTCGTCCTGACAATCGCGCCAACCGCAAGCTCTATGGGCATGACGTTACCGTCAAAGAAATTCTTCGCGAAGGACAAGTGCCGGCGCCGGCATCCGGCAAGACGCTGATATCTGTGCTGAACCGTCATTCGCCAAAGAATCGGTCCGATCCGAAATCGTTAAAGTAAGCCGCGTAGAGACGCTCGACAACGTCGTTGGCAGCACCTGTGACGATGCAAGACCCAGCAAAGTTGCGTCTCTACACTGTTAAATTGTCTTATGCCAAAAGCCATCACCCGCTGTTCCTGGCCGCAGAATGACCTCTCCATCCGCTATCACGATGAAGAATGGGGTTTGCCTAGCCACAACGACAAACATCTCTTCGAATTCCTGATCCTGGAAGGCGCACAGGCCGGCCTCAGCTGGGACACGATTCTGCAAAAGCGGGAGAACTACCGCGCAGCGTTTGACGGATTCGATCCGAAGAAGATTGCCAAATACGACGGCCGCAAGCAGCAGAGCCTGTTACGCAATCCCGGCATCGTTCGAAACCGCTTGAAAATCGCCTCAACGGTCAAGAATGCGCAGGCATTTCTGAGCGTTCAAAAAGAATTCGGCAGCTTCGACAAATATATCTGGCAGTTCGTGCAAGGAAAACCTCTGGTAAGAAAAGCCGGCCAGGGAGTGCCTGCAAAGACCGAACAGTCCGACGCCATGAGCAAAGACTTAAAGAAGCGCGGCTTCAACTTCGTGGGCTCGACGATTTGCTACGCCTTCATGCAAGCCGTGGGCATGGTGAACGACCACAGTCTCGATTGTTTCCGCTATCGCCAGGCAGGGCGTCGAAATGATCACGTAGCGGCAGGTGTCCTCACCTGCCCACCACGGATCTAAACGCGAGAAACAGAAAGGGCAATTTCGTAGGGTCGAGGTGGGCAGGTGAGGACACCTGCCGCTACGTGAGCACTAGTGACTATGCGAATGCATATGCTCATCCACCGGAATCACGCAGCCATGGGCCACTTCACAAACCGCATTCTCGAACTGGATGGTGGTATGCACGATACGGAAGTCGTGATGCAGGCAAACTTTCACGTTTCGCAAGATTCGCTCACTGGCTGACGGCGGAATATCCGCAATTGCGATGTGCGCTGACAGAGCGTGCGTTTCTGACCCAATGCTCCAAACATGAAGATCATGCACGTCGTTCACGCCTTCGATCTTGCGCAATGCGGCTTCCACTTTCTTTAGTTCCAGTCCACGCGGCGTACCCTCAAGCAAGATATTCAAAGTCTCTTTGCCAATTCCCAGGGCGGACCACAAAATCAGAATCCCGATCACGAAAGATAGCGCCGAGTCGACCCAATATTGATGGGTCAGCAGAATCACCCAGCCACCCGCGATCACGGCAGCGGTGGAGAGTGTATCGCCAACCTCATGCAGCAGCACGCTGCGCATGTTGACGTCCCCGCCGGAGCGGTACAAAAGCAACGCAATCGCGCCGTTCATCACCACGCCCACCGCGGCCACTTTCATCATCAACCCGGCTTGTACGGGCACGGGATTCACAATCCGAATAATCGCGTCGTAGAAAATAAACGCCGAAACGGCAACCAGGGACAGGGCATTCACCAAAGCCGCGAGCACTCCGGCGCGATGCCATCCGTAAGTCTTTGTGGCGCTGGGCGGTTTGGTCTGCAGATGGACGGCACCCAGCGAGAGCAGCAGGGCGAAGAAGTCCGAAAGGTTGTGTCCGGCTTCAGAAAGCAGAGCCAGAGAATGCGCGCGAATTCCTGCCACCACCAGCAGCACAATATAGCCGGCAGTAACCGCCAGCGAGATCCTGAGGACCTTTTGGGCTCCCGCTCCATGGGAATGCACATGCATCGCTATTCAAGTGTAGAAGCCACGGGACGCGGCTTCAAGTACGCAATGGGCGTAGGCGCAAGTCGTTCCTCAGCCCCTTCTTGGATAGCTTCGCTCTGCGGCGGCGGTTGCGAACTGGAATCTGTACGCTTTCATACGGATAGCCCGAGAATCTTTACCTCCCGAAACGAACCTATCTAGAACACTCCGGTTACTTTTGAAACTGCCGTCGTTGCGAGGAGTCCAGTACATTTAATGATAGAAGTTGTGCTGAAGGGCCACCGCGAGGGATTCGAATGGAAAGCACGACCGCAGCTCCATCACACAAATTGGTCATCGGCGGATCAACCGCGGCCACTCTTGCCGCCGTCGCAGCTCTGATACTGGTGCCGGCAACGATCCGCAACATGATGTCGGTAAAGTTTCTGCCCCACGTTTATTGCTATCTCTACGATAAGAAACTGATTGCGCTACACGTCGGGTCCGACGCCGCGATCTGGCTCTCCTACGTTGCCATCGCGTCTAGTCTTGCCTACATGGTGTGGCGCGCCCGCCGTGAAATTCCGTTCAGCTGGTTGTTCCTGGCGTTCGGTACGTTCATCATCGCCTGCGGATTTACCCACTTCATGGAAATCATCGTCCTTTGGAAGCCGGTGTACTGGCTTGCTGGCGACGTTAAGCTTTTGACAGCTCTCGCGTCCGTGGTCACGGCAATTGCGCTTCCTTCAGTGATCCCGCAGGTGCTGGCCATGGTGCGTTCCGCCCACGTCTCCGAGGATCGGAGACTTCAAATTGCAACCGCTAATCTGGAACTTCAGCATCTGTCGGCAAACCTGCTTACAGCGCAGGACGGGGAACGCCGAAGAATCGCCCGTGAATTGCATGATGGTATTGGGCAATACCTCGCGGCGATGAAAATGTCGCTGGATGTAGCGTTTTCCGAAGATGCGAGATTAGATTCCGAACCTGGCCCACTACACGATTGCCGCGAATTGCTGGATCGCTCCACCCGCGAAATCCGCACCATGTCGCACTTGCTTCATCCTCCGCTTCTGGAAGAGATGGGTTTGGCTTCCGCCGTGCCCTGGTATGTGGAAGGATTCATGGAACGAAGCGGCGTGAAAGTTGATTTGGATATGCCCGACCTATCTCACCGCCTTCCTCAACCTGTAGAGATGGTATTATTTCGCGTTGTCCAGGAAGGCCTCACAAACGTTCACCGCCATTCCGGAAGCAAATCGGCGGGCATCAGTCTTCAGGTAAATCCTAAGGACGTGGTGCTTACGGTTCGGGACGAAGGCAAGGGCCTTGGAGCGGTGGCCGACGATCCGGGAAAAACTGGTGTCGGAATAGCTGGCATGCGGGAACGGGTGCGGGAATTGGGCGGTAGGTTTGAAATTGGTTCCGCTTCCCGTGGTACGAAGATCATGGTGACGCTGCCGCTTGAAAAGGAATAACTGAATGTCTTTGCGAATCTTAGTCGTCGATGATCACGACGTTGTGCGCCAGGGCGTGCGCTTGATTCTGCGGCGCAACCCTGAGTGGGAAGTGTGTGGCGAAGCCGAAAACGGTGTCGAAGCCCTGGAGAAAAGCAAAGAGCTGAACCCGGACCTCATTATTCTCGACGTGAGCATGCCGGGAAAAGACGGCCTCGAAGTCGCGACGGAATTGCACGCGCGCGGGTCGTCCGCCAAAGTACTGGTGCTGACCATGCACGAATCCAAAGAATTGGCAGCAGCAGTAAAACGGGTAGGCGCCAAGGGATATGTGATTAAATCGCACGCGGCCCGCGACCTGATGAACGCCATCCAAACCATCGTGGATGGTGGCGATTTTTTTACCCAGGACCAGGCCCCTCCGAAGCCAACCAAGTCTCCGGAAAAAAAGAAAGCCCCGCTGTTCTGCGTAGGAATGTCGCCGGCGTTCGCGTAACGCTAACTTGTGGGCCTTTGTGCCCGCAAGATCTTAAACTGCGCCACATAATCTTCCGTCCCCGCGAACGCCAACCTTCCGTAGCGCATCCAAGTCCATCGTTGCCCCAATTTAAGGAGATTTCATGACCGATAAGACTAATAAATGCGCTCATCTTCCCTGTGTCTGCGTTCCTACTGGCGGCGAAAAATACTGTAGCCAATTCTGCAAAGAAGCTGGTTCGGACGAAACCGAAATCGCCTGCGATTGTGGCCATCCCGCCTGCAGCAAGTAAGATTGTTGGGTGTCTGAGTCTGCGCAAAATGAGAAGCGGCGCTTCTTTCTGATTTCTCCCGCTAACATCGCGGGAATCCGAGGACGCCGCCTTATCGCCGAGAATGCCAACTCCGAATTGGCGAAACGCCTGCGCGCGGGCGGAGTTCCGTTGGGTGAACTCTACAGTTTCATTAGCAGTCTGTACTTCCGCGGAAAGCTAGCTTACGCGTCGGCCTTTGGGAACGTAGATGCATCGTTCGTCATCACCGGATGTGGCGGATTGGTGCCACCCTCCACAAACGTCAGCTTGCCAGAATTGCAAAAATTAACTGCTGTAGACTTCGATCCCACTGACTCCAGATATCGAGGCCCGCTCGATCGCGACTTGCGCGGATTGCTGGAAATGGCGCCGGATTGTGAAGTCGTTCTTCTGGGCAGCATAGCTACTCCCAAATACGTCGACCCTGTGCTGGAAATCTTCGGCGAACGCTTATTGTTTCCAGAGGAATTCATCGGAAGGGGAGACATGAGCCGCGGAGGCTTGATGCTGCGATCGATAGAAAGCGGCGTCGAACTGGCCTACGTGGCTTTGTGCAAAGCCAATCGGCACGGTCGCAAACCTCCCAAGCTGGCACCCATTCCTCGAAACAAAATTTGAGACGGTCGCAGACCAGCTTTACCAGAGTAGACTTTGGACTACCGGGAGAGAACCCCATGCGAGCTTTGCTTCTTGCTGCTGCTTTATTGTTTCCCCACTTTGCCTCCGCCCAGCTTGGCGACATTCTTAAACGGGCCGACGAGGCCATGAACCAGCACAGCGCTGCGGGCCTGAGTAACGACAAGATCATTGCTGGTCTCAAAGAAGCGTTGCAGGTCAGCACTGGCAAGGCGGTTGCGCTCACCGGGAAGCCGGACGGTTTTCTCAAGAATGAAGCCATCAAGATCCTGTTGCCACCGAAGCTTCAGACCGTTGGCAAAGGCATGCGGATGTTCGGCATGGGCCAGCAAGTCGACGACCTCGAAGTGGGAATGAACCGCGCCGCGGAACAAGCCACCCCGGAAGCAAAAAGGATCTTCATTGCCGCAGTGAAAAAGATGAGCTTCACCGATGCGCGCCAGATCCTGACCGGGGACGATACCGCGGCTACCGAGTATTTCAGGCGAACGAGTTCCCTCGATCTGACGACAGCGTTTTCACCGATTGTCAATCGATCCATGCAGCGGGTGGGAGTGGTGCAGCAGTACAACAAAGTACTGGCCAGCGCACCGGGAGGAAGCGCGCTGGGCGCGCGGTTTGACCTGAATAAATACGTGGTGGAAAAGACTCTGGACGGACTCTTTCTAATGCTGGGCAACGAAGAAAAACAAATTCGAAAAGATCCTGCAGCGCAGACGACGGCCCTGCTGAAGGAAGTGTTCGGCAGAAAATAGCCTTCAGCTATTTTGGGATAAACACCAGGAAGTAGTCCATGCCATCTTTCACAAAGTCGTACTGCTCCACCATTCGATAGCCCGCTTCATTCGCCTCTTGAATAATCACCTTCGGATCTATTCCGTGGTCCGTGCCATTGCCATTGCGGTCGATAATTCCCAGTTTTGCTTGAGGTGCAAGCGACGTCCGCAGATTGCGTAAGAGAGTTATGGGCTCGGCGATCTCGTGATAGGTCTTCAGGATAAAGACGACATCGACCTTGCCAGGCAGTGGTGCGCTATCAGCTGGGCTTAGGATCGCGGTTACGTTGCTCAGATTCTCTTTCTTGATCCGCTCGTCGATGAACTTGATGGCCTCGGGATTAATGTCGACGGCGTAGATCTTGCCGCTCTCTCCGACACGCTTCGCTGCGCGAACCGTGAACCAGCCCGACCCGGCGCCGATGTCAGCGACATTCTTTCCCGGACCAATTCCCAGGATGTCCATGACGCGGTTGATCTGCAAGCGTTCTTCGCGTCCCGGAGTTTCGAAGATGGAGAGGTCGCCGCTGTAAGGATTGCTGGTCTTGCGGGTTTGCGCATGAACGGCGGAAAGCGCAGGCAGGAGAAGAAGAATTAAGGCGAGGCGCTTGAACATGGAGTCATTCTATTCCGTTCAGCGCCTCGCCGGTCTACTGTCGACTGATAGCGGTTTATGGATGGCCGGTCTTGGCCAGATTCAAAATTACCTGCGAGAAGCCATTCACGAATGGCTGGCCACCGGTAAAGAAGTTGGCTCTGGTCTGGTAATCGGCCACGACATCCGGCTGCACTCCGATGTTTTCAATGTAGGGAGCGAAGGGCAATCCAGGAGCCGATACGTTATGGTTGCGGACTGCGAGCGATTGCGTCATCCGCGCAGTGCCTTCGGCATAAGGTCCGGCGTTGAAATCGAATTCGATTACGTTGCCACCGCCTCCATCGGTGCCGACTCCGTAGACGGTAGCCCGCTTGTCATCCTGCAAAGTAGCGGAAAACAGCTCTGCCGCGGACAGCGTGAAGTTGTCGGTCAGTAGAAGGATCGGCTTGGTGTAAGCGATGTTAGTCCCTGATTCGTCAGTTGCTGGAGGATACTTAACGCCCCCAACCCCATTGCAGAACACCGGCGCGCCGATGGGAATCGGTTTGGTGAGGCCGCGTTTTTCCGCCAGTGCCTGTTGAATTTCGTCGAGATAGCCCGCAACTAAATCAATATCACTCTCGGGCGCTCCGCCGAACTCCTGGTCAAGCAGTAGCGATTCGGTATCTAACACCCACTCCTCAGTCGCGCGCAGTTTAAAGCCCAGGCTGTTGAAGGGTTTTGGTGACAGCGATTGAATCAAATAGTTGGCGTAGCAGATTGACCCGCCGCCGTTCGACATCAGGTCGATGACCAAGCCGCTGGTGTTGTGTTGGAAGAACGTGGCTTCGCTTTGAAATTGCGCCAGCGCACTGCCCTCGTTATTCGGCTCAAAGCTGGGAATGCGAATGAACCCAATGGTGCGACTGCCGGCAGTGAAGGTTCCGCTGAGGAACTCGTCGGCAGGGTCGGCGCCAAGCCGCAGCGTAAATCCAGGTGGAGGATTGAACGCAGGGAAGAACGAACCGAAAGGCGAGATGCCGCCGGCCACAACATGCGCAGGTTGCATGTTGCTGGACACTTGGTGCCGCCGCATCTTTTTCAAGGCATTCGACAAGGCCGGGGTTTGACGGGCCGGTCTCGCGCCCATCCATACGCCCCAGGGGTTTTTGTTGGCTTTCGCCAACTCGCGCATAGGATGTTTCACGGTGCTCTGGGAAAATGCCGACCTCGACATCATGGCGGCACCCCGTGGATTCGGCACTGGTCCTTCACGGTTTAGCGGCAATCCAAAGGTTTCCCAGGCAAGGCTGTAACTCGCGGTCTTACCGTTGCTTTTGACCACGATGGTGGCAGTATCACCCGGTTGGATTTTTTCCGCGAAGGTATACCAGCCTTGGTAACGGTCAAGCATTATTCCGACTGCCAACCGATTGCGGCTTACGGGGTTGGCTTCTCCATTTACCGCATAGGGTGCCAGTTCCTCTATCCAATGCGCCACACTTTTTCCGTTCACGGAAAGCAGTTCGTCACCCTCAATAAACGGATAGGTTTGCGGATCGAGCGCGCTGCGGTCGATAAAATCGATCAGCACTTTGCCGTCATAAATATCGGCGGTGATGGGCAGGAAAGCTTCGTAATACGAAGGAAGTACGAATTCGTCGTGGGAGTCGCGCAGGCTGGCGACGTAACGTACGCAGATGTCGTAGAACTGTAAGTCGGTGGACGATGCATTGACCTCGTCCAACCAGTGCTGGACCTTTAGCAGGTCGTAATCGAAAGCCTTTACCTTCCATTCATAAGGGCCGTAATTTTTGTCGTAAAGCGCGACAATGGCTTTAAAATCCGTGACTTTTTGTTGTTGGGTGAGTTGAGCGAATGCACCGGAAGCACAGCAGAGAACAACCGCAAGAGACAACAACCGCTTCATATTTCCTCCACAAAACCAAGTGAAGCTGTATAACCCAAAACTCACCAACAATCAAGGTAGTTGTGGACTGTGAATCCTCGGTTACAAACACGAAACCCGGCGTCGGAAGCCGGGTTTGCCGGAGTTCGGCTCAGGCCCTTCCGGCGAACTCACCGTTCTCAGTCGAGACTTTTACTTTTTCGCCTTCTTTGATGAAGAGGGGAACGCGGATTTCGAGGCCAGTCTCTAACTTCGCCGTCTTGGTCACGCTGCCGCTGGAGGAATCACCTTTTACGCCGGGCTCGGTCTGGGCGACGTTGAGCTCGACGAACGTCGGCAAAGCGAGACCAATTGGATTTCCGTTGTACTTGCGCAACTCAAGTAAGGCGCCTTCTGTCAAATAATCCAACGCGTTTCCTACCATCTCTTCACTGAGGGTCAGGGTCTCGAAGGTTTTCTGGTCCATGAAGTGCGAACCTTCCCCGTCGCTGTAGAGATACGACGCGGGAACATCGTCCAGATCTGGTTCCTTGAACTTGTCGCTCGCCTTAAACGATTTTTCGAAGACCGCATTGGTGAGCAGATTGCGCATCTTCAGGCGCACCAGGGTCTGGCCTCCGCGTGCTGTGGGCGTATTTACCTCAGCATCGATGCAGTGAAAAGGAGTGTTCTCAAACTCAAAGAACATTTTGCGTTTGATGTCGATTGCGTCAATCAGCGCGGCCATATTTTCGGGGATCCCTTTCGCCTCCAGTATAAAGGCAAATTTTGCGATTGACCCGTAATCCCCCGAACACGTAAAATACGTGTAGTCATGCGAGCCAAGCAAAATCTTACTATCAGTCTGGCCCCTCAAACCATTCGCAAGGCGAGGATCATTGCCGCGCGGAAAGGCACGTCGATCAGTGGGTTGGTGGCTCAGCAAGTTGAACTACTGATTGGGGAGGATGAAACCTACCGCCGCGCGGAGCGCGGAGCCCTTAGTTTATTTGACCGTAGCCTGCCATTGGGCACTAGTGGCGCCATCGACCGCGACAAATTGCATGAGCGCTAAGACCTTCGTCGATTCTAACGTGCTGATCTATGCTTACGACTCCAAGGTGCCGGGAAAACAAGCGAAGGCGCAAGCTGCTCTGCGCGTCCTGTGGGCGGAACAAACCGGGGTACTGAGCATGCAAGTGTTGCAGGAGTTTTATATAACTGTAACTCGCAAGATCCAACAGCCTTTGGCAAGAGAAATTGCCCGACTGGTCATTCAAAGTTATTCGGTGTGGTGCGTTCCCGCAAACCCTGAGGATATCCTGGCCGCCTTCCGGATTGAAGACCGATCAAAACTTAGTTTTTGGGATTCACTGATTCTTGCCTCGGCTTCCAGGAGTGGGGCGGATCGGCTGCTGTCCGAAGACTTGAATTCCGGTCAAACTGTTGAAGGGGTGCGAATCGAAAATCCCTTTCTCTAGCTTTGGTATGTGGGGCATGAGGGAAGGGCTGGGTTCGAGGGCGAGGGATTAGATTGCGTGGACGATCGCAGCGGCGCGGGCGCGATTTTTATGTCGCCTTCTTCGCAGGGCGCGCATTCGCAAGCGAGCGCCGCGCAGCAAAAATCTCCTTTCCCAGAACGTCCGCTTCAGTAAAGTTCTGCTTCGGTGAACTATCACGCCGAGGGGGTGAGGTCCCGTTGCTTCCTGGCACAGTGTCCGCCAGGTTTCTATGGTCTGATTTTGCATCCAGCCTCCTTGGAAGAAGACTTTAGCGGCGTTGCCGTGCACTGCCCATCAGGGCTTTCCTGTATCGGTCTAATCCTCAGTACCTCGGATCTGTGCCTTCAGTAATGGTTACGCCGATGACTACGGGCGCAAAGCTCCGCTCTTCAACACTTGCCCCGGATGCTTTCCCGTAACCTTTCCGCCATCGATTACCCACTCACCAGAAACCATCACATCAGGAATGCCTAGCGGCGGCAGCTCCGGGTGCTCAATAGTCGATTGGTCGATGATGGTTGCAGGATCAAACACCACGAGATCAGCCACGAAGCCCTCTGCGATACGTCCGCGATCTTTCAATCCAAGTTGCTCGGCGGACAACCCCGTCATTTTGTGGATCGCGAGTTCCAGAGGAAGCACCTTCTCGTCGCGTGCATAGCGTCCCAGCACGCGCGGAAATGCGCCCGCCCCACGCGGATGCGCTCCATGCAATTCTCCGTCGCTGCAAAACATTATGTTAGGCTGCGCGATGAACCAGCGGACATCGTCCTCACTCATCGAAGTGCCGATGATGTCCTCCATCTCGGCATCGGTATCTATTTCGGCGATGGTGGCTCTGACGATCCGCATGTAAGCTTCGACTGGAGTGATTTTCCATGCGGCAGCGACTTCTGCGAGATTCTTGCCAGCCATAGCGGGCTCGGGCGTGTAGTGTGCCAGGCGGATTGCCGCCGCGCCGCCGTTGTCCTCAAGCGCCTTGGCAACTTTTTCCGGATTGTAGAAATCACGGTCGGTGACGATGACGCGAATCGTGGAATGCCAGTAGGTATAGGGATAGACGTCGGCCTTAAGATCGACTCCCTCGCGCTTTGCATCGGCAAAATACTTCGGCATCCGGGTCGACGCGAGATGCCATACCGGAGTTGATCCCAGCTTGATGTGCGTGATCTCAACCGGAATTTTTGCCTCGCGACCTATACGTAATATCTCGTCGTAGGAGTCGAATACCTTGTTGGCCTCGTCGCGCACGTGGCTGATATAAAACCCGCCGGACGCCGACGCAATCTTCGAAAGCTCGACGACCTCTTCCGTAGTGGAAAAATGCGCCTGCTCATATTCCAGTCCAGTGGAGAGCCCAAACGCTCCGGCCTGCAATTCGGTTGTGAGTAGCGTTTTCATCTTTGCCAGTTCATCCGGCGTCGACGGGCGGAACAAATCTTTCCCCATCACCTTCTCTCGCAAGGTCGCCTGCCCGATCATGCTCGCGAGGTTGATCGCCGCCGGCGTCTTCTCCAGGCTGGCGAAATAATCGCGTAGCGGATAGTTCGACTCGCCATCCTGGCCAACGAAAATAGTCGTCACGCCCTGGCGCGAGATGGTCGCGGCGTCCAGATCCTTCAGCAATCCGTGATCGCCGTGGCTGTGCATATCGATGAATCCTGGGGCGAGGGCCAATCCGTGCTCATCCCTGACGGTCTCACCCGGAGCTGCTTCAAGATGCGCGGCGATTACAGCGATGCGATTCCCGTGAACGCGTACATCCGCGTGGAATGGTGGCTTGCCCGTTCCGTCGTAGATGTTGACGTTCTTCAGCAGGACATCGGTAGCAAAAACATAAGAAGAGAGCAGGCAAAAAATCAGGAGAAACTTGGAAGTGCGCATAGGCCCCCGAAACGATTTAGGCGTCCAATCATAACCGAGCCGCGGCTACCGCAGAATCTGCCAAACATTTAGACTCTCCAAGACCCGGCGAGATCGTAGCCGGAATCGAGGGGGCAAAATGCGTTGGACACCGGGTGGCAGCGATGAAGATGTCGAGGATCGCCGCGATAGCAGTGGCGGCGGAGGTTTTGGCGGAATTCACCTTGGCATCGGGGGGATCATCATCGTCGCAATCCTAAGCCTCGTCTTCCATCGCAATTTCTTCACGCTGCTCAGCAGCAACTCTTCCGCGCCGGCGGGCGCAACGCAGAGCCAACCGCGCGCCGGGCAAGACGCGGCCGAGAAACCTTTGGTCGAGTTCGTGACATTTGTTCTGAACGATACGCAGGCGACCTGGAGCAAAATCCTGGCAGACCGGGGCACGCGATATCGCCACGCGAAACTGGTTCTCTTCCGCGATTCCATCGACTCGGCATGCGGCATGGCCCAGTCGGCCAGCGGACCGTTTTATTGTCCGGGAGACGAGAAGGTGTATATCGATCTCGGCTTCTACACCGAGCTACAGCAACGCTTCGGCGCCCCCGGCCAATTCGCGGAAGCTTACGTGCTCGCTCACGAAATGGGCCACCACATTCAGAATCTGTTGGGGATCGAAAGTAAAGTGATGGAGGCGCGGCAGGCGAATCCGCGTTTGGAAAGTAAATTCTCTCAGCAGTTGGAATTACAGGCGGATTGCTTTGCTGGAATCTGGGCCCACACTACCGAGCAGCGAAACTTACTGGAATCGGGCGACCTGGATTCGGCCCTGGGCGCGGCCGCCGCGGTAGGCGACGACCGTTTGCAGAAAATGTCTACTGGCCAGGTGAACCCCGACACCTTCACTCATGGGTCCTCAGCAGACCGCAAAGCCTGGTTCCAGCGGGGGTTCACCGGCGGAACGATTGACGGTTGCAATACTTTTCAGTGAAGCTACTGCGTCTTTACCGCTCCTGACATCTGGTTCTTGATCGACGGTTTGCCGACCGCCTGCACATAGACGCTGCCTTCGCCGAGGCTGAAGGGACTCAAGTCCATGGTGTGGGTTCCCGCAGGCAGGTTATTCAACTCGCGCAGGTTTTCTCCATCCGGGCTGAAGAAGATCGTGTAATGGTCCACGGTGTTTTCGTTGCCGTTGACCGACCACTTCAACTGCGCGCCGGCTGCCGACGCCGAAACTGTCAGGCAGTTGTCGATGCCTGATTCCATCTCGGTGCCTTCTTCGTAGTCGTTCCAGGTGACCAGTTGCAGAATCGGCAGCTGGTTGCCGGAGTTGTAATAGCTATTGAGCTTCTCAAACGATTGCAGCCAGGTCTGGCCGCAATTCTGTCCCACCACGCGCCTCAGGCTCCACGACGCCAGCGTGTCGTTGAAACCCTTGTAGCCCGCGCCCCAGGCCATCAGGTCGGGAGACTTTGCGGCCGTCTTGTAAAAGTTGGTGAGGTAATCCATGCCGAACGTTTTGGAGGTCGCGTTCATCCACGAGTAACTTCCCGCGCTGTTGGCATGGGCAAATCCACTGGAGTGCATGAAGATCCGCGCGATGTTCGACGGCGTCGAAGCCTCGATGTTCTTCCAATCAAACTTGAAGTGCAGGTCAAGATCGAATTCGGTGATGACCGCTTTGCCATTCCACGTTGCGTAGGCGGGAGAAGAGGCGTAGTGGTCCATCACATACTTGGTCAGGTAGATCATGGTCTGCGTGGGATTGCATCCCTGGCAGGGGCTCAGGCTGACCGCGCCCTTGTCGATCATGATGATCACTTTGAATCCCGGATGATTTTCCGCCGCCGCCATCCAGGCCACGGTGGTGGGCTCGGTGCGGTCTGAGGGTCCATACCAGTCGATGACCACGCCGGTAATGCCGCGGCTCATCATGTCGGTCAACTGCTTTTCGACCTGCGCCGGGTCCCATGAGGAATAGCCCACCTCCATGTGACGGTGGTCGCCGAACCAAGGCTGCAACTCAGCGTAGATCTCGCTGGTCGCCCCCGGATAAAGCAGCGTACGAATATCCACTTTGCTGACGTTGCCGGCGCCGAGGTTTCCGTTCTTCTGCGTCTTGAAAGTGTCAGCCGCGCTGGTGTTGTTCGCCAGCTTCGCCGACAATGTCGAGGTCGACCCTTCGCTGGGCGGCGGATTGTCGCTCGGCGGGTCGCCTGCAGTCGGCTTATCGTTGCCTTTGGCCGGCTTCGCCATAACTAGAGGCACGTGAACTTTTGCAGTGCTGTGGCAGTTATCCCACTCCTGGACCACCGCGTCATATTTGCCGGGAGGCAGCTTGATCGTTGCATCCAGCTTGTTTCCCTTAACTGTAAACACGCGGCGGTGAAAGCCCGTGTAGATGCCCATGGCGGAAATGCCCTTGGCGCAGGTGGTGCTTGAACTAGCCACAAAATGAACGGTGGATGAAGCGTGGGTAACCTGGACTGCGGCGAGATGGACCTTACCCGACACTCTAACCGCTGGCTTGGCCTTGGCGTATGCGCCAATAGAGGCGAACAAGAGTACAACGCACACCGGGGAAAATGGAAACCTAACTTTCATCGTGCTGCCTTCCAACTAGGGATTTTTGGAAAGCCCGTCGGCCAGTGTGCAGGCTTTGCGTTGGCCCAGTATCGGCGGGGAGTTTGGTTTACCCAAGGTCACTAAGGTGAATGAACGCGCAAGTTACCAAGCGGCGATATGACGCACGACCGTGCCATTCCGGCAAAAACCCGGCAAATCCGTGTAGAACACGGGTTTCGCGCGGTTTTCGGAAAGGGATTTTGTAGTGACCTAAGTTTGGCGGCGTGGAAAGAAGCCGATTGCTAATGCTTTGCAGGCGCGCAAGTGGAGGTTTCGACTGCGCCGCGATCCACTCCGCCGCAGGCCGGGATTGGTGTGCCGAAGTAGTCCCTCTGCTTTTCTAGCGGCTTTGCGGAGTCAATGGCAGGGGAATTGGCACGCAGAACATATCCCTGCGGGCCATCGCCGGGAAGGGCGAACAGGGGATCGGAAGTCAGCCCATGTTGATCGTCCACTGCGGGTAGGCCGAAATAAATGTTGGAATCGAAACGATTGCCGATGCTCTTGCCCAGGCCGGGTGCAGTCGAGTGATGACCGGTCATTTTATCGCGGACAGTTCCGTAGGCGATTTGTCCTTCGCCTTCGACGTAAAAGATATTGTTGAAGATCGATGTATTGTCCGCCCATCCGAACCAGTCGGAGTAAACCAGCACATCGGTCTTGTGAGATTTCCCGACGTAAATCGTGTTGTTGTAGATCTGCGTGTCCTTGACCGGCCCTGCCAGATTGATGCCGCGGTTGTGATCATTCTGGCTGATGTTGTAGCGCGCAATGGTGCCGACATTGCCGATGCTCTCTGGCCCGGTCTCGCCGCTGTTGCAGATCAGCAGGAATCCACCTTCGTTGTCGTGACTGTAGTTGTATTGAATCAGCGTATTACGGCTGTTCCAATCGGAGTCGAAGCCCTCGCCGTCGTGCTCGCTGCGCGTTCCATAAGCTTCATTGAATTGGATCGTCGTGTTGTCGGCGCTCCACGACCAGATGGCGATGTTGTATCCCTCGGAGCGCTGGTTGGCATGTGCGACCACGTTGTGCTCGATCAGGGCGCCGTCGGTGACGGCGATCATGATGCCGTCGCCGCCGATATCTTCGAGATGATTGCCGCGCACCACAACCCCCAGGCTGGGATACCAGGAAGACCGCGCCCAGTGCGTCGACCAACCCGAGATGCCATTGCGGTCGGTGTGGAAGACGTGGTTGTTCTCGATCCGCAGGTCGACAAACCGCGTCGGCTTCGCTTTTCCATTCGACGTATAAATGATGCCGCCGTTTTCTTTCGAGTCATCCGCACCGCTGACGTCGTGCACGATGAGTGATCGCAGATAGATGTGATGAAGCTCACCGAAGTTTTCCCCGGTGACGTGAACTCCTCGCCGGACGGCCGGTTTATCGGCGTGATTGGAGAGTTCGAGATCGCTGACTTCCCAATACTCCTGGTTCTTCAGCAGGAAAGCGTCTTCGACCTGGCCCTGACCTTCGACGAGGGGATTGGGTCCGGTTCCATATTTGCCGAGCGTGATGACTTGCTTTTCAGTGCCGGAGCCTTTGGGCCACAACTGACCAGTCCAGGCTGAACCAGATTTCAAAAGAAGAGCGTCGCCGGGGAGAAATATAGTGCCGTTGATTTTCGCCAGAGACTTCCATGAGGCTTCCGGGGATGTGCCTGCCCGTTGGTCATCGCCCGTAGCGGAGTCAACGTAGTAGGTTTTTGCCTGCGCGCCGATGGTCCACAGCAAAAGCCAGAGGCAAATGTATTTCGGCATTTGCTAAATTCTAATGCTCTTCTTGACGCACAAGCTCGTAGTGATGAGGCTGAGGCACGGCAGCCTGACGCTGCTGGGCGAGAATGTCCTCTTCCAGCGCGTTCAGAGCGGCAGTCGCTTCCACGACGTGCGGGGATGTTTCCTTGCGCAATCCGTATTGCACGTTCTGCCAGGCGGTGATCCGGACGTCGTTGCGGCGCATGGTCAGAGCGTAAACGTCCAATGCCTGCTTCAGCATCGGGGTGGGCAGCAAAGCAAGATTTGTTCCCTGGTTCAGTTGCTCGGCAGTGAAGGGGCCGACAGCAATGCCGTCGATCTTCAGCAAATAGGTCCCGGCGCGAAGGCCAGTGACCCGCAGCGTTTCTTGATCGAGAGTCTCGACGACGTCGCTGGACTTCACCACCAGCGCCAGCACCGGATCTGCGGTGTCGATAGGCAGCGGCAGCGCCTGATCAAGCTGTATCCAGGAAAATACATCGCCCTTCTGGATATCGCTGACCACAGTATTTTCGGATCGCTCCACCCGCCCCCGCCGCGCGTCCAGTTCGACGGAAGTCACGACCGGCGCTGCGTTCCAGGCTTTGAGCAAAGCTGCCGCCATCACTAGCCCACCGGCTGCTGCCGGGTGTATGCGGTCCGGAATGATTTTTGCCGCGACTACGGGATCAGTCGCGTTTGCCTTCTGCAAAACCGCGACCAGCGGAGCATTGAAGTCGACCGCCATAAAATTGCGGCGCTTGGATAACTCGCCAACAAACTGCCCATATCGTGCGATGACGGCGTTGTATCCGCCTTCGAACTCCGGAGCATGTGTGACGTCATCGTACGGCGAAGGCTGCAACAGCGTGACCCGTAACCCCGGCAACGACTGATGCAACACATCCAGCAGATGCTCGTAGCCCTTGGTATAAACATCGAAGAACGCCTGATCGAACTTCTGATACGCGCCGTCGTTCATCCCTACCATGACGGTCGCGACAGTAGCCCTGTTGGCGACCACATCGCGCGCGAGCCTCTCATCGGCAGTCCCGCCGCCACCGCCAACTACCCAATCCCCGCTCCATCCCGCATTGATGAAGCGAATGTTCAATCCCGGCCATCGCGAGACCACATAGGTCTCTACGAACGCGTTGTACTGATAAAACTGGGTAATGCTGTCGCCGTAGAAAACGACGCGGTCGTCTTGGTGCAGATAAAAAGCGGGCTGGGCCGCGACAGGAACGGCAGCCAGCAAGGAAATCAGGCCCAAAAGCGATCGCCGCAGCATCCTCAGAACAGGAACTTCAGCGCAAACTGGATTTGCCGTTGATCACCGTTCGTGCCATCGATCCTGCCAAACGAACCAATATCGTTTAAGTCCGACCCGGGATTGGAAAAATGTGGAGTATTGAAAAGATTGAAAAATTCGAAGCGGAACTGGAATTTCCGCGCCTCGGAAAAAGAAAATTCCTTGAACAGGGAAAGATCGGTGTTTACGAATCCCGGTCCTCGAATGGGATTACGAGGCGATGTGCCAATCCCATTGGCTCCCAGGGCGGGGCAATCGGTGTCCGAAGGAGAAGGCACACAGAAAGCAGCAGTGTTGAAGTACTTTTGGATCGTCCGGTCGCCGCGGTCCAGTACAGGATCTGCAATGAGATTGGGCCGCAATCCCGGATCAACGTTGTTTCTGCCGTTCTGAATAATATTCACCGGCAACCCGCTGTGGGCCTCAAAAATCGAGTTAAGTTGCCAGCCGCCAAGGACCGCCTGCGCAGCGCCTGACCAGTCGCCGAAAAAGCGCTTGCCGTGGCCGACCGGCAGTTCATAGATCGCATTGAAGATCAGGTTGTGCTTGATGTCGTTGTCAGAAACGGCACGCTCGGCCCCGATGTTGAAAGGGTCCTGCGGCTGATTGTGACTATTGATGCCCTTCCCGAGATTGAAAGGCGCGGGACCGTTATCGATTCCTTTTCCGAAGGTATACGAGCCTTGAAAGCTGAGTCCGCTGGAGAACCGCCGGGTCAGCTTGGCTTGCAACGAATCGTAGCTGCTGTTGCCGATGGCGTACTGCCCCTGAATCTGTCCCAAAAGATCGGTGATGCGGCGCGTGCCGGTCGCGCCGTCGACCTTGTTGATGTCGCCTACGGAGTAGGGCAGCTTGCGTCCGCCCGATCCCACGTATCCAACCTCAAGGGACAGATTGGCCATGAGTTCGCGCTGAATGGTGAAGTTATAGAGTTCCGAATATCCGGTGCGCAGCCGAGGGTCAACGTAGAAAAACTGAGCTGTGCCGCCATCGGGAATATCAGCGGCGGCAATCACGCCATTCGCGGGAATAGGAGGCAGAGTCGTATCACGGGGAATCCCGGCGTCAAGTTGGTAATCGAAAAAACCCGGCGAACTTGCATAGAACCGCTGCACATTGAAGGGATAGTTCTTGGTGAAAACGTCGCTGCGCGCGTCGTTCTCCGGTGAATAATAAATTCCGTAGCCGGCTCGAATCACCGTCTTTTCACCGATCCGGTAAGAAAGTCCAATCCGCGGTCCAAAATTGTTTTTGTCCGGTTCTAACAGCGAATTCGAGTTCGCGCCTTTGCCCGCTACCAGGAAGCTCAGGGAAGCAGGGTCGAAGTTGGCCGCCTGATTGTCGGGCTCGGTATAAGGCGCCTGGTAGTCATAGCGAACGCCGTAATCCAAGACCAGACGCGGAGTCACCTGCCAGGAATCCTGGACAAACAGCCCGGTTTCCCAGCTCTGGGTTGTCGGGTTGTTCAGCTGCAGCCCGATAAACACCTGCCCCGGCAGTCCCAAGAGCAAATCGGCAATGTCTGTACCGCCATTGCCGAAGAAGGCGCTGTAGTCGGCGGTGGCGTACGTTGGGTCGCTGGTAAGGCTGGCATAAGCGCCGTAATAGTATTGGTAGCCTGTCGGGAACAAGGAGAAGTTCGGATTCGCGCGCAGACGCCGCCAATCGACCCCGAACTTAATATCATGCTTCCCGATTTTGCCGGAAACGCTGTCCGTGATCTGAAAATTATTGTCGCGGAAAAATAGCGGGAGATAGGTTGAGCCCCCGGTGCTATAACCAGTCCCCAGAAACAGTTGGGGAAAGCCCTGGGTAGCGGGGAATCCCGCAAGATTCACATTCCCCACGCCGAACTTGTCGGCTGCGTCGCTCTTATTGAGCAGGTCGGTTTCATCCAGGCGAAACCTTGAATAGCCGAAACGAAATTCGTTGAGCCAGTTCTGCGAAAAAATGTGCGTCTCGTTTAGCGACATCGACTGGTCGAGTGAATTGTTCTGGATGGCGCTGTCGGTTGTGCCGCCTCCTGCTACCGGAATGTCACCGGCGTATTGGTCGCCCAGGCCTTCTTTCAGGTCGCCGTAGTGATAGACGCCGGAGATGCGTCGTGTTCGGAAAGGTTGAAGTCCACGCGTGTGTCGATGTTGTTGTTGTTCTGGCTGAAGGCTTGTGACCCTTGATAATTCTGATACCAGCCGTTGAGTATGCCCGGCAGGTTCGGGGCGGGGAAGAAGTTCTGGAGGATCGCCTTACCAGCGGGACTTACCCGGTCAGCCGGAATAATGTTTCCGTCAAACTGTTGGGAATAGAAATTGTCGGCGTAGAACTGAGGATCGTAGATTGGGACCTGGTTGCCGGTGATGGGGTCGATCATGCCAGAAAGGTCGACGTCTCCGTTCGGCAGATATTTGATTTGCCCGGCGGGCGGAACGTCGAGCAGTTCCGAGAAGCGATCGCGCAGCCGAAATCCTTCGTAAGAGCCAAAGAAAAATAGCTTGTCTTTCTTGATCGGGCCGCCGATAGTGGCCCCGAAGTTATGGTGTTTCAGGGCGCCGGGCGGTTCTGAAGCGCCAAACGAATACGGCTGTGCCGCGGTATTGTTGGGCCGGAAAAATTC